>CAZMEL010000098.1:0-24408 GCA_964565225.1 uncultured Thermoanaerobaculia bacterium | reverse complement strand
CGGCGTAACGCTGTAGATTCATGAAGATCCGGCCTCGCAGCAGGAGGCTGATGAAGAATCCAGGTTAGACGCCGCCACCTGCTTCGGCGGCTTCTTCTGAACCAACGTCTCCACCGTCACCTCTAGCGCTCGCCCGTGCAGGTCACGGGCGACGAGACGTCCGGCGCGGTCGACGAGGAAGGTCGAAGGCACGGCTTCGACTCCGAAGCGGCGGGCGATCTCGCCCTCGACGCCTCGGGGCTCGTGGACCTGCGGCCAGGTGATGTCGTGGCGGCGCAGAAAGGAGCGGAGGCGGGTGCGGTCGATGGTGTCGAGGGCGATGCCGAGGAGGATCAGGTCGTCGGAGGGGTGTCTTTCGGCGAGCTGGCGCAGGTTGGGGAGCTCGGCGAGGCAGGGGGCACACCAGGTGGCCCAGAAGTCGAGCAAGACGACTCGGCCCTCGAGCTCGGCGGCGGTCCAGGTCTTGCCGTCGAGATCGGTCCAACGGGTGGCGCGCCAGATCGAGCCCTGCGAATCGTTAGAGGAAGCCGGACCGCTGCTCGCCAGGGGCGGGGCGACGAGCAGCATGGCGAGCAACAGGATCGGCGAAACGGCGGCGCGGCTCACAGCTCCCATCGGAATCCAAGTAGATACGAACGAGGCAGACGCGGACCGTAGACGTAGTTGGAGTCGCGGGCGGCGCCCTGGTCGAGGTCTTCCTGGTAGGCGTCGGTGAGGTTCTTGGCACCCAGGGTGACGGTCAGGTCGCGGCCGGCGAGCTCGAAGGTGCGCGAGAGGTTGAGGTCGAGCTCGAAGAACGAGGGGGTGTTTTCGAGGCGATCTTCATCGATGAAGCCGGCGTAATGAGGCGCCACCATGGAACCGGTGTAGCGCGCGCCGAGGAAGAGGTCGAGCTCGGCGGGCAGGCGGGCCTGGAGGCTGAGAGTGCCGTATTGCCCGGGGGTGCGGAAGAAATCGAGGCTCCCGAAATCGGGCTCGGGCACCGAGAATCTCGAGCTCTGGACCACGAAACCCACCTGCCCCGAGAGCCGCGAGCCCCAGCGGATCGACGCCGTGGCCTCCATGCCCTGGACCACCGCTCCCTCGGCATTGACCCGCAGGAACTCCCGCTGGTCGGTGGTGGGGTCGTCGTTCTGCACCACGTCGAAGAGATCGTCGAGGTCGGTTCGGAAGGCCGAGATCTCGAAGGAGGCGCTGCCCTTGCGGCCAAACGTCGGCCGCCATTCGACCGAGGCGAGCCAGGCCCGGGAGCTCTCCTCCACCAATCCCTCCGCCTGGCGGGTCACCCGCGCGCCGCCGCCAGCCAGCTCGATATGCAGGTCTTCGTCGAAGGTGACCGGGGCCCGGAAACCCTCGGCGAAAGAAACTCGGACGGTGAGATCGTCGCGGGGCGAGGCCATCAGCGCCAGCCGCGGCGAGAGCACCGCGTCGTCGAGCGAGGAGTGGTCGTCGGCCCGCACGCCGTAGACGAGGGTGAACCGATCGCCGAGCTCGAGGTCGTCCTGGAAGTAGAGGCCCAGGTTGGTGTTGGTCTCCTGCAGGATCCGGTCGTAGCCGGGCTGGCGATCGTCGATCTCGTCGCGGCTGTACTGCACCCCGGCGGTGACGGTGCCACGCTTGCGGTGCCGATTGACCTGGCTGTCGAGCACCCAGAGCGGATTGTCGGTGGTGCCGTAGGCGTTCGGGTCGAAATCGGCGCCGTAGTAGGAATCGCGCTTCGTGTCGGCATACGAGGCCGACACCCGGTAGTCGAAACGCGACGAAACGGTGTGCAACCAGCCGATGCCGAAACCCAGTCGCTCGGTCTCGATCTCCTCGGTGAGGGCGGTCTGGTCGGGCCGCAGGTCGAAACGCACCAGGTCGCCGCCCCGGCGGGACGACTCGGTCCGGTTCAGCTCGGCGTGCAGCCGGGCCTGGTCGTTCAGCACGTAATGCTCGCCGCGGGTGGCGAAGGTCGAGAGGTCGCGGCTCGTCACCTCGGTGAAACCGTCGCCGTCGCGGTCCGAAGGCTCCACGGAATCGAGCTGGCCGAGCACCGAGAGCCCGGTGCGGCGATCGCCGGGGCTCCAGTCCATCACCGCCGACACGCTGTGCCCCGGCTCGCCACCGGTCTCGAGAGCCCGGGCCTCGAGGGTGGTGTGGGTGTCGAAGGGAGCGTGGGGAATCAGGTTGATCACACCTCCCACCGCGCCCGCCCCGTAGATCGCGGCTCCGCCCCCCTTCACCACCTCCACGTTCTCCAGCATCCGCGCCGGAAACTGCTCGATGCCGTAGACCATCGCCAGCGACGAAACCGTGGGTTGCCCGTCGACCAGGATCTGCGAATACGGGCCTTCGAGGCCGAGCATGCGGACCTGAGAGAAGTTGCAGTTCTGGCAATTGCTCTCGATCCGCACACCCGGCGTGAGCTCCACCACGTCGGCCAGAGTGCGAGCCGACGCGGCGTCGATCGACTCGCGCGAGATGACCTGTACGTGCACCGGCGAGTCCACCAGCCTTTTCGCCGTGCGGGTACCGGTGACCACCATCTCCTCGCCGAAAGCGGGAGTCAGCTGGAGCGAGAGCAGCAGTGCGGCGTCCGTCTCTTTGGTGACTCGTGCGTCGAGCACCGAAAAACCGTCGGCGATCACCAGCAGGGAATGAGGCCCCGGTGCCAGCTCCTGCAGACAGACCTTGCCGTGGGTGTTGCTCGTGGCCCGGATGTCGGCATCGAGCAGATGCACCACCGCGCCGGCCACGGGCTTCTCCTTAGAACCCATCACCGTGGCGTCGAAGGCACAGTCGGCGAAGAGCGGGGTCGCGGTCAGAGCCAGGCTCGCGAGGTAGACCATGAGCCAGGGTTGGTGGAGATGTGAGAGGCGATCGAGGCAAAGGGGAGCTTTCATGGGACCTTCTCGGGATTCGGCTGTGGCTTCTCGAACGGCGACCGTATTGTTTGACGGGACGCAAGTCGATATTTGGTGTGAAGAATTATATTTTTTGATTAATCAAAAGTCAAGCAGATGCGCCCCCTGATGGCTCGAGAGGATCCTTCGACGACAGCGATTTGTAACGATTCCTCGCCAGGGGCTCACCCCCGGGGGCAAAGCGGGCGATATGGCAATACCTATGGATCGGAGATACAGTAAGTCGCATACGTTCAAAACAAGATCCGCCAGGACATGCCGAGCCACAACGGAATCACCAATATCGCTGCCGAGTCGAGCGCGGGCCGGGGAACGGTGACAGCGCTCCTCGTGAAGCACGGGCTGGGAGACGACCAGGCCCTGGCAGAGGCACTCACCGCTGTGTATGGCAGGCTGCAATACATCGCGAGTCGCTGCCTCGCCAACGAGCGCCCCACCCCGACCTTCGACGAAGAGGCCCTGGTGCACGAAGCCTACCTGCGCCTGGCCCGCCACGACCGAACCAGGTGGGCCAATCGCGGCCATCTCTTCGCAGTGGCTGCCCGGATCATGCGGCGGATTCTGGTCGATCGAGCTCGGGCCAAGGGATATGCCAAACGGGCCGCCCTGAAAGAAGACTCCAACTTCGAACCCGACTCTCTTCCCGGGCACGGCCGGCCCCTGGAAGCTCTCGAGCTCGACGACGCCCTCACCGACCTTGCTCGATATGACGAAAACCTGGCACGACTCGTGGAGCTGCGATTCTTTGGCGGGCTCACCAACCGCGAGATCGCCGAGGCCGAAGGAGTTGTACCCATGACGGTCATTCGTCGTTGGCGTCTGGCCCGGGCGTGGCTAGAGAGATATCTTCGCAATCGGCCCACGCCGTGAGCACTTCGGAGATCTGGCCCCGAGCGCAGGAGCTGTTCAGCCAGGTAGCAGAGCTGCCACCCGAGAGCCGGGAGAGGTTTCTCCTCGAACAGTGCAAGGACAACCGGGAGCTGCACGCGCTACTCATCGAGCTACTGGCTTGCGACTCCGCCTCTGACACTCCCTGGCAGGGATTGACTCTCGGAGAGCAAGACCCTTCGACACCCCCGGTTCCAGGATACGAGGATCTAGAGCTGATCGCTCACGGTGGAATGGGAAGTGTGTATCGGGCCCGGCGCCAGGACCGGAGGTACCAGGGGCAGCTCTTCGCCGTGAAGGTTCTGCACGCCCACCGGGTCGGAGGTCCCGCGACCCGACGCTTTGCCAAGGAGCGCCGTCTGCTGGCCCTCCTCGACCATCCAAACATCGTGCGAATTCTCGATGGGGGTGAGCTAGAGGACGGCAGACCGTTTCTGGTCACGGATCTGGTGGAGGGTGAGCCACTGGATCGATATTGCCGAGCGAGAAGGCTACCGATCGAGAACCGGCTCCGGATCTTCATTGCGTTCTGCCGCGCCCTGCACTACGCCCATCAGAACCTGATCGTCCACCGCGACATCAAACCCTCGAATCTCCTGATCGACGGGG
Organism: uncultured Thermoanaerobaculia bacterium; assembly: GCA_964565225.1. GTDB lineage: Bacteria > Acidobacteriota > Thermoanaerobaculia > Multivoradales > J023 > CAZMEL01. The sequence continues at coordinate 20,005 of CAZMEL010000098.1, read as the reverse complement.
AAGATGTGCCTCACCTCCTCGACTTCGGGATCGCCAAGTTGCTCGACGAAGACGAGGACCACACGAGCAGTCGGTTCGTATCTTTCACTCCACGCTACGCCAGCCCGGAGCAGGTGGCCGGCCTTCCGGTCACTCCCGCCAGCGACATCTATTCCGCGGGGCGACTCCTCTTCCAGCTGCTGACCGGCGAGCTGCCGCCAGCGATCGGCTCCTTATCCCCTCCTCAGGACCCTCCGTTTCCTAGCTCGGTCCTCACCGAGGCATCCGTCGACTTCGCACACGAGTGCCGGGCAAAGGTGGGCGAGCTACGCCGCCGGCTGCGCGGAGACCTAGACCACATCGTGGCCAAGGCCTTGCGCTGGCAGCCGACCGAGCGCTACGGATCGGCGCAGGCCCTCGCCGAAGACGTCGAGCGACACCTGAGCCATCGTCCGATTCTTGCGCGGCGGGGCAGCTGGAAATACCGAACCGGACGTTACCTACGGCGCAATCGCTTTGCCTTGACCGCTACGGTCTCGGCCCTGGTCATTCTCGGCCTGATCCTGGCCAACGCCGTCCAGTCCTGGCGACGAGCTCGAGCTGGCCAGGAGACCGTCGCCTTGATCCGGGAGCTGGCCGGACCGGAAGACGACCAGCTCATGGATTCCGGAAGCCTCGACCGTGCCGTGCCGAGAATCCTGGCCCTCGACATCCCGCGGGGATCGAAATCTCTCCTCCTGGCCCTTCTGAGTCGGGTGAGCATTCCTGAAGAACAGCTCCTCCAGAGGTCGAACCAAGTCTTCGCCGAGCTCTCGGAACGAACGGTGAACGACCCACAGGCCGCCGAGCTCGCGCTGGACATGGGCGAGATCCTTTTTCATGCCGGCCATTTCGAGGACTCGGCAGACGTCTTGCGCTCGGCCCTGAAGATCGCGGAAGACACCTGGGGCGAAGCGGCCGAGCTGACTCCATATCTCCAAAAGTATGCTCGTGTGCTCGCCGAGCTGGAACGGTACGGAGAAGGTATCGACGCCCTTCGCCGCGGGATTCGGCTCCACGAAAGCTTCGGGAGCGAGCTCCAGCTGCACTCCGAGTCGTTCCTTCAGCTGAGCTCTCTGTATTACCTGCAGGGTGCGTTCGCAGAAGCTGCCGAAACAGGTCAGCGAGCCCTCGAGATGCTCGACCGAGACGGAGGCGGAGAGCCTACCCTTCGAGCCAAGGTTCTCAAGGGTCTGGCGGTAGCCAAGGTCGAGATCGATGCCCGAGACCCGTCCTGCGCCGAGCTGGCCCGGGAAGCTCTGGAGCTCGAGATCGCCCATCGTGGCCCCGAGCATATGGAGACCGTCCACGCCCGGCACAACCTGGCGTACGTCCTCTCGGAAGCCGGCCGACTCGACGAGGCCCTGGCGATGCAGGAGGAGAACCTGGTGCTGGCGGAGAAATCTCTTGGCGCTGACCACCTCCGCATCGGCTATCTCCTCTCAGGAATCGCCTTGGTGCACCAGATCAATGGCGAACCGGCGAAGTGTGTCCCCCCTGCCCGCCGCGCCGTAGAGATCCGTGCGAAACAGCTGCCTGCCGACAACTTCCTCACCGCCGCCAGCCAGATGCGCCTCGGGAGCTGCCTCGCCGATCTGGGGCAGGTCGATGAAGCGACTGAGCTCCTTCTATCGAGCATACGGACCTTCGAACGTTCCGAGGTCGAGGATCCGAAATTCCTGCGCGAAGCCAGATACGTTCTCGATGCCCTGGAGCAACCAAGAGCGACTGGTTCTGTTCTGCAACTTTCTTCTCCGTGAGAGTTGCTCCTGCCCGAGTTTTCTCGCGTCTCCTCAACAGAGCTCCTTCCACTGGGGAAGGAGAGACGAAGTATCTTCCGAGGAGAAAGCCATGCTCGTATCTCGCAGTCTCTGGATGTTCCTGGTTCTCTTTCTGGTCGCCGGATTCACAATGGCCGAGCAACCGACACTCGAATCAGAACAAGCGACTCGAGCCCAGGTCGAACCCAGGGGCTCTTCAGGTGAAGCCCCCAGCATTTCAATACCGTACGTGGCCAGCTTTGGAGAAGGGCCGCTGGATCCCGGCGGGTGTGACGACTGCGCCGGCGGTTGCCAGTACACCTGCACAAACCATTCCGACTGCCAGCAGCAATGCCCCAACGGCATCGGCAGCTGCAATCAGCTCGGCACCTGCCTTTGCGCATGTGTCTGCAACTACGACGGTTGCTGTGAATTCGACGAAGAAGACGAGTGCCCGGACTGCCAGGGAGTCGGCACGGGACCGAACTGCCCGTAGAAAGAATCTCCTTCTTCGACGCTTGCCGACGACTTTCCGCAGGTCGCCGGGCCATCTCGCTCGTTGGGAGGAGCGACTCGAGATCCTGCTGCGCAAAGACCTGGGCTACGGCGAGACCGCGCTCCAGGCCGAGGGATCGCCCGACTCGAAGCCATCGGCGAAGATGCCCGTCCCCTCGACGGCACCTACGTCGGTGGCACCCACCCGGGAACGGCCGAGGAGGTCGTCGGCTGGGGATTGGGCGGGATCGGCGGCATCGAGGGCGGCGCTACCTTCGGCGGGGGTGCCGTAGAGGGTGGCGAGGCGGAGGAAGGCCTCGCGGATGGTCGTCGAGCCGTCGGCGAAGCCGGTGCCGGGGTCGAAGTGGGGCACGACCAGGCCGGTCTGGAGAGCGAGCCGGGGGTCGGCCTCGATCGCGGCGAGATCGTCGCTGGGATTGACTTCCTCGCCCGGATCTTCGGGCAGGGCCGAGCCCCCGTTCCAGTAGAGGTTGTTGTCGAGCTCGAAGGTGGAGAGATCGGCGGGGGGTGTGTCGGAGAAGTCGTTGCTGCCGCCGAAAGAAGCTCCCATGGAGCCGGTGGGGTCGGACCAGATGTTGTTGTAGAAGGCGATGTTCTCGTTCACCGGGTTCGACCCCTCGCGGTTGAGCCGCATGGCGAAGGCGAGCGCGGGCAGGTCGCCCACCACGGTGTTGTGGCGAAAGGTGATGTCGCGCCCTCCCTTCACCCCGAACGGTGCTCGCATCACGTTCTCGGAGTTGCCCAACATCAGGTTGTTCTCCACCAGGATCTCCCGCGCCTCGTAGATCGCCTGGCCGTCCTCGCCCAGGAGCAAGAAGTTGCTGCCGGTGGAGCCCTCCCAGTTCAGGAAGATGTTGCGACGCACGGTGACATTGCGGCTGCCGAGGAAGATGTCGTCCCCCGCGTTGCTGTCTTTGATGACGATGAAGCTGCTGGTGTTGCCGGGGTCGGTGCGGCCGCTGGCGGCGAAGTCGTTGAAGAAGACGTTGTCCTGCACCACCACGTCTTCCACGCTGTTGATGTCGATGTGCTCGTCGCTTCCCGTTTGGTTGAAGAAGAGGTTCCCCTCCACCAGCACGTCGATCGCTGCGTTGTTGATCTTCAGTACGTCGTTGTCGTAGCTGTCGTGCATCACGTTGTTGCGCAGGGTGATGCGTGACACCGCCGAGGTACCGGCGCCGTCGAGGTGCACCACGAGGGGCGCCGCTCCGGGACCGTCGTGGGCGATGTCGAAACCTTCGAGGGTGATGCCCTCGACGCCTCTCGGATCGTCGTAGAAGGTCAGGACTCGGTCGTCGTTTCGCAGGCGGGCTGCGTAGGGGACCTCGGACCGCACGATCACACCGGTGGGGAACGTGCCACGCATTCGGATCCGCCCGTTGTAGGTCCCGGGCCGGACCAGGATCTCGCTGCCGTCGGGCACGGAGTCGAGGGCGAACGTGATCGTCGCCCAGGGCTCGCCGAGCGAGCCGTCACCGGTGTCGTCACTGCCGTCGGTCGCCACGTAGAAGGTGGCGGCACCCGAGCTCGAGGCCGGCTCGCGCGCGCTGGCACAAGGTACGACGGCCAGGCAAAGGAAGAGGATCCAGAGAAGGCGGCTTCGACGTCCGAGAAATCCCGATTCACTCATCATGACGTATCTCCTCACTCGCTCCGTCCGGAGCTGGCGTAGGTTGGCATTCCATCTATCATTAATATATCCGAATGTTTCGATGTTCGGTATTTCTTCAAGCCGGCGAATTCCAGCAGCTCCTACTGCGTAGGCCAAGGGTCTGCCCGACTACCTCAAGGAGAACATCATGTTCCGTGTCGTGTCTCTCGCCATCCTCGTGTCGGTACTCTCGTTTCCGGCCACCCTGCCCGCCCAGACGAAGCAGACCCAGAAACGAAACGCGATGGTTGTCGACCGCTGGATCGACAGTCTCGAAAAAGCGGACCGAATGCTCGAGCAGGGCAAGTGGAAGAAGGCGAAATGGACGGCGAATCGCCTTCTCTCCGAGATGTGCGACCGGATCCAGAGTGGATCCGGAACCGAGAATCTCCTGGCCTCCGCAGTGTTCATCCGCGCCGTGGCCGAAGCAGGCCTGGGCGACGAAAGATCGGCACATTGGGACTTCCTGGCTGCCCAGACCCTCGATGCCCAATTCTCGAAGATGAGATTCGAAAGGTACGGCCCCAGCGCCTCTGTGCTCGAGAGCTGGCGGGTGAGCTCAGAGGAAAATCCGTGGGGGAAGGACGAGATTCCAGACGCTGACTCCGCCCTCTCCGACAGAATCCAACCCCCCAAGAAGATCCATTCTCCGAAACCCAAATACCCGTTCGGCAAACAATTTGGTTGTATCGAAGGCCCGATCCAGGTCCAGGTGGTGATCGACGAGCAGGGATTCCCCACCTGGCCGAAGCTCCTCACGACCCAGGACCCCATCCTGGGGTTCGCCGCGATCGATGCCTTGAGAGAATGGCGTTTCCAACCAGCTCAACTGGACGGGAAACCGGTAAAGGTCTTCTACAACCTGACCGCCAACTTCCAGAATGCGGTCTGCCGACCCACGGAGCTCCTCTGACCTCGCCTCCGCCGGAGCCTCCCGTTTCGGGACTCGCGCGGTCCAGCTAGAGCCGCTGCCCACCGTGCAGCTGACTCAGCTTTCGATCAAACGTTCCCAAGGGTAGATGTCCGGCACTCCGGGCGATCTCCAAGATCAAACAGTCGGAGAAACCCAGATTCGTTTGTTTCTCGAACCGCGCCAGGGCAGCCGCTACCGTGGCTCGATCCTGGATCGACCATGAGATTCGGGCCTGTCGTGCATTCTTCTCCCCGATCGTCCTCGAGAAGAGAGCACGACTCAATGGAGGAATCATGGCTTACGACGAGAACCTGGCGGAACGAATCCGCCCACTGCTCCGTGACCAGGACGAGGTGTACGAACGCAAGATGTTCGGTGGCCTGGCGTTCATGGTCAATGGACACATGTGCTGCGGTGTCAACCAGGACACCCTGATGCTGCGGGTCGGACCCGAGGCCCACGAAGAGGTGCTGGCTCTCGAGCACGCGCGCCCCATGGATTTCACCGGGCGCCCGATGAAGGGCATGGTCTATGTCGAGCCAGAGGGTTTTGCTTCCGACCCCGAGCTCGCCAGCTGGATCGATCACGCCCTGGCCTTCGTCACCTCGCTGCCGCCGAAATGAGCCGCGGAGGCTCGGGGTGGTCGAATCCCTGCCGAGCCTCTTCGAGGATGTAACGTCCGGCCTCCCTCCAGGCCCGGGCGACCTCGGGATCCTCGGCCAGGTAGGCCATGAGCTCGTAGGTCTGTGGATAGTAGGGATGTAAGTCGTAGGACCGCCGGGCCCAGGTGATCGCCTCGGCACGGTGGCCGAGGAGCGCCGCGGAATGAGCGAGCACCACGAAGTCGCGGTGGCTGGTCTTGGTGACCGCCCTCGATGCCAGGAATACCGGGCCGTAGCTCGCGACCCGTTGCTGCAGGAAGGGTAGCGAAGCTGCTCCCTGGGCGACCCAACGCTGGTATCCCTGCTGGATCGCAGCGCCGGCCCGAGTGTGGCGCAGGAGGCTCCAGTGGAAAGCCACCGACAGCAGCAGTGAGGCGAAGAGCGTCGCCTGCCAACCGAGCCGGAGCCATCGATCATCGGCAAGAGCAGAAGCCTCGGCGCCGGGCTCTTCGGGCGCCTCTTGGGCCATCGCCAGGGCGAGCACCAGGAAGAGCTGTAGCTTGCCGTAGGGCAGGTCCAGGAAGTAGTCGGTCGACATGGCGGCCGCCAGGGCGACGAGCTGAGCGGCCAGGAAACGGGAGCGACGATCTCCTCCCCAACCGGCTCGTGCGGCCCGAAGGATCGGCCAGCCCAGCAGGGCCAGCCAGAGAGAGAGGCCGATCCAGCCACCTTCGCCGAGGAGCTGCACCGGATCGGAGTGGGCCCGGCGGACCTGATGGGTTTCGTTGAAGGCGACGTCACGCCCCACGGAGCGGTACACGGGATAGTGGGTCTGCCAGTCTCCGAGACCCACACCGAAGGGATGATGGCGCACCATCTCGAGCGTGTTGCGCAGGTAGATCCCCCGGTCGCTCTCCAGGTACCTGGCCGGCTGGCGCAGATACTCCAGCACCGAAACAGCCTTGGCCCGCCCCACCGGATGAGCTCCGAGGGCTGCGACGAAGATCACCATCACGACGGAGGCCCACACCAGCCCGTTGTCGTGCCGAGAGGCTCCCGGCTCTCCGCTTCGCCCCTCCTGGCGATGTGCTGCCCAGGTCAGCACGCAAAGAGAGCAGGCACCCGAGCCCAGGGCGAAGAGGCTGGTGCGGCTGCCGAGAGTGGCCATGTACCCCAGCTCCAGGGCCAGGAGCAACCTCCAGGGCCAGGGACCACCGGGCCAGGATCCGCGACGAGCGTTTCCCATCTCCGCCAGCAGAAAGATCTGGCCGAGCAGGGCCAGAGCCATGGGATTCTTGTACCCCATGAACGAGGGATTGGGCGCGCCGATCTCCGGATTGATCGGTGCCAGCCAGGGAATCTCTACGAAGAGCTGCAGCAGGCCGACGCCCGTCAGCCCCGCCAGCGACAGGACCAGGGAGAGGCGGATCCACCGGCTCACCTCCGGGTCTCGTTCTTGCCAGCCGACCAGAGCCAGGAGCAGGAGAAAGAGAGGCAAATACTGCCGGAGCTCGACCAGGGAATTCTCGGGAACCCGAGCCCAGAGCGAGGTGCAGGCCATCCAGCCAAGGAACGTGGCCAGAATCCGCACGCCCCACCGGCGCAGGGAGCCGACGACCAGTCCCAGGGGCGAGGTGCCATCTACCTGCCGCCGCCAGAAAAAGGCCGCCAGGAAGAGCCAGACCAGAACACCGACGGCCGCTTCCTTCGGCTGGCGGTAGAGGACGAATCGTGCCCCCGAGCCATCGCTCCAGGGCCACACGGCGAAGGCCGGGGCCGCAATCAGAAGGGCCAGCAGAGCCAGGAGCACACGGCTCTTCGTCGGTCGTTTGTCGTTCGCTTCGGAAATGGCGAGGGCTCCTGGAGGATCATGAAGCGGGTGCCTGCGGTGGCGCTCACCGTACCAGACGCCCCAGCAGAGCCTCGAGCCGGCGGGGCAGGTGCCGAGCCCCTCCGTCGATATTCGAGAGCACCACCAGAGTCACTCCGAGCTCAGAGCACCATCCCGGCCGCCACCGCTGTCTAGTTCCAGCTGTCTTTTTTCACCACAAATCTGTTCTCGGCCATTCGCAAACTCCTGATCGATCCACCTCGGACGCCGTCCATTCGCCGGCCGTGGGGCTCACTCCATTCAGCAAGATCGATTCCACCCCCGGAATACAGGCTCTCGGGTGGGCACCGGCACCGAGTCTTCCCCTTTTGAGGAGCTCATTTCCCAGATCGGGATTGGACGGCTCACCTCAACCATACATAGATACATTGCAATAATTGACTAGAAACCATAGGATCAGTGTCCCCATTTGGACCAAACCTTGGAGGCCAACGGATGAGCGACCTCGTCGATCCGCCATCGTCTTCTGTCGACCGCCGACAGCTCCTGCGCCGGGTCACCCTGGCGGCCGGAGGTCTGACCGTTCTCACATCTCGACCCTCTTCGGCGACTTCCGATCCCCGGCCGAAAGCCGTCGCCATGCGCGATCCCGATCGCCCCGTGGCGACCCGCAACGGGACACCACCTCTGCCCGAGGCGGGCATCATCGCCCTCAACCGCCTGGGCTTCGGCCCGCGGCCGGGCGATCTCGACGACTTCAACGCCCTCGGCGCCACCCCCGAGCAACGCCTGGCCGCCTACGTGGCCCAGCAGCTCGATCCCGACAACATCGACGACAGCGAGCTCGAAGGAAGGCTCGACGCCGCGGGGTTCGAGTCGGTGGACCTGAGCGACGACCCCGACACCTACCTCGCGACCCTCTGGGACTGGTACATCAACGACAACGCGCCGAGCGGCAACACCAGCTCTTCGTGGCCTCGCGACGAGTTGGTGCGGGCCACCTTCCTGCGCGGCATGTACAGCCGGAAACAGCTGGTGGAAGTGCTCCTGGACTTCTGGGTCAATCACTTCAACATCAACATCAACCACTCGGGGTTCGTTCGTGCCACCTTTCCGCATTTCCACCTGGTGCTGCGCCAGAACCTTCTCGGTAACTTCCGCACCATGCTCGAGGCCGTGACCCGCAGCACCGCGATGCTCTACTACCTCGACAACTACACCAGCAGCGACGACGGCCCGAACGAGAACTTCAGCCGCGAGCTCTTCGAGCTGCACACCCTGGGCTCGGAGAGCTACCTCGGCACCATGCCCCAGAGCGAGGTGCCCGACGACGGTGAAGGCCGCCCGATCGGCTATGTCGATGCCGACGTATTCGAGTCGACCCGCTGCTTCACCGGCTGGAGCTTCAGCCGCGGCTCCGGCGACGACGGCGACACCGGCCTGTTCTTCTACCGACCCGACGACCACGACCGCTTCCAGAAGAACGTGCTCGGAGTCTTCATTCCCCAGGACCAGGACGACCTGGTGGACGGCCGTACCGTGCTCGATGCCCTCGCCTCCCACCCGGGAACCGGCCGGCACATCGCCCGCAAGCTCTGCCGGCGACTGATCTCCGACGATCCGCCCCAGAGCGTGATCGATGCCGCCGCGGCGGTGTTCACCGACCAGTGGCAGGCCCCCGACCAGCTGGCTCAGGTCATCGAGACCATCGTGCTCGCCCCCGAGTTCCTCTCGACCTGGGGTGAAAAGGTCAAACGCCCCTTCGAGATCGCGGTGGGCGCCCTGCGAGCCTGCGGCGCCGACTTCACCCTCAAGATGGAAGACTCGGACACCAGCTCTTTTCTCTTTCGTTACGACGACGCCGGGCAGGATCTCTTCACCTGGCCCGCTCCCAACGGCTTTCCCGACAAACGCGAAGCCTGGATGCGCATGACCCCACGAGTGATGAGCTGGCGCCTCTGCAACTGGCTGATCGATTTCGACGACGACGGCGGGAGCTTCTACCTCGACGTCCTTTCCCAGACCCCGGGTGGGGTGCGCAGCGCCAACGAGCTCGCGGACTTCTGGATCGAACGGATCCTCCAGAGGCCGATGGACCCTGCCGATCGCGAGCAGATCGTGCAGTTCATGGCCCAGGGGATCAACCCCGATTTCGATCTCGATTTCACCGATGAAGACACCCGCGACCGGGTTCGGTCGATGGTGGGAGTGATCCTCATGTCCCCCGATTTCCTGTGGCGCTGAGCCCGGAGGAGCAAACGATGCCTCGACCCACACGACGCGGATTCATCACCGGCTGCTCGGCAGCCGTAGCGGCCTACGCCGGCAGCAACTTCAACACGCTGGCCTTCGGAGCCCCCGGCAACAACCAGGACATCCTCATCTCCGTCTTCCTACGCGGCGGGATCGACGGCCTGAACCTGCTGGTTCCGATCGACGGGGCCGACCGCGGCTTCTACGAAACGGCGAGACCCAACGTCGCCGTGCCGCTCACCGGGGCCAACGCGGCGCTGGGTCTCGACGCCCAGTTCGGGCTCCACCCGGCCACCAACACCTGGCCCGACGGCACCGGTACGCCGCCCGCGACCCTTTTCGATCTCTACCAGGACGGCCGCCTGTCGCTGATCCTGGCGGCGGGTATGCACGAGGACAACCGCAGCCACTTCGACTCCATGGCCTTCATGGAGCTCGGCACTCCCGGCTCTCTGACCACCTCCTCGGGCTGGCTCACTCGCCACCTGCTCTCGGCGTCGAACCTGCCCGGCAACCTGGTGCTGCCGGCCCTCGGCGTCGGCAACATCCAGCAGACGGCGCTCCTGGGAAGCTCCGAGGCGGTCAACATGACCAGCCCCGACAGCTTCTCTCTCAACGTCGGTCCGTTCGACTGGCGAGACGCCCAGCGCGTGGCCCTGCGCAACCTCTACAACGCCGACAGCTGGCTGCACCGGGCCGGAACCGAGACCCTCGACGCCATCGACATCATCGAGCTCAACAGCGATGGCGACTACACCCCGGCCAATGGAGCCATCTATCCCAACACGACTCTGGGAAATCACCTGCAGACCATCGCCCGCATGATCAAGCTCGACATCGGCCTGCAGGTGGCGACGATCGACTTCGGTGGTTGGGACACCCACAACGGGCAGGGCGATGGCGGCGGCGGCTACTTCTCCGGCCATGTGCAGGAGCTGGCCCGCGGCCTCGCCGCGCTCTACACCGACCTCGACGGCTCGGGGGGCCAGAGCTACACCCAGCGCACGACCATCGTGGTGCAGAGCGAGTTCGGTCGCCGGCTGCGAGAGAACGCCGACCGCGGTGTCGACCACGGCCACGGTAACGTGATGATGGTGCTCTCGGGGCAGGCAACCGGCGGAATCCACGGTACCTGGCCCGGTCTCGCCAACGACGAGCTCTACCAGGGGGCCGACCTCGAGGTCACCACCGACTTCCGGCGTGTCCTGAGCGAGATCCTCATCCGCCGCATGGGCAACAACAACCTCGGGGAGGTCTTCCCCGGTTACACCGACTACTCGCCCCTGGGCGTGGTCTCCGGCACCGACCTGCCGCCGATCTACGGCCCCGACATCTTCTCCGACGGCTTCGAATCGGGCGATCTCTCCGCCTGGTCGTCGAGCTCCGTCGGCGGCTGACTTCGATTCCCTCGCCTCCAGGCCGGGCCCACCGCTCTCCGCGATCAGGCCCGGCCTCCTATTTCTACTTTGTCAGATTCACTCGCGAGGTCGAGTCGGTGTTCCTTCCGCCAGGTCTCGAAGGGTCGCGTCGGCTGCGAGCGGCTCCGAGCTCTCTCCTGGCGCTGTGTCCCGGCGGCATCTTCGGCATGGTCTTCCTCGACCCGCTCGACCTGGCTCCAGGAACGCCGACTCTTCCGAGCTCGAGGTCGTCATCTGACAAAGTAGAACTATCAGCCCACGGCAGTTGATCTCTTCCGCATCGCCTTCTTCCGCTCCGCGCTCGCGGCCGCAACGCCCCTTCCGACATTTCTGAGCCCGACATAGCCGGGCCGACATTTCTGAAATGTCGGCCCGGCACCTCGACATTTCTGCCGAAGGGCCGACATTTCTCTTCGTTCTTCCGAACCGCTGGAACACCGGCATGAAGACAGCTGTTCGAAAGTTTTTCAACCGCCTGGGCGAACCACCTGCCGCACTCGCAAGCAACTACGAATCAGTCACTTAGAGGAACCGAACACAATCTTCCGAGGCAAGTAGACGAACATCTTTTCTTCCGACTGACCAGTCTGGCACAGCCGTTGCTCTACAGGCCTGCGAAGGTTGGCCAACCTGAACACTCGAAAACGATTTTCTCCTTGATTTTCAGGAGCGAAATCAAACTCTTCGGAGGTATCATGTTCAGGTTTTCTTCTTGCATCCGGAATTCGTTTCTCACCCTTTCTGCGATTGCAACCTTTTCCTCGCCGGCCGGCGCCTCGCTCGAATCGAGCTCGACCCTGGCGGAAGCTTGCACCCGTCCGAATCCGATCGGAGCCCATGCCATCGAGCACGATCGCTATCCGAGTCATCGGGAGAGCCTCGTGTATTCCGTCGAGGCTCCCTCGGCCGGTCTCCTGCAAATCGAAGCCAAGGGTCTTCGAGACGGAACGGCCGCGCCACGTGTCTCGTTCCTCGGTCGGCGCTGCGCCGAGCCCGAGGCCTCGACGGGCTGGGAGGTTCTTCGAGCCGAAGCCGGATTTCTGCTGGTAGCCCTGGAGCACTCCGACCGCCTCTACTTCCGCCTCACTTCGAGCTCCTCCGAGTCCGAAGGCGAAGAGATCGCAATACACGCTTCCTTCCAGGCTGCCGAAATCTGGCAAGAGCACGAGGCCTGGAGCGACACCCAGGGCGGCTCGAGGCGAGCCCGGATCACTCATTTCTCCTTCGGCGACGAGGAGCTCGACTTCTACCTCGTCGCAATGGACGGCTTCCAGGACGGCCGGTCGACAGTGCGACACCGTGCGCTGATCTTCCCTCACGCCTACGCGGCGGGCAGCGGCAGCTGGGCCGGCAGGATCACCACCCAGACCGGAGCTCCTCACTCCGTCAGCGAGCCCATCATCGTCGATCCGGATCCCGATACCTACCACGGTGGAACCCACTCCGTCAGCGAGCCCATCATCGTCGATCCGGATCCCGATACCTTCCACGGTGGCAACCACTCCGTCAGCGAGCCCATCATCGTCGATCCGGATCCCGATACCTTCCACGGTGGCAACCACTCCGTCAGCGAGCCCATCATCGTCGATCCGGATCCCGATACCTACCACGGTGGAACCCAGCTCGTCAGTGAGCCCATCATCGTCGATCCGGATCCCGATACCGATCCTCTCTACGCCGGCTCCGAAACCGATAGGACCTGGCTGTTCGCGAGCTCTGAGCGAGTGATTCTGGACTTCCTGCTCGACTCTTTCATGGACGAGCCGGCCGGACCCGAGAGCACCCTACGTCGCACGAGCTTCGAGCAAGAGTGGTAGCTCGAGCCGGAAGGGGAGGGAGGGATTCTGCTGAAGATCGCCGGGGAGCTCCTCCGGCGATTGCCGCGTTACGGAGCGGGAGTCGAGCTCGGCTCGGGATACTCCAGAGCCCTCTCCGGATCTTCCCTTCCCCACGCGCGATAGATCTCGAGCAACAGGCGCCGCGCGTGTTCCGTAGCCGACGCTTCTTCCCCTCGGCTCTCTCGCAGGGCGAAGTAGCTTCCCCGCAGCTCGATCTCGGCCCGGTGAAAATCCCCCTGCATGAAATAAACGGCTCCCAAGACTCTCCGAGCGTTGGCCACTCGACCATTTTTCTCGGGCAGAGAGGCGGAGAGAGAGTCGAAAGCCAATCGAGCCAGGTCGCCGGCAGCTTCGATCTCTCCCAGCTCCAGCAGCACCTCCGCCAGGTTGCTCCGGCTCACCGCAACCGTCGGGTGGTCTTCTTCGAACCGATCGAGGCGAATCCTCAGCGCCCGTTCGAGCAGCTGTCGCGCCTCGCCGAGTCTTCCCGCCTCGAACAGCGTTCGGCCGAGAGCGCTGAGAATCTCCGCCACTTTCGTGTGGTGGGGCGAGAATCGCTCGGTTCGAATCTCCAGCGCCCGCTGCAGCAATCGCTCACTTTCCGGCAGGTCCCCCAGATCTCGTTTCAGGATGCCGAAGCTGAAGAGCGAAGTCGCCACCTCCGGGCTACGAGGCCCGTAGATCCGGAGGCTCCTTTCGAGAATCTGCCCCTGGATCACCTCCGCCTCGTCGGGTCGTCCGCGGAGTCGCAGAGTGGAGGCCAGATTGTGCATGATGGCCGGCAGGTGAGGATCTGCCGGATCGAGTCGCTGGTACATCGCAAGGGCCTGGCGGAAATACCTCTCGGCTCGTTCGTAGCTCCCGGCGGCGTAATAGCTGGTAGCAACATTATTGATGTCCTTGGCCAGCTCTCGGCGATCGGTGGGATCGTGGGCCATGCGATTCTCGTATGCTTCTACCAGTAGCTCCGCACTCTGCTCGAAGAGCCCCAGGTTCTGGTACACCGCCCCCAGGGTGCCCAGGATCTCCGCTCGGGTCTCCGGCTCCTCGCCCAGGGCACCCTCGAGCCGCGCACGACCCCGCTCGAGCACTTCCAGCACCCTCAGGTCCCGGCCCTTGGCCTCATCCGGATCGGCGGAGCGAAAAAGATCTTCGAGAAAGTTGGTCACGGTTCGGGCGGTCGACTCTCCTTGCTCCGCACGTTCCCGCTGCGACTCGGCCTGCCGCCAGAGAAAGGTAGTGGTCAGAGCGAAGCCGATCACGAACAAAAGGGTCGCGAGCACCGGCTTGTTCCGACGCAGTGTTCGCGAGGTGAGGTAGAGCCAGTTGCCCTGCCGAGCCTGCACCGGCTGCCCTTCGAGATGTCGGGAGATATCTTCCGACAGCTCGGCAGCCGACCCGTACCGCTGCTCCGGCTCCTTGCGCATTGCCTTCAGGACGATCGAATCCAGATCTCCGGAAAGCTTCTGCGCCCATCTCCGCTCTCCCGGGCCCGCCGGCCTCCGATCCTCCCCACCGAGAACCGCCTCGCTGGGGCGCGTGGGGTACTCGAAACAGATGAGCTGCAAGACCTCGTGATACCCCTTCCCCTCGAGGCGATATGGTGGCCGCGCTGCCAGCAACCGGTAGAGCAGCACACCGAGGGCGTAGATATCGCTCGCCGTGGTGATGGGCTCGGCCCGCAGCTGCTCCGGGCTGGCGTAGGCCGGGGTCATGGGCGACTGCCCCGGCAGGGTGGCCGCGGCCGAGGCATGGGGAAGCTCCGGGCGCAGGAGCTTGGCGATTCCGAAGTCGAGCAGGCGTGGATTCCCGTCCGCTGTCACCAGGATATTGCTGGGTTTGAGATCCCGGTGCACCACGAGATTCTGGTGGGCGAAATGCACCGCCACACACACCTTGCGAAAGAGCCGCAGCCGCTGGTCGATCGAGAGATGGTTCTTCTCGCAGTAGGTATCGATCGGCTCGCCATCGACGAACTCCATGGCGAGGTACGGACGCCCGTCCGCGGACGTCCCGCCATCGAGCAGACGAGCGATTCCCGGATGCACGAGATGAGCGAGGATCTGGCGCTCGGCATAGAACCTGGAGACGATCTCCGCGTTGTCCGAGTCCTCGCGCACCCACTTGAGAGCCACCTGCTGCTCGTAGTCGTCTTCCCGCGATGCGAGGTAGACCGAGCCCATCCCGCCATAGCCGAGGAGCTTCTCGATTCGGTAGGGCCCCACCCGGCGACCGATGCTGCCGGTGACGGTGCCCGATTCATCCGTGGATTCGTCTTTCAGGAACGACCACAAGGGCTCTTCGATGAAGTGATCGAGAGTTTCGTCGAGCTCGAGGAACTCTTCCAGGTCGACCCGCAACGCCGGATCCTCCTGCTCGACCTCGCGCAGGATTTCCTTCTGGCGCTCGGGAGACGCCACCGACCAGGTGAAGAGGATCTCCTTGATCCTCTTCCACCGTTCGGGATCCATCGATTTCTGGGACATGATTCCTCGGCCCGTCTCCCGGGCCACTCGAAAAAGAAGAGCTAGCTCATCGCCGAGAGATCTCTCGGAAGAGCCACATCTTGGCCGTCTGCCACTCCCGTTTCACCGTGGTGCCCGAAATCCCTTCGACCTCGGCGATCTCGGGCACCGAAAGACCCGTGAAGTACCGCATCTCGACGATCCGGCATTGGCGTGGATCGACCTTCTCCAGGCTCTTGAGAGCATCATCGAGAGCCAGAAGATCCGGATCCTTCTGCCGATCGGGAACCCGAATCGAATCGTCGAGCGAAAGCCGTACGGCCTGACCGCCTCGCTTGGAGGCCTGGCGTCCACGAGCGTGGTCGACCAGAATCCGGCGCATCATGCCGGCGACAAAGGCGAAGAACTGGGCCTTGTTCCGCCAGTGTACGGAACGCCTCCCCTTGAGCCTCAGGTACACCTCGTTGACCAGGGCCGTGGGCTGCAGAGTATGGCCCGGCGCCTCGTGCGCCAGGTGTTTCTGGGCCACCCGTCGCAGATCTCCGAGAATTCTCGGCATGAGCTCGCCGAGCGCGTCCGGCTCCCCGCGACTCCACCGATCGAGAATCTGTGAAACTTCACCCGACTCCAATGACATGAGACAGATTCTATATGGCTTTCGAGCAGACGGAAGAGCTTCGAGGCTCGACACAGGCAACGATCCCCCTGGCACCACGAAACTCTTCACCTGTCCGCCCTCCCCCGGAGCACTCTGTCTGCGGGGGCAGGCAAAGGAGCCTTCACGAATTTTCTTCACCTCTTCCTGCACAGGGCCCTCAGACTTGCTACACTTATCGATCTGGATTCGGCACCCGTCTCTTTCGAATCCATCTCCTCCTCGGTACCCGGCCCACCTCACCCTCTCACTACCCTCGAGCTCCGAGGCCCGGAAGAGTTGGCCCTGATTCCGAGCTTCGCTGTCCGTCGGCAGCTCACCCTCCAGCCTGGAGCACTCGATGTCCCAAGACCCTTCTGCCCAACCCTCGTTCGACGAGTTGGGCCTGGACCCCAAGATTCTGGAAGCCCTTCGGGGAGTCGGCTATGAACGACCCTCCCCGATCCAGGCGGCCACGATCCCACACCTCCTGGCCGACAAAGACCTGGTCGGCCAGGCCCAGACCGGCACCGGCAAGACCGCCGCGTTCGCCCTGCCGATCCTCTCGCGGCTCGAGCTCGAGCAGCAGAAACCCTCTGTCCTGGTGCTGACGCCCACCCGAGAGCTGGCCATTCAGGTGGCCGAGGCCTTCCAGCGCTACGCGACCCATCTGAAAGGCTTTCGTGTCGTTCCGATCTACGGCGGCCAGGCCTATGAAGGGCAGCTTCGGCAACTGCGTCGCGGTGTGCATGTGGTGGTCGGAACCCCTGGTCGGGTGATGGACCACATGCGCCGCGGCACCCTGGCCCTCGACCAGCTCCGGACCCTGGTGCTCGACGAAGCCGACGAAATGCTGCGGATGGGCTTTCTCGAAGACGTGGAGTGGGTTCTGGAGCAGACCCCCGACGAACGCCAGGTGGCCCTCTTCTCCGCCACCATGCCGCGGGCCGTGCGGCGCATCGCCCAACGCCACCTCACCGAGCCGGAAGAGGTCACCATCGAGGTGAAAACCACCACCGCCGACACCATTCGGCATCGGTTCTGGGTGGTCAGCGGCCTCCACAAGCTCGATGCCCTGACCCGGATCCTCGAGGTGGAGCCCTTCGACGCCATGATCGTCTTCGTCCGCACCAAGACCGCCACCGTCGAGCTCGCGGAGCGGCTCTCAGCACGCGGCTTTCCCTGTGCTGCCATCAACGGCGACATGGTGCAGGCGCAGCGCGAGCGCACCATCGAGCAGCTGCGCCGCGGTCGCCTCGACATTCTCGTGGCCACCGACGTGGCAGCCCGTGGCCTCGACGTCGAGCGCGTGTCCCACGTGATCAACTTCGATATCCCCTACGACACCGATTCCTACGTGCACCGGGTCGGCCGCACGGGTCGCGCGGGCCGCAAAGGAGAAGCCATCCTCTTCGTCGCGCCACGGGAACGGCGCATGCTGCGAGCGATCGAGATGGCCACCCGGCAGACGATCGAGCGCATGGACCTGCCGTCGGCTTCGGTGGTCAACGACCGCCGCATCGACAAATTCTTTCAGCGCATCACCGACGCCCGGGAACGCGAAGACCTCGCCTTCTTCCACCAGCTGATGGAGCGCTACCAGCAGGAGCACGACGTCTCGGGTCTGGAAATCGCCTCCGCTCTGGCCAAGATCCTCCAGGGCGGCGAGCCCCTGCTGCTCGAAGACAGCCGCAAGAAACGGCCTCCGCGCGACGCACCGGCACGCAACCAGGAGCGGCCCGACAAAAAACGGGCCCGGGCAGAACCGGGCAAACGCCCTCGGGCGCCGGAATCCGCGGATCGACCGTCCGGCGAAGCTCCCGAGAAGGGGCGACCGTCTCGTGTGTCGACTCCGGCACACATTCTGAAAGGGCGCCCCGAGCGTGGCATGGAGAAATTCCGGATCGAGGTCGGCCGCACCCACAAGGTCCGACCGGGCGACATCGTGGGAGCCATCGCCAACGAAGCCGGCCTCATGGGAGAGCACATCGGCCGTATCGAGCTCTTCGAAACCTTCAGCACGGTCGAGCTCCCGGAAGGAATGCCCCGGGAGATCTTCCGCGACCTGAAGTCGGTGCGAATCCAGGGCCAGCGGCTCGATCTCTCTCGCCTGAGCCAGCGGGGCCCCGGTTTTCGGCGCCAGAAAGCCGCGTTCGAGCCCGGCGCCGAGAAAACCTCCGAGAAGCCGGGCCGCAAGAAGCGCGGAGGCTTCGGCCCCGGCTTCTCCGGGCCCAAACCCAAGAAGGGCCCCAAAGGCAAGAAGAAGGGCAGAGCCGCAAGACTGGCGAACAAACGCCCGACGAATTGAGACCCTCCTGGGATAGCTACCCCACGCTTCGCGCGATAAGAAGCAGACCAACCACAGGGGGACTTCCATGCACAAAACACTGATAACGCGACTCGCGGTCGCGGTCGCTCTCTTGTCGAGTGCCGCACCCTTGAGCGCCGAGCCCGAGCTGATCCTGCCCACCGAGAGCTCGACGATCGTGGATCTCGGAATCGAATCGGCGCCACCTCACCGCATCTATGTAATCGAAGGACTGGGCTCGTCGCGAGACGTCGAACGGATCTACGAAGACCTTCCCTGGACCCGCTTCCGGCTTCGCCTGTCGACGAACCGCGGGCAGAGCTGGGACGAGCTCTTTCTGCCCGAGAGCGTTCAGGCCCTGACCCTCGCCTTCGACCCGCAACGCTCTGACAGCTTCTATCTCGGCACCGACCGCGGCGTCTTCCGCTCGACGGACGGCGGACGCCACTGGGAGCCCTGTGGGCTCGAGCACGTCGCAATTCGCTCCCGAGCGTTGATCCCACCTCGCCGCGGGGACGCCAGGAGCAGCACCACCGTGGAAGAGCTCGTCGTCCTCGACGACGGCTCCGTGCTCGCCGGCATCGCCTTTCGACAGTCCCACCGCGGACGCCCCTCCAACACCGATTCCCAGAATGCCTCGTTTATCCATCGCTCGCCCGGAGACTGCCGCGCCTGGGAGGCCACGTCGCTGGATTGGCAATCGCTGGACGACTCCGCCGGGCGCGACCTCGTCACCTCGAAGCTTCGGTCCTTCCCCGAGGGGATCCTGGCCCTCGTCGGTGGACGCCTCTTTCACTCCACCGACGACGGAGAGCACTGGCAAGACCTTTCCCGCAATTCCGAGTACTTGCGTGAAGACTCGATCGTCGACTTCGCCGTCTCTCCGGTGGCCCCTCACCGGCTCTATGCAACCGACGGCTCGGGCCTCTTCGTCTCCGAAGACCTCGGCCGCTCCTGGAGGCTCGAAGCCCTGCAGATGATGCCCATCCGGATTTCCAACCTCGCCACCGACCCGATCGACCCGAAGAAGGTCTTCACCGCGTCCGACGCCGGTCTTCTGGTCAGCGGCGAAGCCGGGCGAATGTTTCTACCCGGGAAAGCCGCGGCAGGGCCACCAGACCCGGCAGCCTTCGACCCCCAGGCCATGGCGGGATGGCTCGGTGCCCAGGCCGGCGGTTCTTCCGGCTGGATCGAAGCCCTTCCCGGTCAGCCTCCGGCCGTCTTGCGAGTGAGCTCCGAGGGGCTCTATCGTGAAACCCACCTCGCACCAGCCATGAGCGGAGTGAAGATGCCACCCGGGTTCGAGGCCTTTCTCGCCCAGCTCGGGGCACCCGGGGCACCCGGGGCACCCGGGGCACCCGGAATTCCGCCCGGCGCAGGTTTCCCCGGCGCCTCGCCCTTCGGCGCTGCTCCGAGGCCTTCCCGCGGTGCCACCCTCTTCGAGCACGGCGATTTCGAAGGCCAGCAGGAGCTCTTCACCACCCACGACGCCAACCTGCGCGACAACCCGATCGGCAACGACAACGCGAGCTCGATCGAGGTGAGCGAAGGCTGCCGGGTGATCCTCTATCGCGACGCCGACTTCGAAGGGAAACGCACCGAGCTCACCGCCGACCGCGCCAATCTCCGAAAGACCCGCGTCGGCAACGACGAAGTCTCCTCGATCGAAGTCTTCTGCTCGCCCTGAGTTCCGAGCACGAAGCGTAGATGGCATGAGCAGATGAGGGAAGCCATCGGCCCTAACCCGGATAATTCATCAGGAGGGGTAGCAAAGAGGGGGAGGATCCGGTTAAATCGT
>CAZMEL010000097.1:0-24524 GCA_964565225.1 uncultured Thermoanaerobaculia bacterium | reverse complement strand
CCAGGTCCGCCGCCGGGCCGCCGCCGCGTGGGCCGGCAGGCCTTCGACATCGGCAAGGATGGCCGCGGCGGCCGCCGCGCGGGCGGCCGCGCCACGGTTGTAGCGCACGAGGTGGGAACGACGGACGAAGTCGTCGACCCCGAGGGCGGAGTCGAAACGGGCGGTGCCGGTGGTGGGCAACACGTGGCTCGGACCGGCGAGGTAGTCGCCGAAGACCACCGGCGTGGCCTCGCCGATGAATACCGCGCCGGCACAGCGCACCCGATCGGCCAGGATCTCGGCGTCGCCCAGGAGCTGCAGGTGCTCCGGGGCAATCGCCTCGGCCCAGTCGAGGGCGCTCTCCAGGTCGTCGACCAACACCGCCCCTCCCATGGCCCGGAGCGAGGTCGCCGCCACCTCGGCGGTGGCCAGGTGCGGCAGCTGGCGCTCGACCTCGCGGCCCACGGCCCGGGCCGTCTCCCGGCGCTCGGTGACGAGAACCGCCATGGCCTGCGGATCGTGCTCCGCCTGGGCCAGCAGATCGGCGGCCACCAGGGCGGGATCGACCTCGCCCAGGGCCACGATCACCACCTCGCTCGGCCCCGCCAGGCTGTCGATCGCGACGTCGCCGGCCACCAGCTTCTTGGCCGCGGTCACCCAGGCGTTGCCCGGCCCCACGATCTTGTCGACCGGCTCGATGCTCTCGGTGCCATAGGCCAGGGCGGCGATGCCGTGGGCTCCGCCCATGCCCCACACCTCGTCCACGCCGAGCCGGGCCAGAGTAAAGCTCAGGGCCGGATTGCGCTCCCAGGCGGCCGGCGGAGTGGCCACCACCACCTCTTCGACCCCGGCGACCCGCGCCGGCACCACGGTCATCACCGCGGTCGACGGATAAGCTGCTCGCCCTCCCGGCACGTAGACCCCGACCCGGCGCAGTGGAATGCGCCGCTCGGTCCACTCGACCCCGCCTTCCTCGACCTGGAAGCCCTCGTGCACCTGGTGCCGATGGTACCGCTCCACCGAGGCGATGGCCCGCTCCAGGGCGGGCTCGAATCCCGGCGGAAGGTCCGGGCCGGCGGCATCGAGCGAGGGCTCCAGCCGCAGGGCCTCGGCACCCTGGATCTCCACGCCGTCGAGCTTCCGCACCGACCGCACCAGGGCCCGGTCGCCACCGCGGCGAATCTCTCGCACCAGCTGTGCCACCCGCTCCGTCAGCCGGGTGTCGAGCACTCCGGCACCCCGCGATTGCCACCGCCGCCGAAGTCGCTCACCAGCCCGGGTTCCGGCCCGGGTCACCTTGAGAATTCCCATGTGTCTACTCCCAGACCTACTCCACGACTCCGGCGCCCTCGAGGGCATCGAGCCAGGAATCCAGCACGTTGCGATGTACCTGGAACGCAGCGCGGTTGACCACCAGGCAGGGCGCCACCTCCCGCACCGGCTCCAGCTCTTCGAGACCGTTCTCCCGCAGGGTCTGTCCGGTCTGCACGATGTCGAGAGCGACTTCCGCCAGGCGCAGCAGCGGCGCCAGCTCCACCGATCCCGAGAGCTCGAGCACCTGAGCGCCCCAGGGACGACCGGCGAGCATCGCCCGGGCGGTGCGCGGGTACTTGGAAGCCAGCCGCACCTGCTGCCCGGGCCGCGGCATCGAGCCGGCATGGCCGATCAGCGACAGGCGGCTGCGCCCTTCGAGAAAACGGGCCGGCACCAGCAGGTCGCCGTCGACCTCGTCGAGCACGTCGCTTCCCACCACCCCACAATCGGCGATGCCGTATTGCACGTAGAGGGGGACGTCCCAATCCTTGAGCATCAGAACCTCGAGATCGTCGTCGGGAAAACGGATCTGCAGTCGCCGGTCGTTGCGATCGAACCCTTCGAAGCCGAGGCCCGCCGACCGGAAGGCCGCCAGGGCCGTGGTCAGGTTGCGGCCCTTGGGCAGGGCGAGGCGAATCACGAGGCCACCTCGCGGGCCGTCAGACGATCGAGACTGAGCGAGAAGCCGCAGGCGGCGACATCGCCCCCCAGGTCGCGAAACAGGCGGTCGTAGCGGCCACCGGCGCCCACCGGCTCGGCGCCGCGCCCGGCAAAGACCCGGAACACCAGGCCGTCGTAATACGCCCGGGTTCCGGTCTGGTGGTCGAGCTCGGGGGCGAGGGTCTGGTCGGCGAACTCGGCCAGGTCGAGCCGGATCTCTACCTCGGGATAGTCGCGCCGCAGCCGGGCGCAGAGCTCTTGGAGGGAACGGAGCCGCGCGGCGGCCGCTCCGCCGAGGGCCACGGGGTCGTCGGGGATGCCGTTCTGCACCACCTGGCGCAGCACCGGAGACACCTTGTTGGCGGCGCTTCGCTCGCGGCGGACCACGGCGGCAGCCAGGGCTCCGGGATCGTCCGACGCCAGGAGCTGGTCGTCGAGCGCGCCGGCAAATCCCACCACCACCAGCAGGCGTTGCCGCTCGCCGACCGCGAGCAGGTCGAGGCATTGGCGCAAGACCCGGTTCTCGCCCTCGGCCTCGGGCAGCCCGAGGATCTCGGCGCCGAGCTGGTAGAACTCGCGCTGGCGGCCGGCGCGCTCTTCCTGGTACCGGAGCACGTCGCCGCGGTAGAAGAGCTGCAGCGGCAGGTCGAGAGATACCAGGCTGGGAGCGATGAGCCGGGCCAACATGGGTGTGAAGTCGGAGCGCAGGGCCAGGAGCTCGCCGTCGCGGTCGACGAAGCGGTAGAGCTCGCTGCGATGGACCGCGTCGAGCATCTCCTGGTAGGGATCGAGGTAGTCCACCACCGGCAGAATCATCTCCGCGAAGCCGGCGGCGAGCAGCTGCTCGACCAGCCGATTCTCCAGCTCGCGGCGACGGCGGGCGCTCTCGAAGAGCAGCGCCGCAACGCCGGTGGGCAAGGGGGCCGAAATTCTCACGGGCTCTCTTCCTCCAATCCCAGCAGCTCCGCCGCCAGGGCTCGGTTCAAGGTCTGACCGGTCATCAGGCGAAACTGTTCCAGGGCCTGGTGCAGGAGCATCCAGCGCCCGTCGATCACCCGGCATCCACGGGCCTCCGCCCGCCGCTGCAGCCGGGTCGGGCCGCTACCGTAGACCATTTCGAGCACCGCCGTCTCCGCTGGCAGGCGGTCGACGGAGAAGGGCAGCGGATCCTTGTCGTTGCTGCCGAGAGCCGTGGCCTGTACCAGGATCTCGAATCGCTCCGGGCGCAGCTCCTTCAGCGGCACGAAGGGTAGACGCAGATCCCGGGCCGCGGCTCGTCCTCGCTCTTCCCCGCGATTGGCCAGCACCACGTCGCAGCCCGCCTGGCGCAACCCCAGAGCGGCCGCCCGGCCGGCACCACCGCAGCCCACCACCGCCGCCGAGGCGCCGCCGGGCTCGACCCCGAGCTGGAGCAGAGCTCCGACGACTCCTTCGGGATCGGTGCTCTCGCCTTCCCACACCCCATCGGTGAGCACCAGGGTGTTGGCCGCACCGATGAAATTGGCTCGCGGGCTGCTGGCCCCGGCCACCACCAGGGCCGCTTCCTTGTGCGGCGAGGTGATCGAGAGGCCTCGCAGGGGGAGCCCGAAATCTTCGAGCAACGCAACTTCCACCACGTCGAGCCAGAAGTCGCCGAAAGAGGAGACCTCGAAAGGGACGTAGAGGCCCGGGAAACCGAGGGCGCGATAGGCACCGTTGTGCAGCCGGGGTGAGAGCGAATTCAACGCCGGCCGCCCTACCACTCCGTACAACCCCTCGGCTTCCGGGAGATACGGTAGGCCGAAGTCCTTTCGCAGACGCTCGATGGAGAGCTGACCGGGCGCCCCCGGAACCTCCCCCATCGACCCGTAGACCAGGGGTGAGCCGAGGCGCGGCGCCACGAGGCGGGTCCAGGCGCCCAGATTTTTCGAGGAGAAAGAAATCACGTCGTCCCGACGCAGAGAGTGCAGGAGAGCCAGGGGACGAAGGCTGTCGCCCTCCTGGTTGGCCTCGGGAATCAATTTGTAGAAACGGGCGGGGACCTCGGCCATGCGCTCGAAACGGCCCCGCAGGCTGGTGAGATTCGGGGATTTGCCATGCCAGGAAATCAGGCGCTGATCGTCGGGCACCTCGGTCAGGATCCCGGGAATCAGGTCGCGAGCGCCTTCCAGATCCACCAGGTCGAAGCGACCGGCAGCAGCGGTCAGGCGCCGCTGCCGGGCATTCTTGCCCCCCTCGAAACGCCCTCCTTCGAACCGGCTCCGCAGGGTGTAGACGAGTCGCCCCGGAAACCGGTCGCGAAGCCAGTCGGGATCGAGATCACCGACCAGGTCGGCCCGGATCTCGAGGTACTCGACCTCCTCGCCCAGAGCCTCCAGCTCCCGATCTCCCGAAGGCTCCGTCGTCAGTGTTGCGACCAGAGATGTTGTCTTCAAAAGCGAAAACCTCTTTCGGCGCCCGGTGTTCCGGTCCGGAAAGAGGTTCTGCGGCAGGCTGGTCTACCCTCGTCCCGGACTCGGTTCCCGGGACATGCCCGGTTTCAGGAACCGTGATGACACACGCCGTGCCACCACCAACCATGGGTGGTGGAAGCAGCAGCAGCGTGGGCAATCGTCAGCATCGGTTCGTATCGGGCTGTATTTCGACCAGTGTCTCGAAGGCTCAGCGGCCTTTGCGGCCGATCGCGGCGGATTAGAGCAGGTCGACGAAAGGGCTGTCAACCCTCGACCGGCGCTCGTTGCAGGGTGCAGGCGACGGCACAGCCGGTGCTCCGCCCCTCGGACTCGATCCAGATCCGGCCGCCGTGGATCTCCACGATCCGCCGAGCCGACGCCAGACCCACTCCGGAGCCTTCGATCCCTGCGTCGTCGAGGCGCGAAAAGAGCTCGAAGGCCTTCTCGTGGTACCGCGGCTCGATCCCGACTCCGTGGTCTCGCACTCGAATTTCGAGGTCGTCTCCCGCGGCACGCCAGGTGATCTCCACCTCCGGCGTGCCGCCGTCTCCAACGTATTTGATCGCGTTGTCGATCAAGTTCTGGAAGAGCTCCCGCAGGCGAGGCCGATTTCCCAGGACCGTCGGCAGGTCGGCCGCTACCCGGACGTGCGCGCCGGCCGCCGTGACCCGCCCTTCGAGCAGCGCCAGAGCCTCCTCGACCACCTCTCCCAGATCTACCGGCTCGAGGGGGCGCTCCAGGTGCCCCAGCCGAGAGTACTCCAGGAGCTCTTCGAGCAGGTGCTGCATCTTGTCGGCCGCATTGGCGATCTTGCCGAGATCGCGCTCCAGGCGCTCGGTCTGGTTCCGGGCCAGGCTCTGCCGGGCGAGGCCGAGGAATCCCTTGATGGTGAAGAGGGGATTCTTCAGGTCGTGGGAGATGGTGTAGCCGAAGCGCTCGAGCTCGGCATTCTTGCTCTCCAGCTGCCCCACGAGCACCTGGCGCTCCCGTAGCTGGTCGGTTCGTTCGCTCACCAGCTCCCGCAGCTGCCGGTGGGTCGACCGCAGCTCCAGGTGGGTGCGCAGCCGGGCGAGGAGCTCGCTGCGCGCCGCGGGTTTGACGAGGAAATCGTTGCCGCCGGCAGCAAAACCCGCCACCAGGTCGGAAGCCTGGCTCTTGGCGGTGAGAAAGAGGACCGGGAGCTCCTGGGGCTCGAAACGCTCACGGATGCGGCGGCACACCTCGAAGCCCGACATTCCGGGCATCATCACGTCGAGCACCACGAGATCGACGGCCTCGCGCTCCAGGAGATCCAGGGCCGTTCGCCCGTCCTCGGCCTCGAGCACCTCCACCCCCTCGGAGGCCAGGTAGTTGTGCAGCACCTGGCGAATCACCACCTCGTCGTCGACGATCAACACTCGGTGGCGCTCCTGCGAGTCCGAGACCTCCCCGCCCCGAAGTCTGGCGGGCGATGGGATCTCCGTTTCCGATGGCTCCGGCGAGAAGAGCGGCATCTGCGAAACCTCTCGCGCCGGTTCCTCCTCGGCGATCGGCCGCGAGTCCTCTCTCGCCGTCGGCAGGGTGAAGGAGAAGGTCGAGCCCTCGCCGGGGGACGACTCCACTCGCAGACGCCCGCCGTGCAGCGCCACCAGCTGGCGAGCCACCGCCAGGCCGAGGCCGGTTCCGCCGAATTTGCGCTCGGTGGAGGCGTCGGCCTGCTCGAAAGCCTCGAAGATTCTTCCCTGCTGCATCTGGCTGATGCCGATGCCGGTATCCGCCACCCGCACCTCCAGGAACCCTTCTTCGGTCGGGCTGGCCGAGACCTCGACTCTTCCCGAGGCCGTGAACTTGATCGCGTTGCCGATGAGGTTGTGCAAGATCTGCTGCAACCGGTTCTCGTCGGCATCGGCGGCGGGCAGATCTTCGGGAACCGAGTTGATCAGGCGCAGGCTCTTCTCGCCGACCAGGGGACGGGAGAGGTCGAGCACGAGCTCTACCAGGCCCCGCAAGGGCACCGGGTGGCGGTCGATCTCCAGGCGCCTGCTGGTGAGACGGGAGAAATCGAGGATGTCGTTCACCAGGGCACCGAGGCGCCGACCACTGGCGACCACCATTCCCAGCTGCGATCGAGCCTCCTCGGGCAACGTACCGGCGGCACCTTCGATCAGGGACTCGGCGAGCCCGATGATGCCGTAGAGCGGTGTGCGCAGCTCGTGAGAGGTGTTGGCCAGGAACTCGTCCTTCATGCGGTCGACTTCCCGCAGCCGTTCACTGATCGCCCGCTCCCGCTCGATCTTCCGTTTCTGCGCACCGGAATAGGCCAGCAGGGCGGCCAGGAAGCTCATGCCGTAGAGCGAGTAGGCCCACCAGGTCTTCCACGGCGGGGGCAACACCCGCACCCGGATCGACGCCTCCTCCTCGCTCCAGACCTCGTCGCCATTGCTGCCCTGCGCCCGGAAGACATACTCGCCCGCCTTCAGGTTGGCGTAATGCGCCGTACGCCGGCTCGCCGAGGTCTCGATCCAGTCGCGATCGAAACCCTCGAGACGGTAGCGGTACCGATGTTTGCCCGGATTGGCGAAATGCAGGCCGCTGAATTCGAAGGAGAAGACGTAATCGCGGTGGGTCCACACCACCTCCTCCGCCTCGACGATGGACACCGCGAGGGGTGATTCCGGGGCGGCGGCAAGGGGCCGGAGGGACCGGTTGAAGAGCTTGAGATCGGTGAGCACCATCCGTGGCGGTTCCGGATCGGCGGTGATCTCCGCCGGCACGAAGGCATTCAACCCTTCGATACCACCGAAGAAGAGCTCGCCGCGGCGGTTCTCGAAGGCGGAGCCGGTGGAGAACACGTTGCTCTGGAGGCCGTCTTCGGCGTCGTAGTTGGTGAAGGTCTCGGTGCTCGGGTCGAAACGGCTCAGGCCACGACCGGTGGAGAGCCAGAGCTCGCCGCCCTCTCCCTCGAGAATTCCGAAGACCGAGCCGCTCGGCAGGCCGTCTTTCTCACGGAAATGCTCGAAGCTGCTCGTCGCCGGGCGATAACGGCTCAGCCCCATGCCGAAAGTCCCGGCGTAGACCTCTCCCGAGGCGACCTCGTAGGCGGTGGCCACATGATCGCTCAGCAGGCTGTCGGGTCGTTCGGGATCGTGGCGAAAACGAGTGAAGCGCTCCTCGCCCGCCCCTAGTCGAAAGAGCCCCGCTCCGTCGCTGGTGATCCACACCGTGCCGGTCGGCCCCTCCGAGATCCAGTACACCGCCACGCCCTCGGGAGGCGCCTCGGAATCGCCGGCCACCGGGAGATGGGTGAAGGTTTCCGACCGTGGATCGAAGAGATCGACCCCTGCTCCCGTCCCCACCCAGAACCGGCCCCGCGAGTCCTGGAAGATCGTCAATACGTCGTTGCCGCGCAGGCTGCTCGGATCGTCGGCATCGTGGCTCCAGGTCTCGAAGGTCCCGCGCGCCACATCGAGCCGGCTCACACCGCCGTAGGAGCTCACCCAGAGCGTGCCCTCCGGCCCCCGGAGAATCCCCGTGACCCGGTCGTCGGGCAGGCTGTCGGCGGCGCCGGGATCCGCCCGGAAATGCTCGATCGTGCCCTGGTCTCGATCCAGCTTCTCGAGGCCACGTTCGTAGGAGCCGACCCAGAGGCCACCTTCCTCGTCGTCGTAGACCGGCCAGATCGCGCGACCCTGCATCGAAGGCTCGCGGCCCGGCTGCTGGCGATAGGTGGAGAACTTCTTGCGGTTCGTATCGACGGCGGAAAGGCCCATGTAGGAGCCGATCCACAACACGCCGGTCCGATCCTCGAAAAGATCGAGGACCGAGTCGTTGCCGAGGCTCCGGGGGTCTCCCGCCCGGTAGGTGTATTGCCGCAGGGCTCCACTCTCGGGCCGCAGATGGTAGAGCCCCTCTCCCTGCGTCCCGAGCCAGACCTCACCCCCGGCGTCGACGAGCAGATACCCCGCCCGAAGGGCCAAAGGCTCGCCGGATGTAGGGTCGAGGTAGATCTCGAACGTTTCCGACTCCGGATCGAAGACTTCCAGACCGCGCGAAGTGGAGAGCCAGAGCCGGCCATCGGGAGCCTGGTCGATCTCTCCCGTGCTCCAGCTCTCCTCGGCGCTCACCGCTCGCGGCCGGACGGCGGTGAAACGCCCGGAGTCCGAATCGAAACGATCGAGCCCGGCCGCCGTGCCGATCCAGACCGTGCCGTCGCGGTCTTCGAAGAGCTTCCAGATATTGTCCGACGAGAGGCTCGAGGGATCTTCCGGATCGTGTCGCAAGCGGCGGAATTCGCCTTCGCCCGGAGACAGGACATCGAGCCCGGCCTCCGTCCCGAGCCAGACCTCGCCTCGCCGGTCCGCGAGCAGGCTCCAGATCACGGGATGGCTCAGGCCTCTGGGGCTCTCGGGATCCGCCGGATAGTGGGCAAATCGCTCTTCGGAGTGCAGGTAGTGGTCGAGCCCGCCACCTCGCGTGCCGATCCACATTCCCCCCACTCCATCTTCGGCCAGGGAAAGCACCTCGCTGCTGGCCAGGGAGTCGGGATCTTCGGGGTCGTGGCGAAAGCTACGGAACTGGTAGCCGTCGAACCGATCCAGTCCGTCCTGGGTGGCGACCCAGAGAAACCCGAAGCGATCCTGGCGGGTCTCCCAGACCGTGCTGTGGGAGAGCCCCTGGTCGACCGAGAGGCGGCGGAAGCTTGTTGCCGCCAGCTCGTCCGGGAGGGCGTCGATGGG
Source organism: uncultured Thermoanaerobaculia bacterium (assembly GCA_964565225.1). Taxonomy (GTDB): domain Bacteria; phylum Acidobacteriota; class Thermoanaerobaculia; order Multivoradales; family J023; genus CAZMEL01. The sequence continues at coordinate 15,424 of CAZMEL010000097.1, read as the reverse complement.
AACGAGAAAACAGAGGAGGGACACCGTCGAGAGAAGAATGTGGCTTCTCGCGGTGAAAAGGAAAGGGCCCTTCATGGTGTCGATCGGAGCATGACTTCGAACGCCCGCTTTCTGCCCTCCTCCTAATTGTCACTTTCCCGGGTCCACGGCCCCGGGCCTGCTCGGGCTCAGCTCACTCGCCTTTGACCCGGGTCGCCTCGAGGATCTTCACCGGCTCGACCGGCACGTTGCTCATGTAGTTCTTGCGCTCGGTCTCGACCTTGGAGATCTCGTCGACCACATCCATCCCGGTCACAACCTTGCCGAACACGGCATAACCCCAGCCCGGCGCGCGTCCCTGGTTCAGGGAGTCGTTGTCCACCGAGTTGATGTAGAACTGGGCGGTGGCGCTGTGGGGATCGTTGGTGCGCGCCATGGCGATGGTGCCACGATCGTTCTTCAGCCCGTTCTTCGCCTCGTTTTCGATCGGCTCCCGGGTGTCCTTTTTCTGGAGATCGGCGGTGAAGCCACCACCCTGGACCATGAATCCGGGAATCACCCGGTGGAAAATCGTACCGTTGTAGAAACCCGAATCGACGTATTCCAGGAAGTTCGCGGTCGACTTGGGGGCCTTGGCCGGGTCGAGCTCGACGACGATGTCACCGAGAGACGTCTTCAGGTTGACCCGGGGCGCCTCTTCGGCGGAGGCCGCCAGGGGCAGACACAGCATCGTACACAGCATCAGAGTCCACAAAATCATCTTTTTCATCATGTACACCTCATTGGTTGATCAGAGCTAGCCGGGTGATTTTTCCAGGCTAGGAGTTATCGATTTCGTCGAGCAACTGGCGGACGGTAGGTACCAGATCGCCCCGTACCACCTCGCGCTGGCCCGGGCGCTCGGCCAACCAGTCCTCACGCCCTTCGATCTGCGACGAGAGCCTTCGCCCGACGTCCATGTCCTTGAGGGTGACCACGCCCCGTGCCTGCTCGTCGGAGCCGACGATCAGGGAAATCGGAATCTCCCAGGTATCGGCATACGCCAGCTGTTTGCCGACCCCCTTCGCCTTGCCGACGAACACCTCGGCGGGAATGCCCGCCCGGCGAAGCTCCCAGGTCATGGCCAGGTACTCTTCGTTGAGGGATTCGTCCATCCGGGTGACCAGCACCTGGGCCGTGGCCTTGCGCCGTTCCAGCTTGCCGAGATGGTCGAGCGCCGCCAGCAAGCGGTCGACCCCCATCGAGGCCCCCACCGCCGGCACCGCCTCGCCGGAGAAGCGCTGTACCAACCCGTCGTACCGGCCACCGCCACACACCGAGCCGAACTCGGGTGCGTCTTTCAAAATCGTCTCGAACACCGGCCCGGTGTAATACGCGAGCCCCCGGGCGATGCTCAGATCCAGCGCCACCCGATCCGGGCCGTAGTCCAGGGAGCCGAGGAAATTCGAGATCTTCTCCAGCAGGGCGATCTCTTTCTCCGCCCCCTCCACCTCGGCGAAGAGATCCCGCAGCTGGGCGACCACCGAGTCGCGGTCGTCGCTGCGGATGGCGAGGAAACGGCGGATCTTCTCGACCTGGGCGTCCTCCAGCCCCAGACCACGGATCCGGTCGCCCGATTCGTCCTGATACCCGGAGGTGAGCTCGAGAACCACCTTCTCCAGGCCCGCCTTGTCCAGCTTGTCGAGCACCCGGAACACGTCCTTGCCCTGCTCTTCGGGAATCTCGGCATAGCGCAGCAGACTCATCAACACCCCGCGGCTCGAATACCGCACCAGGTATCCGTCGATATCGAGCGCATCGAGGGTGTCGCACATGCCGGCGATGATCTCGGCATCGGCGATGCCCGGAGGCGCACCGACCGAGTCGAGATCGAACTGGGTGAACTCGCGATACCTTCCCTTGTCGGGTTTGTCTCCCCGCCACACCGACGAGACCTGGTACCGCCGAAACGGCCGCCCCAGCTCCCGGTACTGTGCCACCAGCCGCGCCAGGGGTACCGTGAGATCGAAGCGCAGGCCGAGAGCTTCTTCTTCACGGTTCGAAACCGTAAAGATGCTCTGCTGCGCCTCTTCCCCCGGGTCGGAGCCCAACAACACGTCGAGATACTCCACCGCCGGGGTCGAGATCGGCAGGAACCCGTACAGCTCGTAGACTCCGCGAATCGTGTCGATCACCTTCTGCCGCGCCAGTTGCTGCTCCGGCAGGAGATCGCGCAGACCCCGGGAAATCCGGGCCTTCACTCGGTTCGATTTCTTTTTGTTCTTCGCCATCGGGATCCTTCGTGCGGCGCCTCTGCGGGCCATCGTCCGTCGCACCCTCTCGCGCTGCTGCGACCTCCGGGAGCCGCTGCACACCAAGAGCTGGTAGCGGAGCGGGAGGATACCACGCGGTCAGGGATCGACGAAAAAGAACGGGCTCGACCAGGCGGCCCCGCCGTCGCGCTGGACGGCTCGGATGTAGAGGAAGTCTCCGGAACGCAGGTCGGGGAAGGGATGGACGAACGTGCACCGGCGTTCCCCCTCGCAGGCGACCTGGAGCACCGTCCGGACCCCGGATCACCTCGATGGCCTCGAGCTCTCCGGGAGCCAGGGCCTGGACGAGCAGGGTGTCGGCGGGAAGGTCGGGAATGGGGCCGCGGCGGCCGAGGGGCACCTCGGAGCCCATGGGAAACCCGGCGAACGAGGCCCGCAGCAGGATGCGGGGCCCGTTGGTGGCGTAGACGCGCCGCTGGCGGAGGGCCTCGTAGACGCCGTCGCGGGTCGCCTCTTCGCTGAGAATCGCCGCCAGGCCGCCCGAGGGGGAAGCCAGGTGCCCGAGCCCCGGGTGGCCGTCGTGACCGTCGCTGCTGCCGAGGAAGCCCAGCCGGTAGCCGCGGAGCAGGGCGTCGCGCACGAAGTTGCCCCGCACGGGTCGGTAGATCACCGAGGGCGAGTCGAGGGCTTCGCTCGAGCCGTGCACCGAGACGATCTCGGTGATCGGCTCGAGCTCCGGATCGGGGGCCACGCTCCAGTCGGTGGCGATCGGTCCGCCGGCCGAGTGGTGCGCGAGGGTCAGGGCCCGCCGGCCGCGCAGGGCCGCCCACAGCTCTTGGGGCGTGTCGGTCGCCGGGTCGACGGAGCTCAGCACCTCTCCCTCGTCGCCGAAGTAGAGCACGTGGCGGTGGCCGTAGACCCAGTGGGTCCACTCGAAACCCAGCAGGGCGACGAATCGCCCCGGCTCGTGGTGCTCGCGCACCGCGGAGCGGATCTCTTCCCACAGCCCGGGATTCTGGTCGAGGAAGAGCAGACCCCAATGGTCGTGATCGGTCAGCGAGTAGACGTCGAGGGCGGCCACGTTGCGGGCGTAGGAGAACTGGTCGCGGACGCTGCCGGTGCCGTCCGACAGGTTGGAGTGGTTCTGCAGGTCTCCCCAGAGAACCCGGGTCCCGCGTTCGCTGATCTGCAGCGGGTTGCTCTCGCCGCGCAGCCCGCCCGGCCCTTCGGCAACGATCCGTACCACGCCGGGTGATTCGGCCCGGAGCTCGAGCGACGCCACACCTTTCCCCTCGGGCTCCAGCTGTAGGGTTTCCGGAAGCCCCGAGACATGCTCTTCCCCTTCGACGATCCGCAGCCGGATCTCTCCTTCGAGCTCGATCCCGGCATTGCCCAGGGGGTCCAGAACGGCGAGGGTCAGGCGCACTCGCTCTCCGGGGCGAGCCGTGGACGGAAGGGTCGACCACAGCCCCGCCGGGCGTCCCGGCCCGACATCCACCGCGGGAGAGTCGGCGAGGATCTTGCGAACCCCATCGCCGTCACCATCGACCGCGATCCAGAACCGCGACCCTTCCTCGGCGAAGCGGTCGACCCGGGCCCGGCTCGTCCCGGCGCCGTAGACGATCTCCACTTCCTCCCCCGCCGCCAGGGCGCGGCCTGCGATCGTGATGCCGAGGAGCTGCTGATCGACAAGGGCCGGCGAGAGCTCGACCCCCGGCGCCGGGGTCGACACCCGGGTATATCCCGGCGCCTCCGGATTCTGCACCTGGGGATCGCTCCAACCCCAAAAGGGCGACACCTGGAGATAGAGCGCACCGCCGACGGCGATGCCGTGGGACCCGGCTCGAAACCGCAAACGAAATCTCCCGGGACCCCGGGCGACCAGCCCCTCTCCCCCTTCCACCAGCCAGGCCTCTCCACCTCCATCGCTCGGATGCCGAGGGCGCTCCAGGTCTTCCCGGAGACTGGCCATCAGATCATGGCGCGGCTGCCTCGGATCTGAAGGTTCGGGATCCGGAGCCGAAGTCTCCAGAGCCGACGCCGAGTCCGGCTCTTCCGGAAGAGCCTGTTCGGGTCCCCTTTCGGGACCACAGGCCCACAGCCCTGCCACACAGAGTAGAAGACCGAATCGCACGCAGGACATCAGGGCTCCTCCCGCCGACCGGGCTCCGGAATGCGATCCAGGGTAATGCGTCACAAATCTGGCGCCACCATCGGTTGGCCGCACTACCCTAGTTGAGGGAGATTTCGGTGTCGCCGGGATGGAGATCTACCCCCATTTCCAGGAGGGTCAGGAGCATCTCGAGCCGGTCCTGGAGGGCATTGGCCTCGAGCAACGCCTGCTTTTCGGCGGGCGGAAAGGGCAGACCCATGGCGATGCTGTTGAGCAGGGAGAGACCCGAGAGGTCGGAAAGGGCCTTCCAGTCGAGGGTCAGGCCGTGGGTTTCGCTGAAAAGCCGCAGGCCTTCGAGCAGGCGATCGGAGGGAACCTCCATCTCGCGTACCTGGTCGTCCCCGACGTAGGCCTCGTAGTCGACCTCGACCCGCCGGTACCCGCGGTGCTCCTCGAGCTCCTGCTGCACCCGGAAGCGATGTTTACCGAGGAGCAGGATCAAGAAGCGGCCGTCCGGCAGGCGCTCCCATTGCTCGATCAACCCTGCACAGCCGACCCGGTAGATCTCGGGATTCTCGATCTCGGCGTTCGGATCCCCACCCTCGCGGTAATGGGCCGCCTCGGTCGTGAAGGGCTGCACCATGCCGATGAAATGGCGGTCGGAGAGGGAGTCTTCGACCATGTGGCGGTATCGCGTTTCGAAAATATGCAACGGCAAACGCCCGCCGGGCAATAGCAAGGCTCCGGTGAGGGGAAAAATAGGAAGGATCTCTGGACAGGGCTTCAAGTTTTTCGCTTTCCGCAAACGCAACGGTTTTGCGAGCTGTATCGATCCAGGCTATCAGATCGATTCCGAGAGATGGAGCAGGGCGGCTCGCTTTCTCGGCGGCGGCGCCAGCCCCAGCTTCTTCAACCGCCAACGCAAGGTGCTGCGGTTGAGCCCGAGCAGACGAGCCGCCTCGCTCTGATTGCCTCGCACGCGTTCCAAGACCTCCCGAATATAGTCCCGCTCCACCTCTTCCAGGGTCCGGACCCTCTCCGGCCCGGGGGCCGATGCCGACCGGGGGACACTTTCGGGGCAGGCCTGGGGCCGCTTCGCCGCCGCCTGCAGATCGAGGCGCTCGCTGCCCGGGCTCAGAACCATGGCGCGATAGACCAGATTCTTCAGCTCCCGCACATTGCCGGGCCACGGATGCTCCAGGAGCTCCTGCAGAGACGTCCGCGTGAGGCCGACGACCCGCTGCCCGAGCTCTTCGTTGTACTGGGAGATGAAATGCTCCACGAGCACCGGAATGTCATCTCTCCGCTGTCGCAGCGGAGGCACCACGATGGGAAACGCGCTCAGTCGATAGTAGAGATCGGCCCGAAAACGACCGGCAGCCACCTCCGCCTCGAGGTCGCGGTGGGTCGCGGCGACGATCCGTACGTCGGCACGGCGATCGAGCGGGTCTCCCACCCGCCGGTAGCTTCCGAGCTCCAGGAAACGCAGCAGGCTCACCTGCAGCGCGGGCGATGCCTCCCCGATCTCGTCGAGGAACACCGTGCCACCGTCGGCCGACTCGAAGAGCCCCTGGCGATTCTCCAGCGCCCCGGAGAACGCTCCCCGGCGATGGCCGAAGAGCTCGCTCTCGAGCAGGGTGTCGGGCAGCGCACCGGCGTTCTGCCCCAGGAATCGCCGGCCCTTGCGCCGACTCTCCCGGTGCACTGCCCGCGCGACCAGCTCCTTGCCGGTGCCCGTCTCCCCCTGGATCAACACCGGGATATCCGACGCCGCAGCCCGCCGGATCAGCCGACAGACCCGGTCCATGGCCCGACTCCGGTACTCGATACCTGCGAACCCCCACGACTCCCCGAGCGACCGCCGCAGGAGAAAACACTCTTCCTGCAGCTTCTCGTGCAGGCGCGCATTGTCGAGTGCAACGGCGGCCTGGGAGCCGAAGGCGACGAAGAGAGACGGGTCGGCAGCGCGGATGTGATGCGAAGGCCGGTCGGAATCGAGGTAGATGGCACCGAGGGTCTTCGCCCGGCAGCGCAGGGGAATCACCATCAGGGCGAGCAGGCCGAGGGCCACCACGCTCGGCTGGTCGCGGGCCGCGGAGGCCGGAAGGTTCTCCACCACCACGACCTCGCCGCGGGCCAGTGCCCGGTCGACGAAGCTGCGGGAGACCCGGAACTCGCTGCTCTCCACCTCCTCCCGCCCGAGCTCGACGCCGTAGGCGAAGCGCAGCCCCTCCTCCCCTTCCCGCAGCAGCAAACAGGCGCGAGAGGCGTCGGCCAGCTCCAGGACGTGTTTCAGGATCTCGCGCACGGCGGTGGCCAGGTCCAGAGTCGCCAGCCGAGCGCTGACCTCCTGGAGCCGTTCGAGGGCCAGCACCTTGCGACCCAATCCCTCGGCGAGCTTGCGTTCGGCGTCTCCCAGCGACGCGAGTAGATCGTGATGAGACTGTGAGCTCGACATACTGTCCTCCACTCGCCAACCGTTCCTTCTCGAAGAATCCAGACACTCTCAGGGATTCAAACGCCGCGAGAGCTCGACCGCTTCGGCCACCGGATACCTCTGCGAGTAGGCCGCCGACTCCGGTGTCTCGAGAGAGCTCAGGGTTCGCCGCAGCTCGGTCAGACAATCCAGGGCCAGCACCTGGGCTCGCGAGGTTCGCCCGGCCGCCAGCTCGGCCCGGGCCTCGTGCAGCAGATCCATCCACTCCGGCTCCTCCGGCCCCGGGTCCGGCCCCACCGGCACCAGGGCCTCCGCCGAGGCCGGTCCCAGGGTCCGAGGCAACGACCGAGCCAGCTCGCCGGCACAGACCGGTCGATTCTCGGGCCGTACCTCCAGCAACGACATCACCACCTCGACCAGGGCGGGCGGCAGCCCGGGCCGCACCGTCTCCGGAGGCGTGGGCCGCTCCTGCAGCATCGTCCGCAGGATCTCCAGGTCGCTGCCGCCGACAAAGGGTCGGCGACCGCAGAGACACTCGTAGGCCACTACCCCGAGAGAGTAGAGGTCACTCGCCGGAGACACCTCGTCTCCCCGCAGCTGCTCCGGCGCCATGTAGGCCACCGTGCCCACCACCTCCCGCAGGGACGTCACCGTCAAGCGCTCCGGGGCCCGAGCCAGACCGAAATCCATGAGCTTCAACCGCGGCTCGGCGGAGGGATCGTCGAGCAAGAAGAGGTTCTCGCTCTTCACGTCACGATGCACGATGCCCTGGAGATGCAGGGTCGCGAGGGCCTCGCAGATCGGCACCAGCCATTGCACCAGCCGCTCGGGCGTTATGGGGCCGTTCCGCGCGAGGAAACGGCTCAAGGGCTGACCGCGCAACCATTCCATGGCGATGAAAGCACGCCCGTCGGCCTGGCCCGCCTCGTAGATCCGCACGATCGCCGGATGCCGCACCTGGGCCAGCACCTCCGCCTCGCGCCGTAGCCGCTGGCGCAGGCTCTCCTGCCCCTCGCCGTGGGGATGCAGCACCTTGAGAGCCACGTCTTCCCGCCGCTCCAGATGCCGGGCCCGATACACCACACCCATGGCCCCTTCACCCAGCACCTCGCCGAGGCGATAAGGCCCCAGGTACCGGACGTCGCGCCATCGTCGCAACGCCTGTCCGGCGAGGCCCACACCTCCCAGGAGAGCCAGGGCTGCCACCATCTGCACGCCGTGAGCCCAGGGCGCTGCCGCCGGCCAGGCGAGCACCACGAAGCCGTAGAGGGCCAGGATGCCCCCGCGGATCTTCCTCCGAGACCTGCGACTCTCCCCTCCGGGCCAGGCCATCAGTATTCCGGCGACCAGCAGGAGCTTGGCCAGCTCGACGGCCTTCTCGGCTCGGGCCAGGCGCCGCTCGATCCCAGCCCAGAGCATCAAACTCTGGCGCAGCGGTGTCGGATGCTCGAAGACAGTGAGCCTGGCGCCCGCGGCGACGCCGGACTTCACGACCCGACGCCCGCCCGGAAAATCCACCCACACCTCGTACCGCTTCTCGGGCGCGACGCCGAAATGCAGCTCCCCGAGCACCGCCGTACCGTTGGCGGTGAGTCCCGGCGCCGTCTGCTGGTGGCCCCGCAACGCCGCTTGCTCCCCGGCTCCCTCCGCCTCGTAGACTCGCACCCGGCTGCCCACCGCATCTCGATTCCACGGATCTCCCCGCAAGCGAACCTTCAAGAAATCGCGCCGGGCACCGGCCTGGGCCTGTCGGTTCTCCAGCCAATGCCCCTCTCCTACCGAAGACCCCAGAAAGACATCGAGATCCCCATCGTCGTCCCAGTCGGCGAGGACCGCGCTGTCCCCCACCAGATCCTCGATGCCGAGCTCCGGTGCCAGGTCCCGGTAGCGGGTTCCTTCCCGCTTCAGGAGATGCAACCGGCGATCGGCTCCTTTCTTCGACTCCAGCAGGATCTCCGGAAAACCGTCGTGGTCGAGGTCGCCGACCGCGCCGAGGAACTTGCGACGGCCCGGATCCGAGAGCAGGGGCGGAAGCACTCCCGGAATCGCGGTGAAACACGCCGCCCCATCGTTCTGCCAGAGGTGCAGGCGGCTACTCTGGAGCAGGAGATCGAGATCCCCGTCGACATCGATATCGAGCAGGCCGAGCTGTAAGAAGTGACCTCTCCGGTCCCGGTGATCGAAGTCCGAGGCCCGGGTATGATCGACCCATCCTCCCCGGCCGTCCCCCAGGAGGACCCGGATGTCTTCTCCCAGGTAGGCGAGCAGCACCGCGTCGAGGTCGCCGTCGCCGTCCAGGTCGCCCCACAGGAATCGCTTGTTGTTCTCCGCCGGCAGGAAGCCGCCGTCGGGTCTCGGTGCCCCATCGCCTCCGAGGCGAAAAACCATCTCCTGGCGGGTGATCCAAGGTTGCTCCCCTCGGCTCGCGACCAGCTCCAGGGCGCCATCGCCCTCGAGATCGACCACGTGCGGCAGGATCTCTCGCCCTCCCGGCGCAGAGAAAGAAACGGTCCGAGGAGCGTCGGGAAGCCCGCCTCCCTGGTTGAAGATCCAATGAGCTCGGGCCGGCGCCTCCGACGTCACCACCAGGTCCGTCCCACCTCCGTCCAGGTCACCGAGAGCCAGGCCCACCACCCAGGGCTCGGCGAAACCGCTGGCGGAGGGCAGGGTCAGCGAATCCTCCTCCTGGAATGCCCCCCGGCCATCGCCGGTGAAGAGACGAACCGAGGCCCTCGCCACGGTGAGCAGATCGAGCTCGCCGTCCTCGTCGAAGTCCAGGCTCGCCGCATACTCGGTCGGGTGCCGCAACATCGGCAGCTTGCTGGGATCGACCCGTTCGGTCAGCGCCAGGGGAAGACCGGACGTCATCTCCAAGATCACACCTTCCCCCGCGATCCACCCCCGGCCCGGCGAGTCGATGAACACACCCAGGAGAGGCACCGTGGTCGGCGACGGAACCTCATTCCAGCTCTCCCCGTCGAACCGCAGGATCGTACCCGCTCCACCCACGGCCCAGCCCTCGGTCGCCGAGACCATCGTCAGGTCGAAGATCTCGACTCCCTGGCGGCGGAACAGGGTCCAGTCACCTTCGCGATAGGCAGCGATCAACCCTCCGTGCCCGAGGACCCAGATCCGCCCCGAGGCATCCTCCTTCACCGAGGAGAAGGAAAACGCCCGGAGCTCTTCCGGAACCGGGATCTGCTGCCAGTCGGGCGCCTGGTACCGCATCACCAGCCCCGAGGATCCCACCGCCCAACCCTCCTGGCGAGACGAGAACGAGAGGTCGAGAAAATCCACCCGCCCGGTTCCCGGCGCCAAGGTCGGATCCTCCCGCCGCCACACCCCGTCGACAAAATGCAGCATTCGGCCCCGATTGCCGGCGATCCAGCCTTCGTCCTCCGCCGGGAAGGCCACGGCCTGCATCCAGATCCCCAGGGGCAGCTCCTCGGAGCTCCAGGTGCCGTTCACCAGCCGCCCGACCCAGGCCTTCTCGTAGACGTCTGCCGAGCGTGCGTATCGCCCCATCCAGAGCCGCCCGGCCGGATCCACATCGAGCACGAAGCCGCACGATGGGGCCGGCATCGAGTGCTCCACCTCCTTCCAACGACCCTCGGCATGCCGATAGAGCCATCCACCGCTCCCCGGGCTCCGTCTGCAGGCACCGAGCCACAGCTCCCCTTCCGGTCCCGCCACGAACCGCATCCGCCAGCCCGTCATCTCCGGGAAACGCTCTTCGACCCGCCAACCCACCTCGGCCCACGCCCCTCCCACGGCGAGCAGGCTCACCAACATCCACCGGAGAGCTCGCAAGACACACGAATTCATGCCAGAACCTTGCTCGCAAGATCTGCACCACGGCAGAACCGGGACACAGAGCCATCAACGGGTCGCGGGCGACCAATGAACCCCAGGGAAGTGGCAGCATGTTACCACCTGGTCATCGATCACCAGGTCTTGGTGGCGTCCGGTGGAGCCGGGAGCAGAGCTCGGCCGAGTCAGCCCCGACCTGGCGAACGCAAATCGGCCGCGAAGAGCGTCTGCTAATCTTCGGCTCATCGATCTCCGCCTCCTTCTTCGGTGACAGGAGAGAACCATGGAATTCACCCTGTTCTTCGCAAAAATCGTCGGCCCGGTGCTGCTCGTTCGAGCCGTTTCGATTCTTTTCGACCGAGATCATTTCGTCGCAATGATCGACGGCATGGAGCGCGAGATCTCGACGGTCTCTTTCTCCTTCTTCCCCGTCGCCCTGTTCATGGCGTGCACCGCGATTCTCGCCGTGCACACCGATACCTCGAGCCTCGCGGCCATTCTGATCTACGTCACCGCCTGGGGTGGCCTCGTCAAGGCCACGGCGCTGATGCTCTTTCCCCGGCTCCTGGTGAAGAAAGGTCAGCTTCTGGCCAAGACGGTCCTCCTGAACGTCGTTCTCGTCATGTGTTTCCTGGTCGGCGGCTACTTCACCTGGTTCGGGTATTTCGCGGGCGATCGTGGCTGACAAGCCCCCGCCCTGGTACTGGCCAGTAGCCGGCTTCCTGTTTCTCTGGGGCCTGGCCTATGCCTGGCTCACTCTCTTCTCGTTCGTATTGGCGGATCCCGACGACTGGGCCGAGCTGGTCGCGGCAGGGCGCGTCCTGCCCGAATATGTCGAGTACATCGGCAGGATTCCCGGCTGGGTCATCGCCACCACGGCGGTCGCGGCGATAACTCGTCTCGGGGGTGCCATCGGCCTGCTCCTGCGCCGGAGCTGGGCAGCCCCGGTCTACGCCCTCTCCCTCGTCTGCGTTTTCGTGATCATGTTTCGCGGCTTCGTGCTGGCAGATGTGGCTACTGTGATTCGCACGTCGCAGATCTGGGTCGAGGCTCTGTTCATGGCCCTGAGCCTCTTCGCGGCATGGTTTGCGTTTTCCATGCAGAGCCGGGGACAGCTGAAGACCTGAGCAGGCCTCGCCGGCGAAGATCTGCTGGCCGACGAGGCCTTCGTCGCAGGCGTTGAAGGTGAGCTTGCATGCGCATGGCGGTGGGGCTCTTGCTGTTGATCTCGTGGCCCCAGCGCAGGGCCTCGCGTGGTATCCTGGCCATTGATGGGAAGAGGAACCATGCGTGCGATCAAGCTACAGGGCCATGTAACCAGAGATCATGCTCTTCACCTCCAACTTCCCGAAGATTTCGAGGAAGGTCCAGCCGAGGTGATCGTTCTGGTCGACAGGCCCGGCGAGGTTGCCCGGCCCGATGGTCTGGCGGAGGCTCTCGCCAAGGCGCCCGACGACTCACGCTACATCCGCAGCAAGGAAGAGATCGATCGAGAACTGCTCGCCGAGAGAGACGCCTGGGAGTAGCGCTCTTGGTACGTGCCTACCTCGATACCTGTATCGTCATCTACCTCTTCCAAGCCCCTGCTCCAACACGCGAGCCCGTTCGTCAGGCCCTGCTGGGCACCAACTCTGCAACGCCCGAGATCTACCTTTCGGACTTGGTTCGGCTGGAGTGTCGAGTTTGGCCCTTCAGTAGTGCCAGGGGAACCGCTTGAAGTCCTTCTCCCGCTTTTCCACAAAGGCATCGCGCCCTTCCTGGGCCTCTTCGGTCATGTAGGCCAGGCGGGTGGCCTCGCCGGCGAAGATCTGCTGGCCGACGAGGCCTTCGTCGCAGGCGTTGAAGGTGAGCTTGCATGCGCATGGCGGTGGGGCTCTTGCTGTTGATCTCGTGGCCCCAGCGCAGGGCTTCGGTTTCGAGCTCGGCGTGGGGAATCACGGCGTTGGCCATGCCCATGTCGAAGGCTTCCCGGGCGGTGTAGTTGCGGCCGAGGAAAAAGATCTCGCGGGCACGTTTCTGGCCGACCTGGCGGGCGAGCAGGGCGGAGCCGTAGCCGCCGTCGAAGCTGGCGACGTCGGGGTCGGTCTGTTTGAAGAGGGCGTGCTCTTCGCTGGCGAGGGTCAGGTCGCACACGACGTGCAGGCTGTGGCCGCCACCCACGGCCCAGCCGGGGACCACGGCGATGACGATCTTGGGCATGAAACGGATCAGCCGCTGGACCTCGAGAATGTGCAGCCGGCCGAGGCGGGCGGGGTCGACTCCATCGTCGCCTTCATATTTGTAGCCGTCCTTGCCGCGGATGCGCTGGTCGCCACCGGAGCAGAAGGCCCAGCCGCCGTCTGTCGGCGAGGGACCGTTGCCGGTGATGAGCACACAACCCACGTCGCTCGTGCGGCGGGCATGATCGAGGGCGGTGTAGAGCTCGTCGACTGTGCCCGGACGAAAGGCGTTGCGTACCTCCGGGCGATCGAAGGCGATGCGCACCGTACCCTGGTCGACGGCACGGTGGTAGGTGATGTCCTCGAAGTCGAATCCGTCTACCGGACGCCAACGCTCGGGATCGAAGATCTCGGAAACCATGGTCTCTCCTAAATCTACTCTGTCGGTTCTCTAGCTGGGTCGAGTCGGCGTTCCTTCCGCCAGGCCTCGAAAGGTCGCGTCGACCTCTCTCCAACCCGAGCTTCGGAATCTGACAGAGTAGATCGAACGCCGAGACCCGGCTTTGGCCCTCGGCGGCGAAGATGATATCTATGCGGACCGGGTGGCGGTAGAGATCCCGAAAGAATCGTCCCCGGAGTGGGCGGTTCGGCCGTCGCACCCGTAGAACTCCTGAGGGCGCGTCAACCCGACGGCCCATCCCTCGCCAACTTCGTTTCGGAGCTTCTTCATGTCGTCCGTCGATCAGCTGCTCGAATCCCACCTCCAAAGAGCGGAAGACCGTCCGCTCGACGAGATCAAGCCTCCCGTCATCTTCGAGGAGCTGCGCCGCGGCGTGTTGGGCCAGAACAAGGCTCTGCGCTTCGTCTCGGTGGCGATCTACAAACACACCACCGGCAAGGTACCCGGCAATCTGCTGATGATCGGCAACTCCGGTACCGGCAAGACCACGGTGATGAACAACATCCAGCGCCTCTACAACGAGATCCCGGAGTACCGGCCCTTCCGCGCGGTGACCATCATCAATGCGAATCTCCTGGTCGATGTCGACCGCATGGAGTTCCGGCCCGACCGGCTGCTGCAGGCGGTGGAGCAGCGGGCCCGCGCCATTGCCGGGGAGAAACCTTCCCCCGAAGCGTTGAAGATGGCGATCGAGAAGGCGACCATCTGTATCGACGAGATCGACAAGATGGCCGCGGTGGTGGCGGGCAAACCCAACGCGATCGGCGTGGTGTTGCAGCAGGGCCTGCTCACCCTGATGGAAGGAGAGCAGGTCGCCTACCCGATCCACGCCTGGGTCGACGGCAAGGAAAAGCAGGTGACGCTCGATATCGACACCGGGCACATGATGTTCATCTGCGGCGGCGCGTTCGAGGGGCTCTACGACCAGGTGTACAACCGGGTGCTCAAGCCCGGAAGCGGAGAGAAGATCAAGACCCAGACCATCCGCACGGCGGAGGGCAAGGTCAAGATGGTGACCCGCTTCAGCCTCAGCGAGTTCCTGAAACCGAAAGACCTCTTCGATTTCGGCATGGTGCCCCAGTTCATGGCTCGATTCGAGAACACGGTGCTGCTCAACGACCTCAGCATCGACGTGTTGAAGCAGATCCTGCTCCAGTCCTACGAGTCACCCTTCATCCGCTCGCGCCGATTCTTCCAGGTGATGGGGATCGATCTCGAGATCGACGATCTCGCCGCGGCCCTGATCGCCGAGGAGGCGAGCCGCGACAGCCGCACCGGTGCCCGCGCCCTGCGGCCGATCTTCACGGAGATCGTCAATCCCTTCGAGTTCGACCCCGAGCTGGACGATCAGCTCTCGGACCTCGGCGAGGGTCGGCGACAACTGATCGTGACTCCGGACATGGTGCGCGAGGTGATCAGGAGCTAGTGGTATGTCTCGAGCTGTTCTCCTGACCGATTACCTTTAGGGATCATCACCCACCGGCAGACCGTCGACCAGCTCCTCGGCCAGGGACGAGCGAAACACCGTCCGGCTGATCATGGCTGGCTCCCGGAACCGGCCGGCCGCCGAGTCGTGTGGCCCGCTGGGCCTCGTCCAAAACCACGCCTCGAACGCTCTAGCTCGAAACGAGCTTGGACCCCAATTGGACCCCAATTGGGTGAAAACCCGCGATTTCCCCAGCTCGGGAGCCGAAGAGGAATCTCGATAAACTGTTTGTTTTGAAGGAGTAAGGCGGTTGGTACCGACGCCCCGACTTGAACGGGGGACCCCCTGATCCACAATCAGGTGCATGCACCGCAGATCAGCACAGAAGAGCACAGACAGAAGCGCCGTAAGCCTTGATCTTACCGATGTTTCGGAGATAGAGTCGCAGAAGGACACAGAAGAGCACAGCCTCGAATTGTCACCCTCTCGCAACCCAATCGTCACCCAGGCGCAACCCAGAAACCAAACATCTGACTGACCTGCAGGGAGCATCTGACCGGAGGAAACATGCGGAAAAAACTGACCGACAACGTGCTCCGAGCGCTTCAGCCAAAGCAGTCTCGCTACGAGATCAGGGACACCCACGTCGAGGGTCTGGTCCTCCGGGTCAGTCCCTCCGGCGCCATGAAATGGACTTACGAATACGACGTGCCTGGGGCCGCGAAACGCACCCGGCGCCGGATCACGTTTCCGAACCCCTACATCAAGGACCCGAAGTCCAGGCTCGA
>CAZMEL010000096.1:0-24568 GCA_964565225.1 uncultured Thermoanaerobaculia bacterium | reverse complement strand
GCCCCGCTCGGACGACCGCCACATCGAGCCGGTCGCGGGCCTGGAACAGGGCTTCGCTGGCGGTGTCTTCGAACGCCAGGTGCACCACCAGCTCCGTATCGCTGGCCGAAACCCGCTTGCGTACCGGGCTATCCACCAGGGCCTGGTGGGCCACCCGAGCGAGGCGAGCCGCATGTACGAAATCTTCACAGGGCCAGCGGCGCTCGAGGGCAGCGGGCCGCTCTGTCCATTCGGGTTTCTCCGTCCAGCGGTCCTGAATTCTCTCGGGTTTCATGGGCTCCTCCTGTCTGTTGGTCATGGCCGAGAAAACCCGCCGCGCCGCGGCCGAGAAAGGAGAAACGGAATCCGCGGCGCGGCGGGTGCACAACAAGAGAGAAGGTACAGGGCAAACCACTTCGTGCGGCGAAATGGCTAGAAATTTCTACCGTGATTTGAATTTTTTTGATAAAGATAAGCAGATCTAGAAATCATGGGTAGCTTCTTCGAACGAGGAAAAGGATCAGGCGAATCGACCGAGAAGTCTGTAGGGAGGGAGATGGAATGAGCAGGGAGCATGACCATTGGGTCCGAAGGATCTATGAGCACCTGGAAGCTGCGGGGGATTGGTGCCGAGGGTATGGCTGGCAATCGTTCGTGAACCGCAAGCTCGAGCGGTCCCACGGCTTCGTCTACCAAGGCCTGCGCCGCAAGAACCTTCAAGTCTCTACCCTCGTCGAGATCCTCGGAGCCCTCGACTACAAGGTTCCGGACTTTCTGGCCGAAATCATTGGAGGCTCAGCCGATCTCGATCCTCTGGCCCGGCTTCTCGAACGCGGACGCCAGCTCCAGCCCGATCTGCCGCAGGTCATCCTCGACGTGAAGAAGCGGCTCGATCGAGGCGGCAAGAGTCTCTGCTCGCCGCCCTCACCGACAGAGCGGCAATGGGTCGACTCCATTGCCGAGGCCCGCTTCGAAGATCCAGCGGGGGCGGCGGCCACAGTGGAGGCCACACTCGGTGATCTCCTGGCCCAAACCTCAGACCGCAACGAGCTGAGTCTCGGAATTCCCCTGCTGGCCGAATGGGCGAGCGCCCGCCGCCGGTGTGACGATCCTGACAGCTTTCTCTGGGTGCTTCTCCATTGCTGGCGCTGGGCTCAAGCCACCGGTGAACATGCCCTCAAGGGTGATCTCTTGCAGCGTTTGGCGCGCAGCTGCACCGACCACTTCGGTGACTACAAGGGAGCACTCCGACTCAGCAACTGGGCCATGGTTGAACACACCATGGCTCAGAATCAGGCCGGAATTGGCCGCACCTTGGTCGATCGAGGCATCTGGCTATTCTACCTAGAGCGATACATGGAGAGTATTGAGGCAAATCGGCTGGCTTCCGAGATGTTGCCTGCCAAAGAAGCGAGGCACCGTATTGCCTCGCTGACCAATCAGGCCGCAGGTTATCGATTGCTTGAAAACCAAGAACAATTGGAGCTCTCGATTCAACGTGCATGGTCTCTCGGGCCAAAGAAGTTGGAGCGGGCGAGCCTCCATTGGATGGAAGGCACGCTGGCCGCCGAGACCGACAGATTTTCGGCGGCAGAAACTGCCTTCCACGAGAGCTGCAGAATTTTCGAGCAGAGCTCCCCCGTCAACACAGCGTTGGTGAGCCTGGAGTTGATCAATCTCTATCTTCGCCAGGGGCGGACCTCGGAGTCACTGGAGCTCGCCAGGCACATGGCCCGGTTGATCTGGCCCCTCCGCCGTTTCCCGATTGCGGAGGCTGCGGTTTCCGATCTCGTTCGCAAGGCGACCCAGAGCCAGCTCTCGGAGTCTCTCCTCCTCATCACCAGGCGGAAGATCTTGCGGGCCCGGGTACGCAGCGATTGCTCGCCCCAGGCCCGCGGGAAGTAGCTAACCGCGGGGCTCGATGGCCGGGCCCCAGATTCCGCTTGGGTCGATCAAGGGGCCCCAGCTCTCACCTCCTGGCTCGAAAGAGGGCCCCCAGCCACTAGGACCTTCGATCCCGACCGACTCCAACAAAACGGAAATCCAGCGCATGTGCATACCTCCACGGGCCGGCATCTCGGATGCCACGGTTTTGTGGACGCCCTGTCCGACCCTCCGAAATCGAGGCTACTGGATTCGGAGCAGAGAGGCGGACCGGAGGTTTGGATGCACGGAATAGGGGCGGTCGACCGCCCCTGGGTCTCAGCGGTTGCAGCTGGGCTCGGGATAGGGCCCGGCTCCACTCGGCCGGCCCGAGAACCAGCCCAGCCACTCCAACAGTACGGAAATCCAGTGCATGTGCACACCTCCACGGGCCGGCATCTCGGAGGCCACGGCATTGTGGACGCCCCTGTCCGACCCTCCGAATTCGAGGCTACTGGATTCGGAGCAGAGAATCGGAGCGGGCAAAGGGAATAGGGGCGCCCGCTCGTCGGCGGTCCCCTTCCAGGTGCCGGTTGCCCTTCTGCGCTCGACCCGGTCGGCCCTGCTGGAAGCCCGAGCGCCCAAGGGCGCCCGGGCACCACTCTGTGCCTAGCCGTTGGGTTCCGGTCCCGGGCCCCAACTCTCACCGCTGGGCTCGCCAGCTGGCCCCCAGCTCTCGGGATCTCCGATTCCGAACCAGGCCAGGAGATCGATCAACCAGTGCATGTGCACACCTCCACGGGCCGGCATCTCGGAGGCCACGGTTTTGTGGACGCCCTGTCCGACCCTCCGAAATCGAGGCTACTGGATTCGGAGCAGAGAGGCGGACCGGAGGTTTGGATGCACGGAATAGGGGCGGTCGCCCGCCCCTGAGTCTCAGCGATTGCCGTTGGGCTCGGAAGGAGACCGGCCCGGCTGGGCTCGGGCTACTGGAGCCCGCTATGCCTCTCCCGCCTCCTTCAGCGCCTTGCCCAGGCTCTCGACATAGGGTGGCCGCAGGACCCCGGCCTCGGTGATGATGCCGGCGATCAGCTCGTGGGGGGTGACGTCGAAGGCGAAGTTCTTCGCCGGGGCGTCGGCGGGGGAGACTTCGACCCCGTGGAAGCTGGTGATCTCCTCCTCGGCCCGTTCCTCGATCGGAATCTCGTTGCCCGTCGGGGTCCGCGGATCGACGGTCGACAGCGGCGCCGCGACGTAGAAGGGCACGCCGTGCCGGGCCGCCATCACCGCCACGGTGTAGGTTCCGATCTTGTTGGCGGTATCGCCGTTGGCGGCGATCCGGTCGGCGCCGACCACCACCCGATCGACCAGATTTCGCGACATCAGCGCACCGACGCTCGAGTCGGTGACCAGGTGAAAAGGAATGCCGAGGCGGTCGAGCTCCCAGGCCGTGAGCCTCGCGCCCTGCAGCAGCGGCCGGGTTTCGTCGACCCAGACACCTTCGACCTTGCCCGTCTCGAAGCCGGCCGTGATCACCCCTACCGCGGTGCCGAACCCGCCGGTGGCCAGGGCTCCGGCATTGCAGTGAGTGAGCACCCGGTCTCCGGGCTCGAACACCGTCGCGCCGTGGTGTCCGAGGGTGCGATTGGTCTCGATATCCCGGGCGTGCACCTCGTGGGCCCATTCCAGCAGGACCTTTCGAGTCGCTGCCAGCCCTTCGTGTTTGTGGCGGTCGAAGACGCCGCGGCCCTTCTCGAGCGCCCAGCGCAGGTTCACCGCAGTGGGCCGGGTCTCCTCGAGCCGCCGGTAGATCTCGTCGAACTGCGTCTCGAAATTCTGCTCGTCGGCCAGCTCCGTGAGACCCACGACCAGGCCGTAGGCGGCGGAAACTCCGATGGCCGGAGCTCCTCGGACCGCCAGGCGACGGATCGCATCGCAGACCTGTTCCAGTTGGTGGCAATCGATCCAGGTTTCTTCGCCGGGAAGAAGGGTCTGGTCGAGAAGGCGCAAGGTCTCCCCCCAGGCGATGGGAGAAAACGCGGCATTCGAGCTGGGTTCGCTGGTCATCCTGAACCTCTTGTTTCGGTCGAACGGTGAACGGTCGCTGCGTCGGTTTGCGGTCCGGAATTCGGGCCGATATTCTCTCAGCCATGTCCGATCTGCTACAAGACCTTCACCGTCGCGCCCGCCAGACCGCCGCCCGTATCGCCCTCCCGGAAGCCGAAGACGCCAGAATTCTCCACGCAGCCGCTCGGGCGGTGCAGGAGCAGACCTGCAATCCTCTGCTGGTGGGCGACGCCGGGAGGATCCGCCAGGCCATGACGGCCGCAGGAATCGAGCCCGAGATCGCCAAGGCGATCGAGATCGTGGATCCGGCGGCTCGAGGGGAACCGACCGAGCTTCGTCGACGGCTCGAAGACGCCTTCGCAGGCAAATCGAACCCGCCGCGAATCGAGCCCCTGCTCACCGACCCTCTCTACTTCGCCAATCACCTCGTACGGAGCGGCGAGGCCGAGGGCGCGGTGATGGGAGCGGTGGCGACCACCTCGGAAACCCTTCGCGCCGCGCTCCGTGTCGTCGGCCTCGATCCGCGGTTCCGGGTGGTCACCTCCTGCTTCCTGATGGTCTTTCCCGCGCACCCGGGCGCCGAGCAAGGCTCCTCGGACCGTGCCCTGGTCTACGCCGACTGCGGGGTGATTCCCGACCCCTCCCCGGTCCAGCTCTCCGAGATCGCCATCCAGGCGGCGGAGAGCTACCGAGTGTTGGTCGGCAGACCGGCGAAGGTCGCCTTGCTCTCGTTCTCCACCAAGGGTAGTGCCCGCCACCGCGCGGTGGAAAAGGTACGGCAGGCCCTCGACGATCTCCGGGCTCGGAATCGAGAGCAGAGCCTCGGTTTCGAATTCGACGGAGAGCTGCAGGCCGACGCCGCCCTGGTTCCCGAGATCGGCCAGCGCAAGGCACCGGGTAGCCCGGTGGCGGGGCAGGCCAACGTGCTGGTCTTTCCCGACCTCAATTCGGGTAATATTGCGTACAAGCTATCCGAGAGACTTGCAGGTGCACGCGCGATCGGCCCCTTGCTGCAGGGTCTGGCCCACCCCGTACACGATCTCTCCAGAGGCTGCTCGGTCCGTGACATCCTCGACACGATGGCGATCACGGCTCTCGACTCGACCCGAAATGCGGCCCAAGAGGTGCGCCAAGGAAGGAGCTCATGAAAGTCCTGGTAATCGGTTCTGGCGGACGAGAACATGCTCTTTGCTGGAAACTGAGGCAAAGCCCCCTGCTGAAAGAGCTCTACTGCGCCCCGGGGAATCCCGGGATCGCCCAGATCGCCGACAGCGTGCCGATCGCGGCGGACGAGGTTCACAAGCTGGCGGATTTCGCAGCGGACCTGAAGATCGACCTGACGGTCGTAGGCCCCGAGCTCCCGCTGACTCTCGGTATCGTCGACGAGTTCACCCAGCGAGGCCTGGCGATCTTCGGACCCCACCAGAGTGCGGCCGAGCTCGAGGGCTCGAAGGTCTTCTCCAAGGAGTTCATGCGCCGCCACGGGATCCCGACCGCAGCCTTCGAGATCGCCCACGGCCTGGAGGAAGCGCGGCGGCTGGTCGAACCCTTCGGGTTGCCCGTGGTCCTCAAGGCCGATGGTCTCGCCGCGGGCAAGGGTGTGTTGATCCCGAAGACGCCGGAAGAGCTCGAATCGTGCCTGAAGATCTTCTTCGAAGATCGCAGGTTCGGGTCCGCGGCCGAGCGGCTGGTGATCGAAGAATGCCTGACCGGAGAAGAGGTCTCTTTCATCTCCATTTGCGATGGCCAACGGGTGCTTCCCCTCGCCACCACCAAGGACTACAAGCGACTGGGAGACCAGGACGAGGGGCCCAACACCGGCGGCATGGGATCCCATTCACCCGCCGGGGTGCTGGGCTCCGACGCGGCCAAGGAGATTCTCGACAAGATCGTCTGGCCGACGGTCCACGGAATGGAAGCCGAGAACCGAAACTTCGTAGGTGTGCTCTATGTCGGCCTGATGCTCACCGCCGACGGACCTCGAGTGCTGGAGTACAACGTTCGGCTCGGCGACCCCGAGGCCCAGGCCCTGCTGCTGCGGATGGAGAGTGATCTTCTCCCGGTTCTGGCGGCAGGAGCGGCCGGGCGTTTCGAAACTCCGAGACTCCGATTCCGCAAAGAGGCCGCCGCCTGTATCGTGCTCGCCAGCGCCGGGTATCCGGACAAGCCGGTGAAGGGAGATCCGATCGACGGCCTGGAAGAAGCCGCCCAGCTCGAAGGGGTCGAGATCTTCCACGCCGGGACGGCCGCCAAAGGAGATCGAGTGGTGGTCGCCGGAGGTCGGGTGATCAACGTCTGCGCTTCGGGCAACGATTTGCTCGACGCTTTGAAACGGTCCTACGCCGCTGCGCGAAGGATCCAATGGCCGGGCCGTGTCATGCGGTACGACATCGGCCGAAAGGTTCTGCAGAGCCCCGGCGCCGGGTGATTCCCCGAAGGCTGGTCCGGAGGCGCTGTGATAGGGTGATCGAGGATCACAAGGTGAAGTTGGGTACCTGTTGACAACGGCGATTTCGACGTTGTTTCGAAGGCTCGGAAGTATCGAGTCATGGAATGGGTGACCCACCGCTCGAATCTCAACGACAGGTAATTCGAAGGTAGCTCCAATGGCCGGTTGCTCCGGTTGTTCGTTCAAAGGAATGTCGACCTCCGTCGAAGACACCTTTATCGGTGTTCGCTTCGGAGAAGAGACCAATCTGACCCTGTGCCGCACCGATGGACGGCTCTTCCAGCGGGAGGACCGGGTCATCGTCGACATGGAATACGGACCGATGTTCGGTGCCGTCGAACGTTCACCGATGCCGGTGTTCAAACCCTGCCAGAAGTCGTCCGCACGACGGATCCTCCGCTCGGCCAACACCGACGATCTGAAGGCCTACGAACGCAAGGTGAAGAACGAGTTCGTCGCCAAGCGCTACTGCCGTGAGAAGTCCAAGGCCCTCGGGCTCGAGATGAAGATCTCGAAAGTCGATTTCTCGCTCAATGGCCGGCATGCGACGTTCTACTTCACCGCCAACGGACGGGTCGATTTTCGCCAGCTGGTGCGCGATCTGGCCCAACGGTTCTCCACCCGGATCAAGATGGTGCAGGTCGGTGCCAGGGACGAAGCTGCACTGCTCGGCGGGATCGGTGTCTGTGGCCGGACCCTCTGCTGCTCGACCTGGCTCACCGACTTCAAGCCGATCTCGATCCAGATGGCGAAACGGCAGAACCTGAGCCTGAACCCCTCGAAGATCTCCGGGCAATGCGGTCGATTGCTCTGCTGCCTCGCCTACGAAGATCCCAACTACCAGAAGAAGAAAAAGTCCGTTCGCGGCAAGAACCAGGTGAAAAAAGCAACGACCCAACAGGCCACGGATAGCGCCAGATGACGCAAAGAAAACTGATTCGACCCGACGTCGCCGACCAACGTGCCGGACGCGGCGCGCGACGAAAACAAGTTCCACCCGAGCAGACCAATGCGGAGGAGTTCTACTACCTCAAGCAGATGGCGGCCAAGACCCAGATGGTCGTCATGCTGACCAACGACGAAGAGCTCGTGGGTTGGATCGAGTGGTACGACAAGAGCTCCATCAAGCTGAATCGGCAGAACGAGCCGAATCTCCTGATACCGAAGCACAACATCCGGTACATGTTCAAAGAAGAAGAGCTGAAGCGTTCTCGGAAGCACCGCAGCGCCCTCGGCTCCGAATAGGCTCCCTTCTTCCGCTGGCCGCCACGGCTGCTTTCCCACGGAGAGCAGCCTCCTCCCCCAGGAGACTCCGATCTTGAAGGTTCCCGTTCTCGCCCTCACCCAGGGCGATCCGGCCGGTATCGGTCCGGAAATCCTGCTCAAGCTACTCGCCCGAGAGGCGGAGATCGAGCGGCCCTGGCAGCCGATTCTGGTCGCCGAGGAATCCGCGCTGCGCGCGGTTGCACATCTCTTCTCCGAGGATCTCTGGCGTCGATTGCGCTTCGTCACCGAGCCCTCGGATCTGTGCTCCGCCGAAGGCGAGATCACCGTTCTCGATCCGGTCGCCCGTCCGCGCCGGGTGACTCCCGGCCGACCCGGCCCCGAAGAGGCTCGAGGTGCCATGGCGGCCCTCGACCGCGGCCTCGACCTGGTACGGACCGGCGCTGCCGACGCCTTGGTGACAGCTCCTCTGAGCAAGGCGACCATCGCCGAGCACATCGACCCGGAGTTCCGCGGCCACACCGACTACCTGGCCGCAGCAGCGGGTCTCGAGAGGTATGGCCGCGACTACCTGATGGCCTTTCTCGCGGGGACTCTGCGGGTAGCTCTGCTCTCGACACACATCTCGCTGGCGGAAGCCGTTGACGCGGTCCGCCGGAAAGAGATCCTCGAGGCGCTGCGCTGCTTGCACCGGCATCTACCGGTCGACCAGCGACGGATCGTCGTGGCCGGCCTCAACCCTCACGCTGGGGAAGGAGGCCTCCTGGGCCAGGAAGACGAACGGGAGGTTCGGCCCGCCGTGGAGCGAGCCCGGGGAGAAGGGATCGACGCGTACGGACCCTTCAGTGCCGACTCTCTCTTCGCCCGCGCCCGGGAAGGTGCCTTCGACTGGGTTCTGGCCCTCTACCACGACCAGGGTCTGATCGCGGTCAAGACCGCCGCCTTTGGCACCGCGACCCACTGGACCCTCGGCCTGCCGTTTCTGCGCACCTCCGTAGACCACGGAACCGCTTATGACATCGCGGGGCAGGGCCTCGCCGACGAGAGCTCTCTACGGGCCGTGGTCGGCACCACTCTCGACATGATCTCGACAGGCCCTACAGACCCTTGATCTCGCCTGCCCTGATATACAATGCCACCTCTGAACCAGAACCGGCGCTCTCCCGTTCACCGAGCGCATGATCCCTTACCGAGGAGAACCGATGCAGAATTCGGGACCTTCCACCATCCGTGACAGCCTCGAAGATCTCGGAATCAAGAGCCGAGGTACGGTTTATTGGAACCTTCCCGAAGAGAGACTGTACGAGCACGCTCTCCACCGAGGTGAAGCCTGCATGGCGAAGGGCGGCGCACTTCTCGCCACTACCGGGGAGCACACCGGCCGCGCTCCGAAAGACAAATTCGTGGTGCGAGAGCCGAGCTGCGACGAGAAGATCTGGTGGGGAAGCGTCAACGAGGAGTTTTCCCAGGAGAAGTTCAACCAGCTGCGGGATCGGGTGTTCGACTATCTCTCGGAACGGGACCTCTACCTCTTCGACGGGTACGCGGGAGCCGACCCCAGGTATCGCCTGAATGTTCGTGTCGTCAACGAGAACGCCTGGCAGAATCTTTTTGCCCGCAACATGTTCGTGCGCGAGACCGACCACTCCAAGCTGGCGGGTTTCGCACCCGGGTTCACGGTGGTGAACGCCCCGGGTTTCGAAGCCGATCCCGAGCGCGACGGTACTCGCAGCAGCACGTTCATCCTCATGGACTTCTCGCAGCATCTGGTCTTGATCGGTGGCACCCAATACGCGGGCGAGATCAAGAAGAGCATCTTCACCGCCATGAACTACCTGCTCCCCCAGCGCGGCATCATGAGTATGCACTGCAGCGCCAACTACGGGAGCAACCGCGACGACGTCGCTCTTTTCTTCGGTCTCAGCGGTACCGGCAAGACCACTCTCAGTGCCGATTCGACCCGCACCCTGATCGGTGACGACGAGCACGGCTGGAGCGAAGACGGTGTGTTCAACATCGAAGGTGGGTGTTACGCCAAGGTGATTCGGCTCGATCCGCAGGGTGAGCCGGAGATCTACGCCACGACCGGCCGTTTCGGAACCATTCTCGAAAACGTGGTCTGCGATCCCGAGACCCGCGAGCTCGATCTCGACGACGACACGTTGACCGAGAACACGCGCGCCAGCTACCCGATCACCCACCTTTCCAATGTCGATCCCGGTGGGATTGCCGGCCATCCGAAGAGCATCGTCTTTCTCACTTGCGACGCCTTCGGGGTGCTGCCTCCGATCAGCCGTCTGACCGAAGCCCAGGCGATGTACCACTTCCTGAGCGGATACACCGCGAAGGTCGCGGGGACCGAAAAAGGTGTCACCGAGCCGACAGCCACCTTCAGCACCTGTTTCGGAGCTCCATTCATGCCGCTGCATCCCGGAGTCTATGCTCGCCTGCTCGGTGAGAAGATCCAGACGCACCACGCCGGAGTGTGGCTGGTGAATACCGGCTGGACCGGCGGACCCCACGGCGTGGGAAGCCGCATACGACTACGCTACACCCGCCGCATGATCGCGGCCGCCCTCTCCGGAGAGCTCGATGGTGTCGAGACGGTGCAGGATCCGATCTTCGGCGTTCAGATCCCGATCGCGGTCGCAAATGTGCCGACGGAGATCCTGACCCCGCGCAAGACCTGGGACGATACCGAGGCCTTCGATCGCCAGGCGGCCAAGCTTGCTCAGATGTTCATCGACAACTTCCACCAGTTCGAAGACGGCGTCGGTCAAGAGATCAAGGACGCCGCACCCAACCTCGATTCGTAGCGGCAAACAACCCCTCGAATCAGCGGAGAGAAGGGGCCAGAAGACTGGCCCTTTCTCCGGCTTCCTGTTGGATCAGAGTCTTCAGACCACCACGAACGTGGTAGGCCTCGAAGCCGGCTTTCTTCATGAGCTCCGCCAGGTGGGCGCTCTTGAGGCCGACCTCACAGTAGAAGACGTAGGGCCGATCCGGCGCAAAGGAACGGTAGGCGGCGAGGGCTTCCACATAGCCGAGGCGCACCGCTTCGGGAGGGTGCCAGGATTTGAATGCGATCTCTGAGCGCAGGTCGACCACTACGGCACCCTCGGGAAGGGTATCGACCGCCAGCTCCGGTGCCTCCAGATGATTCAGATCCAGCGCTCGAAGGTCACAGACCGCTCGCTCTCTGACCACGACCTCGATCGTCTCCGGATCCAGCCGACTCTCCGCGGCCAGAACCTTCTCGATCTTGGCGTGGGTGTCGGGATTCTTGGGAGCGATGGCGCAATATTCGGGAACCCTGGCCGCCAGCTCGAAGACACCGATCTGGCGGGCACGATGGACGATCTCGTCTTTCGAGTCGGTGAGGACCGGGCGCAGAATCGGGATCTCCGAGGCCGCGGTGACGATCGAGAGATTCTGCACGGTCTGTGAGGACACCTGCCCTACCGCGTCGCCGGTGACGATCGCCGGCACCCGGATCCTGCGCGCGATCTGCTCGGCGGCCTGAATCATGCGTCTCTTGAGAAGAACCTGCCACAGTCGCTGAGGACAGCGCTTCTGGATCTCTTCCACCACCGGCCGGAAGTCGAGGAGATGGACCTGGGGCCGCGAGCCGTAGCTCCACCGGTCGGCCACTACTTTCATGACCTCGAGGGCGGCCTTCTGATGGCCGTCTCCGCCGAGATTGCAGAAAATCGGCTCGACCTGGACTCCTCTTCGGAGCATGAGCCATGTGGCCACGATGGAATCGAACCCACCGGAGACCAGCGCTGCCACCCGACCCTCGGTTCCGACCGGCAACCCGCCGAAGGCTCCCAGACCCCGGCCATAGAAATACGCCCGAGAGCCGTGCAGCTCGATCCGTGCCTCGAGCTCGGGAGATTTCAGATCGACCCCCCGAGCGTGGGGGAACAGGCGTTCTCCCAGGGCTCTCTCGGCGTCCGGGCCATGGAAGGGGACGGTCTGGCGCGAAGTGCCTTTCTTGACTCGAACGGCGAAAGTGCGTCCCCGCACCTGGGGAGTGAAGACCCGCTCTCCGATCTCGAGGAGATCTTCCAGGACGGACCACGGATGCACCTCGGCAGGGTAGACCTCGTGCACTCCGAACACTCTCTTCGCCACCTCGCCCGCCGCGTCGGATTCGGCGATCAGGAAGAGCCGAGACCAGCTACGCTCGACCCGGTGCGCCAGCCCTTCGCTCTCGAGAGCTTCGACCAGGTTCTTGACCAGGCGATCGGTGAAGCGATTTCGAGTGCCGCGCCCCTTGATGCTCAGCTCTCCGGAAAAGGCGAGGAGAAAGGTCTTCGAGAAATTCTTCGACGAGGTCACATCAACGCTCCGCGGGGGGCCGAAGTCTACTTGCCCAGGTGGCTCTGCCCTGTTCC
This sequence comes from uncultured Thermoanaerobaculia bacterium, assembly GCA_964565225.1. GTDB lineage: Bacteria > Acidobacteriota > Thermoanaerobaculia > Multivoradales > J023 > CAZMEL01. The sequence goes on along the minus strand of CAZMEL010000096.1, from coordinate 12,586 downwards.
AATCATGCCATGAAGCTCGTCTGGATTCTCTGTCTCTTCGCCCTCACCGTCCCACTCCAGGCTCAGGGGCCTGCTGCCGAGTGGCGCACCCTCGAAACGCCGTCGTTTCGGATCCACTATCCGAAGGCTTCCGAGGCCTGGGCTCTGCACCTGGCCGATCGCCTGGAGGCCATTCACGAGCGAGTCGCCAGGGAGGTGGGGTTCGACCGGCCCGAAGTCGTCGATGTCCTGGTCCTCGACCCTGTGGCGCGGCCCAATGGCTCGGCCTGGCCGGTTCTCGGCCGCCCCCGAATGTTGCTCTATTCCTCACCTCCCGAGTCGGACTCCATTCTCGGGAACTATCGCAACTGGGGGGAGCTGGTCGCCGTGCACGAGGAGGTGCATCTCGCCCATCTTCTACGTCCTTCGCGCAATCCCTTTCGCCGGGTGATCGAGTCACTGATTCCCATCGGCCCCATTGCCCAGCGGTCTCCGCGCTGGGTGATCGAGGGGTATGCCACCTATCTCGAAGGGGAGCTCACCGGCCGGGGTCGTCCGTTCAGTCATCTTCGGGCCACCATCCTGCGCCGCTGGGCCCAGCAGGGAGAGATCCCCGGTTACTACCAGCTCTCGGCGAATGATCGTGACTGGCTCGGGATGTCCATGGCCTACCTGGTGGGCTCCGCCTATCTGCAGTGGCTGGTCGACTCTTTTGGCGAGGAGAGTCTGCGAGATCTCTGGCAGAGGCTCTCGGCGGTCAGGAACCGTTCCTTCTCCGAGGCCTTTTCGGGAGTCTTCGGAGACTCTCCCGAGAAGCTCTACAACCGGTTCCGGGCAGAGCTCACCTACGAGGCCATCCGGCTCGAGCTCGAAGACCCGAAGACCTCCTCGGAAGGGGAGCTCTGGCAGGATCTCCGCTGGACCTCGGGTCAGCCCGCTGTCTCTCCCGATGGCGAGCTCCTGGCGCTCGTTCTGCGCTCGCGCAAGGATCCCCAACGCCTGGTGGTCTGGGAAACCGGCGACGATGGAGCGGCTCGGGAACGGAGAAAGGCCGACATCGAAGCGCTACTCGCGGCCGACCCTCTGGACGTACCGGCAACCGATTCCGCCAGCCGACCTCTCCCGAGGCAATCCGTCCACGAGCTGAAGGCCCGGCTCGGAGCCGGGTTCTCCAGCCCTCGTTTCCTCCCGGACGGTCACTCCCTTCTACATGTACGCTTCGAGCCCGATGGGGAAGGATTCCTCCATCCGGATCTGTTCGTCTGGAGCTTCGAGACCGGCGCGGTCGAACGGCTGACCCGAGGAGCGGATGTCCGGGACGTGGATCCCGCTCCATCGGGAGAGTGGGCGGTGGCCGTGCGGAACCGTCATGGAGCTTCGCAGCTGGTGACCATCGACCTCACCACCTCCCGGGTCGAGCCTCTGACCGAGCCATCGATTCACACGGTCTTCGATCAGCCGCGGATCTCACCCGATGGCCGCCGGTTGGTCTGTGTCCGCCACTCCGAGGGACGCTGGCATCTCGTGCTCTGGAATCTCGAAGGGCGCCGACTACGGCGTTCGGAGCCCGAGAGCCTACCTCTCGCCCCGGGCTCGACGATCACTCACCCCTCCTGGAGCCCGGACGGAACAGAGATCTATGCCTCGATAGGGGAGAAGGGGAATCTGCATCTGGTGGCCTTCGATCTCGCGAGCGGAACGAGCCGGATTCTCTCCCGCGGCCAGAACGGGCAGCTCGCTCCGGAGCCGACTCCCGATGGCAAGAGGCTCTTCTTCCTCTCCCTCGACAGCGAGGGGCTCGACCTTCGAACGCTGGATCTCCATCGGCAAGATCTCCCCGAGCAGGATTTCGAGACGCCCAAAGGGCCATCGATCGCTTCTCTTCGGTCGATGCTCGAGCCGGTTGCTCCCGAAAATCCACCCCTTGGCGATCCGGGAACCCGCACGCCGGATCCCGGAGAGAGGGCCCACCCTCGCAGCTATGGAATCGGCCGACTGGAGGTCTTCCCGCTCCTCTCGGGCTCGTGGTCGCCGAGCCGCCGGGCGGCGGAAGCCGGGATCCGGCTCGGGGATGTCCTGGGACGCACCGAGATCCTGGCGCTCGGTGTCGACGGTGCGACCGAAACCGGAGGCGCGGCGCGGATGACGTGGCGCGGATGGCCGTGGGCGGTCTCTGGACATCTGTTCCGAGCCCGAGAGCGACCCTCCCGCCAATCCCGGATCGTGCCCGGCCTGGGAGAGTACCTCGATCTCGAGTCTTCCGGTGTCGAGCTGACGATCTCGCGGTCCTTTCTCGCCCGTGGCTACCGGATCGGGCTGGTCGGTGGCGGGTCTCTCGGCACCATCGAGACTGCAGGCTCGAACCCCCAACGCTTCGACCGTTCCTTTCTCTTCGTCCGTCCGAGCCTCGTTCTCCGCCAGCAGCTCGGCCCTTCCTGGACGCTTTCGGAAGAGGCCCACCTCGCCCTGGCTTCCGGACGGACCGAAGAGGACTCCTGGAATCGCTGGCTCGCCACGGTTCGGGTCTCGACCCGAGCACCGAGTGGCACGCTGCAGCTGGCGTGGATTCGTGGAGAATCGAAGAGCGCGGAATTTCTCTTCGACCGCTTTCTGGTAGGTGGACTCTCGGGCTCTATTCTGCCTCGGTCCGTGGTGGGTAACCGAATCGAGGTCCCGGCCCTGCCGGTGGCCACGCGGATCGGCGACGAGTACGAGGGTCAATCCCTGAGCTTGTGGCCGAAACGCCTTCCTGTTCGACTGTTCCTCGAGCGCCACCGGATTCCCGGCGAGGCCTCGGGCCGGCAGTGGTTGGCTCTGCGAGGCGCTGAGCTCCGCCTGGCCGGCAGGGCGCGGCCTCTTCTCCGGCTTCCGGCCTATGAGCTACGCCTGGGTGCGGCCGAGATTCTCGACGAACCGTTCGCGGGAGAGATCAACTGGTGGATCGGGCTCTCGTTCCGACCTCGCGACCGCTGACCTGACTCGACGTACTCGCTCGCGATGGCGCCACATTTTCGGGAAGGTGCACTTAGCCATGAACCCTCGGCTCGCGGCCGCCCTTCGAGGAGATCTCGCTCTCGATCTCCAGCCAGCGGCGCCAGCGTGGCTCGAGCTCCTCGGGCTCCATCTCTCGCTGGGCGAGCTGATAGAACATCTCCCAGTGACGTTTCTCGGCCGGACCCAGGTCGACGAGCAGGCGGGCCACTTCCGGATCCTGACCCTCGATCTCTTCGAGCAGAAGGGTGAACCGTTCGCAGCTCCGGGCTTCGATCAGGGCTCCCAACAACAGGCGATCGACCTTCAGCTCTCGTTCGCGATCCGTCTCCAGGTGTTGCCTCAGCTCCCGAACCCAGGGATTGGCCCGCCTTCGCGAGGGTTTGAAACCCCGCCGGTGCAGAATGGCGTGCACCCGGCGAAGGTGGGATACCTCTTCGGCCGCCAGGGCCGACATCCGTTCGACGAGCTCCTGGTCTTCGGGGTAGTGCCCGACCAGGGTCAGGCCGAACATGGCGGCTTGTTGCTCACAGATCGCGTGGTCCGCGAGGAAGACCGGCAGGTTCTTTGCGGCCAGCGGAGCCCAGGTCTTCGGTGTGGCCGAGAGCAGGGGGAGATCCAGCTTCATCTCGTCAATTTCCGAGGCGACGTCGAGCCGCGGCATTGTCGGGGTCGATCGCCAGAACCTTGCGAAAGCTCTCGGAGGCGGCTTCCTCGGCTCCGGTCTTCAACAAGACCTCACCGTGGAGCAGAAGGGTCGAAACGTCCTCGGGGTAGAGCTCCAGGTTCAGCTCCAGGAGATCCTTCGCTTCTGGCAGGCGGCCTTCGACCGCCAGGGCTCGTGCCAGACGATTCAGAGAGCCCGGCCGGAAGTCGAACATCGCGCTGCCGAAGGATTCTTTCCTGAGCTCGCGATATCGCGCGATCATCGCTGGAGAACCGCCCGACTCCAGAGCTTCGGAAAGGACTTCTTCCAGCTGCCTCGGTTGCGGAGCTCCTCGGTGGCAGGTCACACATTGGACCTGGATCGCGCCGCCACGGAGCTTCGAGAGGAAACCCTGGTTGATCTCCGTGGTCATCCGCATCATCGTACGGGCGACCTCTTTGGTTTCCTTCTCGTCGGAGGCGAAATCGAACGAGGAGAGCGGAGCTCCCTCTTCTCCTACATGGCAATGCTGGCAGCGAACCCCCAGAGCCTGGGTGAACTGCTTCATCTGATCGATCAGCTCCCTACGATCGATATCCGCCGGCAAGACTTCGAGGCTCTGGAAATCGCCGGCCGGGATCTGCGCGCTCAGCGGTCCCGAAAGCAGAAGGGCGACCAGGCAGAGACATCCTCGAACGAGCGGCGTTTCGAGCGTTCTTCGAACCGTTTCTTCGATCATGGATTCACTTCCCCAGAAACGCGAGAGGAGGTCGTGGATGGCTCCACGCCTCCTCGGTTGGCTCTTCGTCGGCTAGGCTGGGAGCGAAGAGGTCGATCAGTTCAGGTAGCCGAGCATATCCTTCGCGGTCTGGACCTCGGGATCTTCCGGAGCCAGCTCGATGAACTTCTGGAGATGGGTCTTGGCCAGCTCACTCTCACCCGTGCTCACATGGCTGATGCCGAGCTGATAGTGCGCCCGGGGATAGTTCGGATCGATGTCCAACACCTTCTGGAACTCGATCTTGGCTTTGGCCAGGTCACCTGCCTGGAAGAACTTCACCCCTTCGTTGAAGAATTCGGCGATCAGAACCTGGGGATCGACTGCCGCGAGAGCCTGCATGGCTTCCTTGGCCTTGGCCTCGTCGCCCAGGTTCAGATACCCGTCGTACCGGATCCGCAACATTTTCTGATCCTCGGGGGTGACCTGGAGCATCCGCTCGGCCATCTCTACCGCCTTCGGAAACTCTCCCTCGTTGAAGTGGATGATCGCAAGAGCACGCACGGCCTGGGTCAGATCGGGCTTGAGCTCGAGGGCTTCGGTGAACTTGGCCTTCGCGGTCTTGTAATCACCGATCTTGGTCGCCTCGACTCCCTCGTTGAAGATGATCTTTCCGGTGTCGTCACCGCCGACCTTCTTCAACTCCTTGAGCGTCTCCTCGGCTTCGTCTTCGTTCCCGAGACCCGAGTGGGCCATGTAGAGCACCCGAAGCCCGAGGGGATTGTTGGGCTCGAGCTCGAGGAAAGACTGCGCGTAGCGAAGAGCCTCCGTGTAGTTCTCTTCCTGAATATAGACCGAGGCGAGCGCCGAATGGGCACCGGAAAGCTTGGAGTCCTTGCCCACTGCATCGAGGAACATGGTCTTGGCAGTTTCGTTGTCGCCGCTCTTCAGGGCATTCACACCATCGTTGAAGACCCGCTCGGCGGCGGTGTAGACCACCGGGCCGTCGGCCGGACCCGCGGCTTCCTGGGCTACCGGCTGACCCTTGGAGAGAGTGACCTCGCGCAGAGTGGTATCCCCGAGCGTGGGTTTGACGGAGAGCTCGACCGGCGGGTAGGCGTCGTGCTCGACCTTGAACTGGTAGATCTTGGTTCCATCGGTCATGCTGACCGTGGCCTTGCCCTTCTTGTTCGTCTTCTTTTCCTGGCGGAAGGACGTTCCTTCACTCGTGATGACGACCGAGACGTCGCGCATGGGATTGCCTTCTTCGTCTACGACCGTCAGGACGACCCGACCGAACGCCTGGCCGAATGCGGTACCGCTCCAGACGAAGAGAAGGGCGAACGTCGAAACGATCCTGGCACTTCTTCCTCGAAGCATGTTGTCTTGCCTCCTTGTGATCTGGCCGAACCGCGGGTTCGACTCGAATGTTCGTCGTTGGCTCGGGGCCCCGGAGCCAACCGTTCTCTGCGGACCGATTTGGCTCGGGATCTACCCCAAGTATCGCACAGGCCGTATGGATCGCGAAGGGAGCCCCTCAGGGGTCGAAGGGAGAATAGACGAGATCACCGAGCACCGATTCACCAGCGCCGGGTTGGTAGCCGCTCTTGTGGACACAGACCATCCGACGGTCGATCGAGCTCGCCTTCGGGAGCACCACATTCGGGCCGACGAGACTGTTCTCGATCCGGCTGCCCTCGGCGATTCGAGCTCCGTTCAGGATGACCGAGTCGGTGATCTCCACGCCGTTTCCGATCCCTGCTTCCGCTTCGATGACCGAACGCCGGATCGTTGTATCGTCACCGATCTTGGCGAGGGGAGAGGTCCAGCTACCCGGCTTGCGTCCCAGGGGACCACCAGCCCCCCAGCCGAGAACGGCCTCCAGGTAGCGAGCCGGTGTACCGAGATCGAACCACTGTCTGCGGGTGACCACGCTGTCGATATGGCCTCCGCTCTCGAGCAGAGGAAGATACAGATCTTCGATGATGTCGCCCGGCCCCTCGACCAGGTGATCGAGCAACTTGGGCGAGAGGATGTGGGCGCCGGCAAAGAGGTGCTGCCGGGCCACGGTTCCCACCGGCTCGGCGGCTCGCATTTTCACCACCCGTCCACGCTCGTCGACTCCGATTCCTCCACCGAAGTTGGCCTCGGGCCGGCGCTTGTGCAGGAGCAAGGTCACGTCGGCGCCGGTCTTGAGATGTCGGCGAATCATGGCCTTCCAGGGCCAGCGACAGAGCGAGTCGCCATTGACCAGCAAGATGAGGTCTGCGTCTCGAAGAAAGTGGCGGAGCGGAAACAGAGCCCCACCGGTTCCCTGGATCTCTGATTCCTCCGAGTAGCGCAGGGGAAGACCGAAGTAGCTGCGTCCCAGCTCGCGCAGGATCTCGGAGCCCAGATAGTGGAGGTTCAGAGCCGCGGCTTCACAACCCAGGTCTCCCAACTGTTCGAGGGAATACCCGACGGTCGGACGACCCCGGACCGGAAGCAACGGTTTGGGAAGAAACTGGGTCAGCGGTCGCAGGCGGTTTCCGAAACCCGCCGTCAACACCAGAGCCCTCAGGCGTGGCTGACTCACGGAAAGACCATATCGGGAGGTGCGTCGGGATGTTCCTTCAGATACTCCTCGTACAGCCTCATGTAGTCTCTTCGTTCGGCGCGATCGGGATCGAATCCACTCCGGCGGGCGACTCGCTCACATCCCTCACCCTCGAACTCGACGAAATCCCCGATCGGTGTGTGGTCTAGAGAGATCACCACCGAGCCGAGCAACCAGTTCTCGCGGTACTTCTGGTAGCGCCGGATCGGGAAATAGCCCAGCGCTTCGAGGATCCGCTTCGTCGTTTCGAAGTCGTCCACGGCCACCTGGTATTCCACGCGGACCTTGGTCCTCTCTTCGAAGTGAGCCGGACCCTTGAACGCCAGGTGGGAGCCATTGCGATCGACTCGCAGGCGCAGGATGCTGTGCTTTTCGCTCAACCGACCCTCCGAGTCGAAGAGCCAGTTGTCTTCCAGTGCGGGCGTTCCTTGAGACTCCGCCTCGATCGTCGCCAGCCGCTCGCGGAGCATTCCGTGATCTACCTCGGCGAACTTCAGCTCCCGTTCGATATCTTGATCGCTCATGGAGAGTCGCTCTCTAACCGTCCTTGTGTAGACGATCCATCAATCGAACCACCGCCTGGATCCCACCATAGAAATTGGAGATGTTGAATTTCTCGTTGGGGGAGTGCAGACGATCGTCCGAAAGGCCGAATCCGAGCAGAAGAATAGGGACGCCCAAGACCTCGGAAAAGGTCGACACGATGGGAATCGAGCCACCTTCCCGAACCCGGACGGGTCGGCTCCAGACGTCTTCCAACGCCGCGAGCGCCGCCTCGACCACCGGGCCTTCGGTCTCCAAGAGCACAGGTACGGCGTGGTGATGAGCCGTGATCTCGACCTCGACTCCGGGAGGCGCCACGCTGCGAACGTACTGGATGAACTGTTCTTCGATTTTCGCCGGATCCTGGTTGGGAACCAGGCGCATGGAAACCTTCGCGCCGGCCCAGGCCGGGAGCACGGTTTTCGCGCCGGCTCCGGCATAACCTCCGAAAATTCCGTTCACATCGCAGGTCGGGCGAGCCCATACCCGTTCCAGGGTCGTGAACCCTTCTTCTCCGAAGAGCTCGGGGACTCCGATCTCCTGCCGGTAGGTCTCTTCGTCGAAAGGAAGGTTGGCGAATTCTTCTCGCTCCCAGTCCTGGATCGGCCGCACGTCGTCGTAGAAGCCGGGAATCAGGATTCTGCCCGTCCGGGGATCTCTGAGCTTGCCGACGATATGACCGATGGCATTGGCAGGATTGGTGACCGCGCCGCCGAAGCTCCCGGAGTGCAGATCGCGGTTCGGGCCCGTGACCTTGATCTCCAGGTAGGCCATTCCCTTGAGCCCGTAGATCAGGGACGGTTGGCCCGGGGCGTACATGGCCGAATCCGAAATGAAGACCGCATCACAAGCGAGGAGCTCGCCACCGTCCTGGTGCACGAACTGCTCGATCGCCTCACCGCCGGATTCTTCCTCTCCCTCGACGATGAATTTCACGTTGATCGGCAACGATCCACGCTCGGCCAGAGTTGCTGCAACGGCCTTCAAGTGGGCGTAGCTCTGGCCCTTGTCGTCGGTGGCCCCTCGGGCGACCAGCTCGTCACCCTCGATCGTGGGCTCGAATGGCGGATTGCGCCAAAGATCCAGAGGGTCCGGCGGCTGGACGTCGTAGTGACCGTAGAAGAGGATGGTGGGTTGGCCCGGAGCGTTCAGCCACTCTCCATAGACCAGCGGATGTCCGTCCGTCTCGATCAGCCGAGCGCTCAGGCCGGCATCTTCCATCTTCTGCCGCAAGAACTCGGCGCAGCGGAGCACGTCGCCCCGAAAGTCGGGATCCGTCGAAACCGAAGGGATTCGGAGATAGCTCTTCAGCTCTTCCAGATACTCGTCTTTTTCGCGATCGACCCTGGAAAAAACATCCTGGCTCTGGTTCGACATTTCTTTATCGTTCTCCTTCGACGGACGGTACCTATCGTTCTTGGTTCATTTGAAGAGACGAGTCTAGCAAAATCTCCGGACCGACTCCTGGGCGTTCATTCGGTCGAGCTGTCTTCCGAGCTACCCTCGGGTGGTCCGGTTCTGGAAAGAAGCCAGAGGTTGATCCCGTTCACGGTGATGTGGCCGAGAATGGCCGCCATGAGATTGCCCCGGACCAGAGTGAGGCCCGAAAAGAGGAGCCCGGCGACCAGGGCGAAGAGGGTCCACCAACGAAACGCCCGATGGGGCCCGGAATGAACCAGGGCGAAGAGGATGGTGGCCGCGATCCAGCCAAAGCTGGTCTGTACCGCGCCACGAAAGAAGAGCTCTTCGGAAAAGCCGGAGATGATCGCCAGGGAGATGACCATCGGTGCGTCGAGAGCTCCCAGGTACTCCGCCAAGGTACTCTCGACGATCCGCATCTCGGCCACAAAGCGGCTCCCGAGCCTCCACAGGCCGACCAGGAATCCCCCCGAGAGCAGGCCGAGGGCACCATCGATCCACCAGGTTCGAAGATCCAGGAAGATTCCGATCTCCAGGCCGTCTCGGGCCCAGCCGAGCCAGAGGATCGCGACCGTGGCCAGGATCAGGTAGAAAAACCAGGCGACCTGAAACAGGCCCCAAGACTCTTCGGGACCTTCGCGGGGCTCGATCGGATCCGGAGCAGAGCTCAGTCGTCGAAGCTCCGGCCGGTCTTCTTCCAGTCGGCCAGGAATTTTTCCAGGCCGATATCGGTCAGGGGATGTTTGTAGAGTCTCTGCAGAACGCTGAAGGGCAGCGTGACCACCCCGGCGCCGAGCTGGGCGGATTGCACGACGTGCAAGGGATGCCGGACCGAAGCCACGAGGACTTCTGTCTCGAAATCGTAGTTGTCGTAGATCTCTACGATCTCCTCGATCAGCTGCATTCCCTCCTGGCTCACGTCGTCGAGACGTCCGACGAACGGCGAGATGTAGGTCGCACCCGCCTTGGCCGCCAGCAACGCCTGGGCCGAGGAAAAGCAGAGGGTCACATTGCTCTTGATGCCCTCCGCGGCCAGGGTATTGACCGCCCGCAAGCCATCGGGACCCAGGGGTAGCTTGACCACCACGTTCTCGGCCAGGTCGGCCAGCCGTCGGCCCTGGTCGAGCATTCCTTCGTAGTCGGTTGCGAGAACTTCTCCACTCACCGGGCCGGGCACCAGCTGGGCCACGGCCTGGACCGTCGGCAGGTAGGGTTTGCCCTGCTTGGCGATCAGGCTCGGATTGGTGGTCACACCATCGACCATTCCCCAACCGAGCCCGGTTTCGATCTCTTCCAGGTCGGCGGTATCGAGAAAGAACAACATCTCTTTTTCCTCGGTTCGTATCAGTTGACGGGCGAGCCGTCCGATGTTTCTGTATCGGTCTCCACGGACTCCATCGGTTCTTCCAGGCTCTCTTCTCCTGCCTCGTCTCCGGATTCCTCGTCGTCTCGATCGACGATCTTGGCCACGGCGACCAACCTGTCTTCGGAGCCGAGATTCATGACCCGAACTCCCTGGGCCGCTCGCCCGAACCGGCTGACGCCGTCGACGTTGATCCGGATCAACTTTCCGGCCTGGGTGATGAGCATCATGCCATCTTCCGGCTGCACCTGTTTCACTCCCACCACCTGACCGGTCTTTTCACTGACCTTGAGATTGATGATTCCCTTGCCGCCTCGACTCTGGCTTCGATATTCGTCGACCGCCGTCCGTTTTCCATACCCGTTCTCGGTGACGGTCATGATGTCTCCCTCCTCGTCGAGGGCTGCGATTCCGATCAGACGGTCGTCGTCGCGCAGATTGATGCCGCGCACACCCCGGGTGGCCCGACCCATCGGTCGCGTGTCGCTCTCGGGGAATCGGATAGCGATTCCGCGGGCCGTGGCGAAGAGCAGGTGCCGGTCACCATCGGTCTTGCGGACGTCGAGCAGGCGATCGCCCTCGTCGACGTTGATCGCGATGATGCCGCCGACCCGCGGATGGGAGAAGGCGGCGAGCTCGGTCTTCTTGACGATGCCCTTCTCGGTGGCGAACACCAGGTAGCCGCTGTCGAAGTCGCGCACCGCCACGGTGGTGGCGACTTTTTCGTTCTTCTCCAGATCGAGGAGATTGACGATCGCCTTGCCGCGGGAGGCCGGTCCTAGCTCCGGGATCTGGTGGACCTTGATCCAATGTACCCGGCCGCTCTCGGTGAAGACCAGGACATAGCTGTGGGCCGACGCGATGTGGAGATGTTCGAGGAAGTCGCCGTCCTTGGTCTCCATTCCCTTGCGGCCCTTGCCCCCGCGCCCCTGCTCCCGGTAGAGCGTCAGCGGAGAGCGCTTCACGTAGCCCGCCCGCGTGACGGTGATCACCATGTCTTCGTCGGCGATCATGTCCTCGATGGTGATGTCGTTGGTCTCACCGATGATCTCGGTCCGGCGCTCGTCGCCATAGACCTCACGAATGGTCAGGAGCTCGCCGCGAATTTCCTCCAGCAGGAGCTGATCCGACGCGAGAATCGCCCGCAGCTTCTCGATCCAGGCCATGATCTCGCGGTATTCCTCGACGATCTTGTCTCGCTCGAGGCCGGTCAGCCGCTGCAAACGCATATCGAGAATCGCCTGCGCCTGGATGGTGGAGAAGGAGAAATCATCGATCAGGCGATTCCTCGCCACCTCCGGCGTTTCACTCGAGCGGATGGTGGTGATGATCTCGTCGATGATGTCGAGCGCCTTCAGCAGGCCTTCGAGAATATGGGCCCGGTGCTCGGCCTTGCGGAGATCGAACCGCACCCGCCGAATCACCACCGTCTTGCGATGATTGAGGAAGTGGCTCAGGAGCGCCTTCAGGTTCAGGATCTTCGGCTGATTGTCGACGATCGCCAACATGTTGATGCCGAACGTGGTCTGCAGCTGGGTGAGCTTGTAGAGGCTGTTGAGAATGACCTCTCCGACCTCCCCCCGCTTGAGCTCGATGACGACTCGAATGCCGTCGCGATCGGATTCGTCCCGCAGGTCGCTGATACCTTCGATCCTCTTCTCCCGGATCAGATCGGCGATCCGCTCGATGAGCCGTGCCTTGTTGACCTGGTAGGGAATCTCGGTGACGATGATCGCCTGGCGATCTCGCGGAAGATCTTCGATGGTGGCCCGGGCCCGGCACTGGATGATTCCACGGCCGGTCATGTACGCCTCGTGGATGCCCCGTACGCCGTGGATGAAGCCGCGAGTGGGAAAGTCGGGACCAGGAAGCAAGTGAATCAGCTCACCCATGGTGCACTCCGGCCGATCGATCATCAACAAAACCGCATCGATCACTTCCGTGAGGTTGTGGGGTGGAATATTCGTCGCCATTCCCACTGCGATACCGGCAGATCCGTTGATCAGGAGATTGGGCAGACGAGCCGGAAGCACGACGGGCTCGCTCTCCGATTCGTCGTAGTTCGGAATCCAGTCGACCGTCTCCTTCTCGATGTCTTCCTTGAGCATCTCCTCGGAGAGTCGGGTCAGGCGAATCTCCGTGTACCGCATGGCGGCAGCACTGTCGCCGTCGATGGATCCGAAATTGCCCTGGCCGTCGACCAGCGGGTAGCGCATCGAGAAATCCTGCGCCAGGCGAACGATGGTGTCGTAGATCGCGCTGTCGCCATGAGGATGGTATTTACCCATCACATCACCGACTATTCTTCCTGACTTTTTAAAACTTTTATTA
>CAZMEL010000095.1:0-24869 GCA_964565225.1 uncultured Thermoanaerobaculia bacterium | reverse complement strand
GAGCAGCCGGGCGTCGATCCGGATCCCGTTGCCGGAAGCGCGGACATGGCCGGTCACCAGCCGGTCGACGTCGAGCAGCTCCGCCACCAGGCGCAAGTCGGCTTCGGTCGCCGAAGCGCTCTCGATTCCCAGGTCGTCGAGGGTGCGAAACGTTCGAAGCCCGCCGACCACCTGCAGCTCCGGGTTCTCCGCGAGCTCACCGGCGGCCAGCTCGGCGAATCCCTTGGAGACCCAGCCGAGATCGGCACGTCCGGTTTCGTCGACGAGCGGCAGCACGGCGATCGTGTGGAGAGGGCCGGTGGTGTCTCGAAGCGAGCCGGCCCGGAAGAGAGCAGCTGCCACGAGGCCCAGGAGCAGGGCGCTTGCCGCGAGGATCGCAGAGACCCTCCGTACCCGCGCCGGGATCCGCAGACGGAAGCCGGGTCGGGTCTGGCCCGACTTCAGGTCGGCGGCCAGGGCCTCCGCGCTCTGGTAGCGGCTCGTAATGTCGTTCTCGAGGCAACGATCGATGATCGCGGCGAGCCCTGGCGGCGCCTCGGCGCCCGCTTCGGCGGCGACCTCCCGCAGGAGCCAGGGGCGTCCGAAGGCTCTCTGGGCCAGAACCTCGGAGAGGCTGCCTCCGGGAAACGGCAGGCGTCCGGTCGCCATTTCGAAGAGGATGAGGCCGAGGGCGTAGAGGTCGCTGCGCGGATCGGCGGGCTCGCCGCGAGCCTGCTCGGGGGAGAGGTAGTCGGGAGTGCCGACCACGCTACCGGTCGCGGTCAGGCCGGCGACGCTGGCCGAGCTCGCGATTCCGAAATCGGTCACGAAGGCCCGGTCGGCGGCGTCGACCATCACGTTGGCCGGCTTGAGGTCACGGTGGACGACGCCTTCGCGATGCGCTGCTGTCAACGCCCCCGCCAGCTGCCGCCCGAGCGCCAGCACCCGCTCGGGCGGTAAGGGACCCTCCTCCTGCAGGACTTTCTGCAGCGAGCGTCCCTCGATGAAATCCATGGTCAGGAAGTAGGTGTCGCCTTCCTGGCCGAGGTCGTGGATCCGGACGACATTGCGATGAGAGACCTGGCGCGCCAGGATCAGCTCCTGGCGGAAGCGGTCGCGGGTCGCCTGATCGCTAGCCCGCTCGGGCCGCAGCAGCTTGAGGGCCACCGGCAGCTCGAGTTGCTCGTCAAAGGCCTGGTAGACCATTCCCATGCCGCCGATACCGAGCAGCTTGACGATGCGGTAGCGGCCGGCGAACAAAGAGTCCTGGGCCTGGAGGGCAGGAATGCCGACGTTCGTCCGTGTCGCTCCTATGGCGAGCGATGGATCTGACGGCTCGGGTCTCGAGCCGGAGCTCACGCCCCGGCCTCCGGGCCGACCTTCACCGTCAGCCCGTGCCGCCAATCGCCGGTCGGCCGATAGGCGGGGAGGCTGCGATCCAGCGCCTGCGGCATCTCTTCGCCGAGCCCCACGACTTCCCGGTGCAGCTGGGCAACGCCGATCGCCAGGCCGGCGTGGGAGGCCAGAGCCGTGAGAATCTCCACGTCGAGGTCCGACAGGCCGCCTCCGACCTGGTGGCTGTCGGCATAGATCGCGCCGATCGTCCGACCCATGACGACCAGGGGCAGGCAGATCAAGGTAGCGACCCGGTTGGCGATGATGCTCGGCCGGGCCCCGAGCACGGTATCGGCAGAAACGTCGGCCAGTGCCACCGGCCGCCCCGAGGACAGCGCCCGGGAGACCGCGCCGACGCTGCCCGAGAACTCGGCGGTGTGCAGATCCTCGACCTCGACACCGACGATGGCCATGAGCTCGAGGCCACCATCGGGCCGGCTGAGCAAGACGAATCCTCGCTCACAGCCGCCGACCTCGAGGATCGATCGCAAGACCTGCTGGAGCAGGCTCTCGAGGCCGGCGGAAGGGTCGAAACGGGCCTGCAGGCCGAGCGATGTTCGCCACCGTTCGGCGTCGCGCCGAGCCTCTGACGCCAGCTTCTCGCTCGATAGGCTCTCGAGCTGGACCAGCAGGCCCCCGAGGCTGATCCAGGCCCCGTCGGGTATTTCCAGGCCGTTCTCGGATTCGGTGAGAGGGCGCCCCTCGAGCGACGTGCCGTTCTTGCTGCCGAGATCTTCGAGCCTCCATCGGCCGTCGGTCGCCGTGAGCCTGGCGTGGCGACGGGAGATCCGATCGTCGTCGATGACCACTGCACAAGACGGGTCCCGGCCGATCACCTGCGGGTGGTCTACGGCCAGCGGAAAGCTTCGCGAAGGCCGCTCGGCGAAGTGCACGAGAAGGCGCGCCTGCATCGCGGGCTCAGGGCAGGCCGCCAGCCTGGCGCAACAGGCTCAGATCGAGCCTGGTCGCTCCTGCTCGCAGCTCACCGGCGGCGTTCACGAGCTCGGAGCCGGCTTCCCAGAGGTCCGGGATCGCCACTCCGCTCTCCTCGACGACCCGCTGCTCGAAAGTGGCCAGGACGGTGCGGGCCTGGGCCGGGGAGCCCTGGCTCCAGGCGGCCCGAACATCGAGCAGCAACTGATCGAGCTCACTCCAGACCGGTCCCGAGATCGAGAGCACATGATCTTGAAGAGAGGCCTCGAGCGCCTCGAGCTGTTGGCCGACCACCGCCTCGAACGGCCTCGGGTCGAGGATGATGAGATGCTCGCGGTAGAACTCCGGGTGAACGGCGCCCACACGGTAGCTACCCGAGTCCATCCAGGCACTCACGTCTTCGAACGGCTCTCCGGGCGGCGCCGCGAAGAGGCGGAGGATCGAGCCCGGGGCGTAGTTCAGGTTCTTCGTGTAGATCTCGACCTCGGTCACGCCGCGGAACGAGAGCGGGCTTCCCGGGGGAGGGTCGAAACGTAGGAGCAGCGGGAAACCGACCGGTATCGAGAGTCCCGAGACGGAAGGGAGTCGCGCCAACAAGGCGATGTCCGTTGGATGGATCAGCTCGGCGGAGAGGCCGAGACTCTGCTCGGTCAGGCCGTTGACCTCTTCGAATTCGATGCGCAGATCTGCTCTGATGCCTTCTAGGAGCACGACCTCTGCGGTAACTACCGAGCCGAGAATGTCGATATTCTCTACACCCGGGCCGAGCGCTTCTCCCTTTTCCGGAAGGAAAATCAGCAGACCGAAAACGATCGGCAACAGATTTCTTGCTATGGCCATGAGCCATCCTCCATCAACGAAAAGTCCTCAGACTCGAAGACCCAAGACAAGTGATCAGATCGAATCGATAGACGCTATCAGATTCGCCTGGCCTCCGCATCTCCCTCAGAGAAAAAAGCCGGTCCTCAACAAGGAGGACCGGTTGGGAGGAGATTCGGCTCCGGTCGTGAGCGATGGACCGAAGCCGGCCGTTGGGAGGGCCAGCCACCGGCTGGGGGTCGTCGAAGAGATGAGGGTTTGGGGTTTGGAACGATCGGAACGTCTCGGAAGTCGAATGTTTCAGAAGTAGATCGTCGCGGTGACCGGGGTGTCGCGGTAGGTGCCGGGAGTCACCTGCTGGCCCGTAGGAATGGTGCCGGTGACGACGATCGGCAGAGCGAGACCGGTGCCGATGCCGAGGAAGGTGTCGGTTCCCGGTGTATCACCCCAGTTCAGGGCGCAGGCCGGGACGCCGACACCTGCACAGCTGAGGTTGTAGGCGAGTCTCTCGGCGCCGGTCGCGTCGTCGCTCATCTGGCGATCACTGACCGAGCTACCGTTGGAGCCGGCATCGAGGCCCACGTCGAAGGGGGTGAGCAGGGTACAGGTGGCAGTGATGGTCGAGGTCGAGAGCGTTGGCACGAGGCTGTTGGGGTCGTAGGTTCCGAAGTCGAGGTCGTTGGCCTCGACGGTGCAGGATTCGACCACCTCCACCTTGACTTCGAATTGGGAGCTGACCTGGGCGGTGGATGCCGAGCCCATGAGGCCGAGGGTGGCGATGAGGATGGCGATGGGATTGGCGAGATAGTTGTTGGTGGGGGTGATCATCAGGGGGACTCCTTCCCGATCTGTGGTTGCTGCGTACAAGAGAATTGAGATTTGCCACCTGCAGGATGGCTTCGTTGTTCGAGGACTATTGTGCCCAGCTCACGAGCCGGCGACCATCGGAAGATCGCGTGTCGGTTTGTGGGGCTTCGGTTCGTCGGGCCGTCGGACGCCGACCTACAGACGGCCGGCTCACGTTCGTGGACCGGGCCGTTCCCACGCCGCCGACTCGACCGCCGCCAGCTGCCGGACCGCGCCCGGCTGCAGAGGATGCTCGGCCATCTGGTGGTACCAGGCGAAACGCAAGCAGAAGCCGAAGGCCGGGCTGTCGAGCTTGCGGGTCGAGAACTGTGCAAAGGCTCCACGGGCGATGGCCTTCTTGCCCAGCTCCGGGGCGTCGGCATCGCGAAGCACGATCACCGCCGTGTCCCGAATGCGTTCACACAGGGTCTCCAGGCATTCCAGGCGGGGCACTTCCCGCGTCGCGCGCACCACGATGGCGTGGTAACGGACGCCACAGAGGTGGGCCAGGGCTCGTTGGGGATCGAAGCACCAGGTGGGCTCCACGTCCAGATCGGAGTGGACTGCCAGGCTTCGTTCGATGGGCAAGATGTCGCGGCGTCTGCAGAGCAGGAAGAAAACCTTCGGCCGTTCCATCTTGTGTTCCAGCGCGCGGATTTCCGCGAAGGGGAAGAGGACGTTGGTTTCGAATGGGTTGTTGTTGTCCATGCCATCAATGTATCGACCGGGCGCGAGACCAAGAATCGGTCGGAATCCGAAGTCTCTGTAGGACGAAAGTCGACCGGTTCTCGGACGTGCATCGGACCGGCCCACGGGGGAGCCGACGCACATCGACGACGCGATGGAACCAGAAGCTCGAAAGCGGAGACGAAGGCTCCGGTGGGGCTCTAGAGCGGTGAGAGGTGAGGCCGAGGGTCAGAAGTAGATGGTGATCACCGGCTGGTCGACGTAGCTTCCCGGAGAGATTTCGGGGCTCGTGTAGAGCCTTCCGTAGATGATGTGCCGGCGAGTCTCCGCTCCGGGCTCCGC
Source organism: uncultured Thermoanaerobaculia bacterium (assembly GCA_964565225.1). Taxonomy (GTDB): domain Bacteria; phylum Acidobacteriota; class Thermoanaerobaculia; order Multivoradales; family J023; genus CAZMEL01. The sequence goes on along the minus strand of CAZMEL010000095.1, from coordinate 19,868 downwards.
TCCGGGCTCCGTGGCACCCTGCACCGGCGCGCCGCCGCCACCTTCGCCCCCCCAGGGCACGGTCCGGGCGGGATCGAGGAAGAGGCCGTAGTCGATGCTACCTCGAGGTCCTTCGAGGCGTCTGTGTCTCGGATCGCCAGCGGCGCCGCCATCGATGGTGATCTCGTAGGTCGCGGGCCCGAACGAATCCTCGCTCGAGGAGCAGCGCACGATGATCTCTCCCACGCCGTCGTGGGGGCCGGGCTCGAGAGGATTCCAGCGGCCGAAGTCGATGCCTCTCACGGTCACGTCGACACTGTCGCAGGCGGCATCGGACTCCGCCACGGGTATCGTGAGCAGGGCGAGGGCGAGAACGAGTCGGGGCCATGGACAAGGGAGGCTCATGGTGTCTCCTTGCAGATCACGGGACCGAGATCGAGGTCCGAGGATTCCGGGAGTGGATCGACCCGCGCCGTACACTGGCCTCCCGCCCAACGCACCACGAGATCGTCGTCGGCCACCAGGCGATCGAGATAGACCATCCCGCCATTCCCCACGACCGTCGGCGGCTCGCCGCTCCGACGCTCGACCCGCGCGCCGGCCGGGACGAGCGAGCCACCGGGACGCACCAGCTCGAGCAGGACACTGGGGGTAGAAGCGACCGGGAAATCGAGCATGAGGGCACCACGTTCGAAGGGCACGGCGTCGAGCTCGAGGCCATCGACCCGGACCGACAACGGCAGGTCTCGCCCGTCGATGCGGATCGCATTGAGCTGGAACGGACGCAGGGCGGGTACCAGGATCCGGCCACGGTGATCGGTGCGGCCCACGAGCTGGTTGTCGGCGTAGACGCGGACACCAGGATGCCGGAGGCGCACCAGGCCGAAACCCTGGGAGAGAGGGCGAGTCGCGTACACCGATCCTCCGAGCCAGACGAGGGATCCCTCGGCCCGCAGCTGGATCCCCGAAGATCCCTGTCTTCGGGCCAGGCGAACATCGAAACGCCCGGTGTCGGTCGCCAGGCCGGCGGCCACCTCCAAGCGATCATCGTCGCCGGGCTCCACCACCACCCGCGCCCCGAATCCCGGGCCGGCCGGCGGCCGGCGGTCGAGCTCGAAGCGGGTCCGGAGCTCGCCATCATCGGACCGGACCCGGGCGCTCGCGCTGGTCCGGCGTCCGAGAGGTAGCGAGACCCCCACGGAGACCTCGCGGCGGCTCGTCGCCCCCCGGAGCTCGAACCCGCTGACCCGTAGACGAAGACGACGGCTCAACGACCGGGAGTACGCCACGGTGAGCAGCTCGGTGCGAGGCTCGTCTCCCCGCTCGCGGGTCACATAGCCGAGAGAAAGGTTTCCGAACCCCGGGGGCGAGACGGAGAGGCGGAGCCGCAGGCTACGGCGCGGCGATTCGGTGGTGCCGAGCCAGCGGAACGAACGATCGGCCAGGGTCAGCTCGGCGGCGGCGGAGAAGCCGCGGCGCCGGTGCTCGAATCCGAGGCGCGCCAGCCCACCCCCCGCGTCGGCGCCAGCGACCTCGCCGTGGCTTGCCGCGACACCGAAGTCGAAGACCCCCACCCGGCCGGGGGCCCAGGTCGCCGCCACGGCAGCGACCTGGTGCCCCTTGCGAAGGGCGCCGTGGGTATCGATGGTGAGATGGTCGTCGATCCCCCGGCGATAGTCCACCGAAGCGAAGGCCGGTCCGTAGCCATCGGACCCAGAGCCGAAACCCTGGCGCAGGAAACCGGCCTGAGCCGACCACTGCTCCAGGCCAGGCCGCAGCAGCTCGCTGTGCACCGTGAAGGGTCGACGGATCACCCGCTCGCCGCCGGTGAGGTCTCGGAGTCGGAGCTCGAGCTGGCCGCTGCCCGAGACCAGGGGCGGCTCTCGAATCTCGAATCCGCCCTCTTCGACCTCGCGCCGCATGCGCAGGGCACCGTCGATCAGGAGATCGACCACGGAGGGAAGAGTGGCCGTACCCTCGATGGACGGGAGCGGATACGTGATGTAGCGCGGCTGGAGGTCGAAACGGGTTCCCCACTGCGCCCCCGCGAACCGCAGCGGGGGGGCGAGCGACCCTCCCGGCGCCACCGCGTCGCCGACTTTCCATCCGGCGAGCTGATCGGGCTGGGCCAGGGACCAGGTGGTGTCGAGACGCTCGAGCCCGTCGCGGCTCGCGAGGATTCGGCTGGAGGCGAGCCATTTTCCTTGCACGGCGCCGAGCTCGAGCAGGCCGTCGAGCCGCTCGACGGTGGCTCCCGAGTCGATGCGTTCGGCGGTGAGGGCATAGTCGAGGAACCAGCTCGTTGCCGAGGGCCATGGGGTCGGACCGGCGCTGATGCCGGCGTCGAAGACCTGCCGGGGACGAGCCCACGGCTCGATGCGAACGTCGAGCTGCTGCTCGACTTCGCGGATCTCGTAGACGATTCCCGGCAGCTCTTCCAGCAAGACGAGGCACTCGCCGGAGATCCAGTGGCAGGACTCTGCCGGGTCGGCGTCCAGGGGCCATTGCAACACGTGCTGCAGCGGGACGAAGAGCCCTCCGGACGGACGCCGAAAGACCCTCGCCACCTTCCCGTCCACGGCTCCGTCCGCCACCAGCTGGAGGAAGAGTGGCTCCAGCTCGGCGTCGGCGTCGACTCGGCCCGCGTCCGGTAGCTGCGCCTGCGCGGCGGCGGCCACGAAGACCCAGAGAGCCAGGGGCACGAAGACCGCCGCTGCCGTGTGGCCCCGTCGGCTCAAGATCCGGGAGCCTCCGCCGCGGCCAGCAAGGGCCACCCCGACAGGCGAGTCTCGCGGACGCCGCGGTCGGTGTCGGCCCGGAGGTCGCAATTCCAGGGCTCGCGCATCGGCGCCCAGCCTTCGGGATCGACCTCGAACCGACGCTGGGTGCCGGCGAGCACGTAACCCACGACCTCGCCGACGGCCATGGCACGGTTGCCGCTCGAGCAACCCAGGCTACGGAGCTGGACGTGGACATTGCCGGGATTGCTCACCACCAGCTCGAGGCGGTCGTCGGCCCGGCGCCGGATCGAGCCCTCCAGGGGCGGCTCGAGGCTCTCGCGAGGAGCCACGAATACGGGAACCGCGAGGCGCAGGGCGATATCGACTCCGGCCGACTTGCGGCCTCCGGTGCTCTCCGGCCCGGGAATCCCGGAGAAGAAGATCCGAAAGGTTTCTTCGGTCTCCACCGGGGCCGGATTGCGAAGTCCGACCCGGACCACCTGGCGCTGCCCGGGCTCGATCGTGAAGATCGGTGGGGAGATCAGGAGAGAGTTGTCCGGATGGTAGAGGCTCTGGCCGTCGACCTGGCTCCAGCGCCGGCTCTCGGCCTGGATCACCACCGGCTCGGGGCCGCGGTTCCCGAGCTCCAGGACACCGATGGCCCCGGGGCGATGGAGCTCGACCCGTACCGGGCGAACGTCGAAGTGTCCGGCGCCCAGAGCCGCCGTCGAACAACCTGTGGCCAGGCTCGTGCCGACCAGTGTGCTGATCGTCAAGAGGTGGCGAAGACTTCGAGAGAGAAAAGGTGGCAGGACGTTGGGTAGATTTCGCATGACCCTATTTCGTCATGCGCGAGCGGCCGGGCCTATCGGCGCTTGTCCCGACGCTCGATCGGAAAACCCTCCGCCGGATTGTAGGAGAGTCTCCGACGCCGCGGGCCGGGGAGAACGCGCAGGTGTCGGAGCCCGGTTCCGAAGGATGCTCCTTCCCCCCTGTTTCGGCGGCCATAGAGACGTCGAAAGACCCGGGTGCAGGCCAAGAACCGGCAGCTTGCAGGACGATGTCCTACAAGAACCGGAGAATTTGGCTGATGGACCCTTCTGCCGTGAACACTTATTGTCGATTCAATATGTATAAGTCCTTGGATTCAGTTTCGTCGGGCTCTGCGAATCGAGAGCAAACGCCTGGCGGAGCATATGCCTGCCTCGCCATCCGGAGTGAGGCCTCGGAGACAATCGGTCGGAGATTCTCCGACAAACGGAGGGGACGGTTCCCGTAGGCAGGTCCGGACATCTTCCGATGGCCGCCCGGAAACCCGCGACCTAGACTGGTTGGCGAAGAGGACGTCATTTCGACGCCTCACCAAATGACCGGTCGCGGACCCTGACCCCGGCCGAATGTCTTCGGGAGAACCTGCCATGACGATTCGACAATTTCACGCAATGGTCCAAGCTCCGGTTCTTGCATCGGCCAACGGCCAGGAGCTCCACCAGCTCTCTCGGAGCTTCGCGGAGAACGCCGCTGAGATTCTCCGCATGAAACCCGGCTTCGGAGCCTGGGGAACCTGGAGAGCTTTCGAAACGGACGATTGAATTCGAAATCTGGGCGCTTTCCGAACGTGGGGGTTTCGGAAACGCCCGCGATGGGAGAATGGTATGTCCCGCCCCAAGGAATGGTCGTCGATCTGGATCGACCGAGTCTTCATGGTCCTCGGCAGCCTGGTGCTGCTCACCTGCCTCGGCTACGGAGCGTTGCTCCTGCGGCAGGTGGCTCCGGACTTCCGGGTCGATCTGGCGACCTGGAAAGTGATCAAAGGGCAGCCGTGCAGCTCGGAGGAGCTTTGCCTGCGGGCGGGCGACCAGATCCTCGAGCTGGGCGGCGTGGAGCGGGACGCCTATTTCTCCGATCGGACGCAGAGCCTGAGCTGGACGGAGGGCCCCCTGGATGTCCGATTCGAGCGCGACGGCAGCGAACGGCACCTGACCCTCGAGCCGCCGAGCGGTAGCACCCTCGGACGACGCCTGGAAGACACCCTGATCCTGCTGGTCTCCCTGGTCTTCTGGATCTGCGGCACCGCAGCGGGCCTTTTTCTCCGTCCGCGCAACGAGTGCTGGCTGCTCATGCTCCTCTTCGGGTATGTGACGGCCCTGTGGTTCGCCGCTGGCGCCCTGTCGGCCACGCAGCTGGGGCTCTCGGTGATCGTCTTCCACACCGCATCCTGGCTCTTCCTACCTCTCACGACACATCTGCACCTCACCCTGCCGTCGGTCGTGCTGCCCAAGCGGGCGCGAATCGCGCTGCTGGCGCTCGTCTACTCGGTTTCGCTGGTGGGGCTCGGCGGCGACCTCGGTGGGTGGTTGCCCGAAGGATCCTTCGGTGTTCCGGTGGTGGCCGCTCTCGGGATCTCGCTGCTCGTTCTCGGGATTCGCCAGTCTCTCCCCGGGCCTCCGAGCGAGCGGCAGGCCAGCCGCCTGATGCTCTTCGGTAACGCGGTCGGCCTCGGTCCCTGGCTCTTGCTGGTGGCCCTCGACCTGCCGGGGCAGCTCGACCACGGCATGGCCGCCGGGGCCCCATTGCTCCTGCGCTCCCTGCTCCTGGCCACCGTTCCGCTCCTGCCGGCGACCTACCTCTATGCCGCGGCCAAGAAGAACCTGGGGGTCAACGAGTTTCGCGCCAACCGCCTGCTCGGCCTCTGGACATTCCTGGTCTGTGTCGTCGTCCTGCAGTTCCTGCTCTTGCTGGTGGGCCTCGAAACCGGTGCCCTGGAAACGAACCCGATCCTCTTCTGTCTCGGGGGTGGAATGATCTCGGCGATCGGTGGCAAGAGCCTCTTCCAGCTCTGCCAGCGTACTTTCGATCGTCGGGTCCTCGGCATTCTCCACACTCCGGACGAGATCCTCCGGGTGTTCGCCCAGAACATCCCGCAGCTCTACGAAGAGCAGGCCCTCGTGCGCCTCCTGCACGAAGAGGTCTTGCCGACGATGATGATCCGGCAGTCGGCGCTCTACATCTTCGAGGCCGACGAGGTTCGCAAGGTGTACGAGACCGGCGTGGAGGCGCTGGACGCAAACGAGCGGGCGACCCTGTCTCGGGTCACCCAGGACTTCGTCGCCAGCGGCCACCTGTCCGCGGAGAGCCCCGACTGGGTGCGGCAGGCCCTGCCTCTGTGGAGCGAGAGCACACTGACCGGGATCTGGCTCTTCGGCCGCCGGGATCCCGACGACTACTACCCGCAGAGCGACGTGGCGCTCCTGCGGCAGGCGAGCAACCAGATGGCCTCCTTGTTGCGGGTACAGAGCGAGATTCGGGAGCGGCGGTTCCTGCAGGAGCAGCTGTTCCAGTCGCAGAAGCTCGAAGCCATCGGACGCCTCTCGGCGGGAGTGGCTCACGATTTCAACAACCTCCTGGCGGTGATTCACCTCCACGGCGAGTTCCTGATGCCTTGGGTCCGAGAAGAGGAGACGGCCAGAGGGCACCTGGAGGGGATCCTCGCGGCGGGAGAGCGGGCCAAGAACCTGATCCGCCAGCTACTGGCCTTCAGCCGTCAGCAGATGTTGGACGTGCAGGTGTTCGACCTGACCGATATCGTGACGGAGCTCGAGACAATGCTCCGGACGCTTCTCGGGGACCACGTGGATCTCGAGATCCGCAAGACCGCGGGGCTACCGCCGGTAGAGATCGATCGCAGCCGCATCGAGCAGGTCATCGTCAATCTCGCTCTGAACGCCAGCCAGGCCATGCCCAACGGTGGGCCGGTGGAAATCTGGGTCGAGCACGTGCGAAAGGGGGACGGCAGTATCAATCCCGGAGAGGTCGAGCTGGGCAGCGACGAGCTCTTGGTGCTTCGGGTGCGCGACCGCGGGACCGGGATCAGTGAAGAGGTCCAGGACCGCATGTTCGAGCCCTTCTACACCACGAGACCCGCCGGGCAGGGCTCCGGCCTCGGTCTCGCCATCGTCTACGGAATCGTACGCCAGAGCGGTGGGCAGATCAGCGTCGACAGTCGCGAAGGGCACGGAACCACGATCTCGGTCTGGTTGCCGGCGAGCCAGCAGGTACAGGAGGCCTCACCGGAAAGGGTCGAGCGGCTCGACGACGGATACGACCGCGGGACGATTTTACTGGTCGAGGACGAGGGCGCCCTGCGCGGGTTGCTCGCAGAGGCCCTGGAGAACGAGGGCTACTCGGTGTTGACCGCGGTCGATGGGCTCGATGCGCTGGAGCTCTTCGAGTCCTGGAGAGAGCCGGTCGACCTGCTGGTGACCGACGTCATGATGCCGAGGATGGGTGGTTTCGAGCTCGCCGAGCGACTGCGTGAGGCGTGTCCGGGTCTCAAGACCCTGTTCATCTCCGGCTACAACCAGAGCTGGAAGAACGATGGTTTCGAGATGTCGACCGACGACGCCATGTTGCAGAAGCCGTTTACCGTGGAAGCCCTGCGACGCCAGGTGCAGCGGACCCTGACCACTGCCACGTCCTCGAGCTCGTCGGCGTCCGGGATCAGATCAGACCTTCTTGCAGGCAGTAATGCGTGATCTGCGAGTTGTTGCGGAAGTCCATCTTCTCGAGGATCCGGGTGCGGTAGGTGCTGATCGTCTTGACGCTCAGGTTCAGCTCCGAGGCGATCTCGGAAACGGTGAGCCCCGAGGCGATCATTCGCAGCACCTGGAACTCGCGGTCCGAGAGGGCCTCGTGGGGTGCGTTGCCGTAGTCGATCTGCAGGCTGAAGGCCATTTGCTCGGCGAGCTGCGGACTCACGTACTTCCCTCCGCTCTGCACCTTGCGAATCGCCTCGACCAGGCGGTCGACGGCCTGATCCTTGGTCAGGTACCCGTCGGCGCCGTTGCGTAGACAGCGAATGGCGTAGTGATCCTCCGGGTGGGCGGTCAGCATCAGGATATGCAGACCGGGCTGATCTTGTTTGAGCTCCTTGACGATATCGAGCCCACCTCGCCCGGGCATGGAGACATCGAGCAGGAGGACGTCGGGGCGGGTCTTCTTCACCACCTCCAGCGCCTCGCCGCCGTTCGATGCCTCTCCGACGAGCCGCATGGTCGCCTCGCTCTCGAGAAGCAGCTTCAACCCACCACGAAGCATGGCATGGTCATCGGCGATAACGATCCGAATCATCGCAACGTTCCCTCCATTGTTTCGTGCAAACCAGCAAGCCCCGGTAATCGATACCAAGAGAAGGCAATGACCCTACCTCAAGGTCGAACCGATTGCCAAGGATTCCTCGTGGCTCATTCCTCGAGAGCTGGGTACCTGCCGTTCACGGGCACGCAGCGTCGAGAACCTCACGCACCCTGCGGTTCAGGCTGGTGGTGCTGAACGGCTTCTCCACGAAGGGCACACGGGTGGCGGCAGCTCCCCTCAGCTGGACGGTGGTCTCGTCCATGTAACCCGAGAGGAAGATCGCCTGGAGCCCCGGATTGCGGTTGCGCAGCTCCGCGAGGAGCTCGGTAGCGAGGAGATCGGGCAACACGAAGTCCGTAATCACGAGGTCCGGCTCACGACCGGGACGAGAGGCGAGATCGAGAGCCTTCCGCCCGGAGCTGGCTTCGAGAACCTCGTAACCCTCCTGGCGAAGCGCCTCGCCCATCAGCCGCCGGAGATCGGAGTCGTCCTCGACGAGCAGAATGGTCTCCTGGCCGCCCGGGCTCGCGTGGATCGGGCGGTCGGAGAGGTCGGGCGCCCGGCGCTCGACCCGCGGCAGGTAGACCGAGACACAAGTGCCTCCTCCGTTCTGACTCACCACCGAGAGATAACCTCCGCTCTGCTCGACGATTCCGTGGATCGCTGCGAGCCCGAGGCCGGTTTTTCCTTCGCGGGTGGTGAAGAAGGGCTCGAAGATCTTCTTCTGGGTAGCGGGATCCATGCCTTCGCCGGAGTCTGCGACGTCCAGGCGCACATAGGAGCCCGGCGGAATCGGCCCGTCGACCCCCGAGAGGTCGTGTCCGACGTCGACTTCGGCCGTTGCCAGCAACAGATCACCGCCGAGGGGCATGGCTTCCTTGGAATTCGCTACGAGATGGAGGATCACGTGCTCCAGCTGCCTCGGATCGGCGTGCACGAGGCCGGGATCTTCCACCAGGCGCTGAGCCACTTGGATTTCGTCGCCGAGAATCCGTTGGAAGAGCCCGCCGACCTCCGCCACAACGGCGCTCAGGCTCACCAGCTCCGGGCGCAAGACCTGCTGCCGGCTAAAGGCCAGGAGCTGGCCGATCAGGCCCGAGCCGCGGCGCGCGGCGCGCTGAATGTCCCGCGCACGGCGATTCAGCGGATCATCCTCCGGCAGCTTGCCCACGAGGAACTCCGCGTGGATGGTGATCGCCGTGAGTATGTTGCCGAAATCGTCGGCGACACCCCCTGCGAGCCGGCATACCCTCTCTTCGAGCCAGAAGGCTTCGGCGGGATCGTCTTCCACCCGCAGGACCGGTAGATGTGCTTCGTGAGTCGTCGTCATCGGCTCTACTCTTCGCCCGAGAGTGCCTGGAGCACCGACTCGGTCAGGAGCTCCTGCTCCGACCGCCGGTCACCTGCTGCCAGGGTGAAACAAAACGTCGAGCCTTGTCCCGGGGTCGACTCGACCCAGATCTTCCCGTCGTGCTGCTCGACGATCCGACGGCAGATGGTCAGGCCGATACCCGTTCCGGCGTAGCTCTCTCGGTCGTGCAGGCGTTGGAAGATGGAGAAGATTCGTTCGTGATACTGCGGATCGATTCCGATTCCGTTGTCTTCGATGGCGAAGATCCACCGGTCTCCTGCGGGGTGCCGAGATGCGCACGACCGGGGTCTCTTCACGACAGAACTTGATCGCGTTGGCGATCAGGTTCTGGAAGAGCTGGACCAGTCGCGAGGGATCCGCGAGCACTCGGGGCAGGCTCTCGATCTCGATCCGAGCGCCACCGGTCTCCACGGCCGAGTGGAGATTGGCGAGCACCGTGTGCAGAATCTCGTCGCAGTCCACCGGCCGAGGGGTGTGCTGATTCTCGAGACGGGAGAAGGCCAGCAGATCTTCGATCAGCTGCTTCATTCGATTCACCCCGCCGACCATGAACTGCAGGAACTCCTCGGCCTCGGTGTCGAGCTGGCCCGAGTAGCGGCGCGACAGGAGCTGCCCGTAGCTGGCGACGGTGCGCAGAGGCTCTTTGAGATCGTGGGAGACGACCCGGGTGAACTGCCGCAGCTGCTCGTTGCGGTCGGCCAGCTCGCGCACCGACTCCGCCAGCTGCTCTCGCGAAGCGGTCAGGAGCTCTCGCTCCCGCTCGAGGGCCGCCAGCTTGCGCTCGGTCACGTTGTTCAACATCCCCATGATGGCGGGCTCGCCGTCCCAATGTACGGCGGCGGCCACGACTTCGAGATCGAGGAGCTCGCCGGCGTGGGTCCGGCCCTGGACCTCGAAGACCGGTACGGGTCCGAGGGCAGCGGCTTCGTCGGTGATATCGACACGGTAGAGAGGCCGGGTGGCACGGTTGATGGGGTGCTGCAGCTCCTGGTCGAGATCCAGGGACTGCAGGGAAGGCACGAGAGAAACGCTCCCCGGAACCACCAGGCTCTCGAGGTCGAACCCGGGTCGTGCGATCTCCGCGATCGGCAGGCCGAAGAGCTTTGCGAACTGCGGGTTGACATAGATCAGGCGATCGTCCGCCACCACGTAGATGGCGGTACGGGAAGCCTCGATCAGCCTGCGGTAGCGCCCTTCACGTGACCGCAGCTGCTCGATCCTGGCGATCAGGTCGTCCAGTATCTGGCCCAGCACCAGGGCTTTGCCGCGGGCCGGCGGGCGAGTCGGCACCGGGCCCGAGCGACCCCGTGCATCGTCGAGCCAGTGGATCACGGCGTCCAGCGACTGCTGCTCGCGGTGAACGGCCCAGCGGGTCAGCCAGACGCCGCTACCGACGAGGAAAGGAGCGGCCAGCGTTGCGAGCAGCGGCTTCTGGGCCAGCAGCAGGCCGCAGGCCATGGAGATGGCGGCCAGACCAGCCGCAACCGCTGAGGCGGCGACGGAAGAGGGGCCCAGAGCCCTGGGAGGGTCGGAGGGTGAGCTCATGCTCGGAGCGGAAGCTCCACGAGGGAGAGCCAGAATTCGTCGATCTGGCGGACGACGCGAAGAAAATCCTCGAAGTCCACCGGTTTGCGGATGTAACAGTTCGCATGTAGGTCGTAGGTCCGCTGCACGTCCTCCAGAACGTTCGAGGTGGTGAGCACCACTACCGGAGTGTGGCGGAGCTCTTCGTCGTTCTTGATCTCCGCCAGCACCTCGAAGCCGTCTTTGCGCGGCAGGTTGAGGTCGAGGAGCACGATGTCGGGACGGGCGGCGTCGGTGAACGGGGCCTGGCGGCGGAGAATGGCCAGCGCCTCCTCGCCGTCACGAGCCACCTGGAGCCAGGTATTGACATGCCCTTCCTTGAATGCCTCTTCGGTCAACCGTACGTCAGCAGAATTGTCTTCGACGAGAAGAATCTGCAGGGCGGGACGGCAAGGTGGAAGCGATGGTTCTTGCGGGAGTAGCGTGATCATGAATCGGTCTCCAGGGTGGTTTGTTTCGGGCTCTCCGGCTCGGGCCCCCGAGACGGCTACGAGTTTGTCGCGGCCGGTCGGAGCAGAGCATCGGACCGGGTCTCGAATGGGTGTCAGACGTCGTCCGACATCGCGGTTTGATTGGCCTGGGCGGACAGGCTCGAAAAGCGGGTTCCGATGGGAGGCCGCGTGGTGGTGTCGATCCGCACGTCGAGCAGATAGGGAAGCTCGGATTCCATGGCCCGTTCGATCGCTTTGTCGAGAGCGTCCTCGCGATCGACTCTCTCGCCATCCGCTCCCATGGCCCGGGCCACGGCCACGAAGTCGATCTGGGGAAAATCCAGCCCGTGGGTATCCAGGCCCAACGCTTCGTGCCCTTCGCGGCAGATCTGGTACCCGCCGTCGTTGAGCACGACCCAGACGGCGCGGGCGCCATGGTGGACCGCGGAGCTGATCTCGAGGTTCATCGACATGGAGCCATCGCCGACCACCGCCACCGCCTTGCCGCCTCGGCCGAGGGCCGCTCCGACCACACCGGCAGCGAAGTGGCCCATCGAGCCGAAGAGGGGGCTCACCCGGTACCGGCCGGGATCGGAGAAGCGCAGGTGGTGGTTGCACCACACGAACGAGTTGCCGCAGTCGCTGAGAACCGGGGCCTCGCTGCCATCGACGACATGGCGCTGCAGGGCTCGCATCAGCTCCTGGGGCCGCACCGGTCCACTCCCGGCGACCTTCAGGGGGCCGGGATCGATCTGGACGGGCACCCACTCGGCTTCGGGGCGGGGTTTCATCTCGGGCGGAAAGTGCGGAAGGAGGTCTTCGACGAACGATCGGATCTCGGCCTGGACGCCGATCGTCCGAGCCCCGGGGTAGGCGGCGCCGGGAACGCGGGGATCGAGGTCGACATGGATGAATCCTTCCCGTGGCCGAAGCCTTTCGTCCCAGCCCGAAGTGGCCTCGCCGAGGCGGCTTCCGAGAACCAGAATCCAGTCGGGGCGCCGACGCTCCAGCTCTTCACCGACATTGGAATGGCCTCCGATTCCCGTGACGCCGAGAAACCGGGGGTGATGCTCGGAAACGATTCCCTTGCTGCGGGGTGAGCACATCGCCAGGGCGCCGGATCGATCGATCAGGCGACGAATGGGCTTCGCGGCATGGCGGGCACCGAAACCGGTCCAGACCACGAAGGAGCCACTCTTGAGGGTCTCCGCGCAGAGCTCGACGCAGCGCTGGGAGGCGGCGGGGGCCGACGGCTCGGTCGATCCCATGGCGACGATCGGCGCCGGCTCGGCCTGGAGAGACACCGGCAGGCCAATGTGAGCCACGAAACCGCCCGGGCGCTGCAGGCCCTCCGCCAGTCGGCGGCAGACCGTGGGCAGCTCTTCCGTGGTCTCGAGGCGCACTGCGTAGTCGAACAAGGTGCCGGCCGAGTACAGGGATTCCATGGGGAAGGTGTTGCTCGAGGTCTCTTGGGTTGCCCACCGACCCCGCAGCCGAGAATTGGTGCACCCCGAGATCATCACGACCTTGGCGCCGTCCCAGCGGGCAGCGGTCATCCCGTTGAGGGCGTTGAGCAGCCCCGGGCCGGCGGTGGTGAACACAAGGCTCGGTTGGTCGGTAGCGAACGAGGCTTCGATGGCGGCAAAGGCGGCGCCGGTCTCGTGGCGAAAATGGAGTGACTGGATCGGGCTCTGGCCGAGAGAATCGTAGAAATAGGCGATGGCTCCGCCACTGACCCCGAAGGCCTGGCGGACGCCGAGTCGAGTCAGCGTGTCGAGCAGGAGCGAAGAGGTGTCGAGACCCGAGCGGCTGAAGGTGTGCACGGATCCCTGAGGAAATGCAATCGATTGGTCTCCAGACATTGAAAAACTCCCTGTTGGCAATCCATTCCCGCCCCGCGGCGGCTGGGGATAGTGTGATGGAAGCCGATCGCCCTGCCATTCGGCGGATGACTGGAATCGGTATCGGTCCGAGTCCGACAAGCAATCGCCGACGGTCCCACACCCTTCATCGGGGCCGGACGCCAGCTCGGGAGCGGAGCGCCGGGCAAATAAAGGCCCGGCGGGGATTCCGTTTTCCCCGCCGGGCTCCGGAATGACCGTGCTCCGAGCTTTCGCGGTCCGAGCACACCACACGTGTGCCGGCCCACAGCGGGCTCAGAGAACGAGCACGGTCGTCTCTCGCTGGACAACATCTAGACCATCGTCGATCGTGGCCCGCAGAGTGATCGTCTGGCCGGGAGTCGAATGCGGGGTGCGCAACTCCAGGAGCAAGGTCAGAGGGAACAGATTGCCGGTACCCTGCACCATGGTCTGGCAGCTCGGGCCTGGGTTCGAGTCGAGGCAGGCCTCGGTGCCTCCGACGACTTCGACGGTCCACTCGACGTCGTCGTCGTTCAGGTCGAGGATCGCCAGGGTGCAGAGGGACAAGGTTCCGGGCAACACCACCCCGGGGCTGCAGGCGAAGATCGAGATCGAAGGCGGCTCGTTGGGCTCGATCACCACGTCCAGCTCCATCACTTCGGCTTCGGCTCCGGTCTCGTCGGCTGCCTCCACCCGGAGCGTGGCGTCTTCGGTGAAGCCCGCGGTGCTCAGCAGGTTGAAAGGCACCACGGTTCCGCCGGACGAAGCTCCCTCGTGGCTCTGGGTGCAGTCGCCGGTGTCCACGCCCTCGATGCAGGTGTTCGATTCGCTGTCGGTGGTGACTCGCCAGGTGACGTCGTCGCCATCGGCGTCGGTCACCACAAAGGTGCAGGTGGCGATCCGCCCGGCGATCAGCGGATTGGGCAGGCACACGAAGGAGCTCACCGTCGGCGGCTCGTTGGGCTCCTCGACGAGGACATCGGCGGTGTGGGAGCCGCTCTGCCCGCCGGCCGCGACGTCGAGAGTCACCGGGTAGGTGCCGGGGGCCGGGTAGGTGTGCTCGACATCGGAACCGCTCGCCTGGGTGCCGTCGCCGAAGGTCCAGTCGGCCATCTCACAGGCGACGGGCTCGCCGTCGAGGGCGCAGGTGCCGCTGAAGACGACGGTCAGGGTTTCCGGGGTCTGCTGGGCGTCGAAGGTGACGGTGAGCACGGGCTCCTCGTCGCCGCCGTCGTCTTCGACCAACACGTTGGCGGTGAGGGTAGCGTCCTGCCCGCCAGCGGAGGCGCTGAAGGTCACCGGGTAAGTACCGGGGGCCGGGTAGGTGTGCTCGACATCGGAACCGCTCGCCTGGGTGCCGTCGCCGAAGGTCCAGCCGGCGGTCTCACATTCGACGGACTCTCCATCGAGGGCGCAGGTGCCGCTGAAGACGACGGTCAGGGTTTCGGGAACCTGTACGGCGGTGAAGGTCACCGCGAGGTCCGGCGCGTCGTCTCCCGGATCTTCCAGCGTGATGCTCTTGGTGTGAGAGTCGGTCTGCCCGCCAGCGGAGGCGGTGAACGTGACCTCGTAGGTACCCGCGGCCGGATAGGTGTGCTCGGTGGAGGCTCCGCTTCCCTGGGTTCCGTCGCCAAAGCTCCAGGCAGCGTTTTCACAGAGCACGCTCTCGCCATCGAGAACACAGATACCTTCGAAGACGGCGGTCAGGGTGCCGGGAATCTGGGCGGCGCCGAATCCGATCTCGAGAACCGGCGGGTTGTCGCCGTCGTCGTCCTCGCCGTCATCGTCCTCGCCGTCATCGTCCTCGCCGTCATCGTCCTCGCCGTCGTCGTCCTCGCCATCGTCGTCATCTCCTGCCTCTTCGATGAGCACGTGCTTCGAGCGACTCGCCAGGGCTCCGTCGTTTTCGGCGGTGAAGGTCACGAGATAGGTGCCGGCCTGCGCGTAGAGATGTACGGGATCGACACCGGTTGCGCTGCTGCCGTCTCCCAGTGACCAGCGACCGTTCTCACACGTCACGGGCTGATGGTCGTCCAGACAGACTCCGGCGAAGGACACCTCGGGCCCGGCAACGGTGAAGGTGAAATCGACCCGGAAGCCCGCGGGCTCGCCATCGGAGTCTTCACCCAGGTCTCGGCGAGGAATCGGAATCATGTCGCTGCTGGTACTGAATCGCCCGCTGGCATTGTGCAACAGGATTCCGGCGTTCTGAGAGCCAGCTGGAAGCTGCAGATCCAGGGCTCCGAACGGGGGCAGCTCGTCCCAGGTCTCGAGGGCGAAGGACTCGGTGCCCCAGAGAAAGGGGCGTTGAGAAAGAAATCCTACGCCCGCTTCGTTGTTCACGATCAGGTTGCCTGTGGTCTCGGCCTCGCTCCAGGGTGATCGACCACACTCGAGCTCGGAGAACCGGACATGCTGAGCCGGTACGCGGAACAGCAGGAGATCGGTTCCGCCATCGAATGCACCACCGTTGAGGAAACGGCCGTAGATCGTGTCGCCCAGAGGCGCTCGGTTGTCGCTGCCGCCCGAAAGAAACGAATAAAAAGTGTTCTCGCCGGTGAACAAATCTGCATCGGCCCGGAGGTGGAGCGGAGTGCCGCCCTGGGCAAAGCTCTCACTTCCGTTCAACAGATGATAGTCGCCGACAAAAATATTTTCATTGGAGGCGAGGCCGGTGCCGCCTTCGCCGAAGTAACCGGGAGTGATCGCGGTTTGAGCCACCGGATCGGCGTAGGCCCGGGTCGCCAGGGGCGTGCAGCGGTGGACCGCGTCGACCGTAATGAAACCCTTCGCCAGGGGCGCCGTGTGATCGCCGAGGCAAGTGAGACCCGTGTGATCGGCCGCGAGCAACGCGGCCTCGGCCTCGCCGAAAGCCCGCTCCGGATACTCACCACATCCCGGCAGGCCGCGCGAGTTGGTGATCGGCAAGAAACCTTTCAAAAGAGTGGCCATGTTCAGGGTCTGTATGTCATCGGGCTCGAGCACCACGTCGAACGTGAGTGTGGGTTGCCAGGCCTGTGTCCACAGAGTGACCTTGGCGATCGCGGTATTTTCTCCTTTGTTGGAGATCGAAAAGAACGTCGTCTGCTCGGCTCCTTCGGTATCGGATTCGAAATAGGGAATCACCATCGAGCCGGCGGGCGCGGTGCCGAGGGTTACGACATCCTCCCCGAGGGCGGCTGACCCCAATCCGAGGAGTAGGTACAGAGTTGAGAAGAGTCGTACGATGTGTCTCACGAGATTTCCCCTTCCTTCAGTTCCCGATGAAATAACGGTCAATTGGCTGACGAGCACTATCTTTTCGAAAGCAGGGGGGCCCCGATATCGGAACGTTTCGGTGAGTCTTGTCGGGTTCTTTCGAAGCGAAGTGTCGGACAAAGGGCTACAGGGTGTCGTACGAGGAGTTCTTGTTGTCGGGGATCTCCGCGGGCCTGCGGCGGTAGACTGAGGGATTTTCCCCAGGCAGCCTGAGGGATTCACCCGCTCGTCGTTTCGAGTTGCGATGTCTAGAGTTTGGTCAGCCCATTTCGATCCCTCAGCGGCTGCTGGCCCAACGACAGGAGAAACCCGAAATGAATGAAACGAGCTACTCTTCGAACCGAGTATGGATTGTCGCCCTGACCCTTCTGACCATGGTGGCGGCAACGCCCGTGCTCGGTATCGGCGATATCCTGGAGGCGCATCGCCCCCTCCCCGACTTCGACACGCGGGTCGTCGAGGTCGCACCGAGCCCGAGCCAGCTGGCGACCGTCGACCAGCTGGGCGCCAGCGCGAGCTGGAATCGCTTCGGGACGCCCCGGTCCCTGATCCGTCACGATGGCTCGCTGGCCAGCGGCTACGGCCTCGAACCGGCGACCGCGGCTCGCGACTGGCTGCGAGACCAGGCGGCGCTCTTCCGTCTGTCGCCGCTCGGAGTCGACGAGCTCGAGCTGGTCAACGTGTCACCCTTCGGTCGCGACGAGACCGCGGCGGTGCTCTTCCGCCAGAGCTTCGGGGGGCTCGCCGCTGCCAGCGGTGGGCTGATCACGGTGGGTGTCGATCGTGGCGAGATCCTCTACGCCTCCTCTTCTTCGGTGGGAGAGCACGCCCCGCCGGGAGAGGCGGTGCTCTCGGCGGTCGACGCCTGGCTGCTCGCCGCTCTCGGTGTCGATCGGCCGCTCACCCTGCTGGACCTCTCGGGAATCCACGAGGATTCAGGTTGGACGGTCTTCGAGGCCGCTGGCTTCTCACATCCCCAGCGAGCCAGGCTTCGGGCCTTTCCGACTCCCGAAACCGGCGTGCTGCCGGCTTTCGAGACCATCGTGCTCGACGTCGCTGGCGGAGCGGCCACGGCCTACACGATCTTCGTCGACGCTCAGACCGGGGAGCTGCTGGCTCGCTACAACCGCGTCCAGCGCCTGCACGACTCCGAGGGAGAGAAGATGCTGGGAATCTTCCCGGAGCCGAGCTGGAGCCTCTTTCTGGCCACTCCGACCTTGGCGGTGCCGGCAGACGACACCCGCACCCTGACCTGCTGGACCTTCGATAGCGGTCCGGTCTTTCCGGTCGATGGTTGTGAGCTGGAGCTGGCGAACGGTGCAGCCCCGGCACCCTGGGACGAGGATCCCCGCCTCGGCATTCCCACCGCGACGACCTTCGGCAATGCCGCCTCGACCGCTTCTGCCTGGGGCAGCCCGCTGACTCCGGGAGACAACTACCGCCCCATCGACACCGAACGGAGCTACCAGTTCGAGTGGCTCGACACCTGGCAGAGCTCCGGTTGCTCGCCGAACGTGTTCACGCCGCCCGGAGCGACCAACGCCAACGACCTCGACGCCGCGGTGGTCAATCTCTTCGGCATGCACAATCGGATGCACGATTGGTCCTACCACCTCGGATTCACCGAGAGGAACTACAACCTACAGCTCGACAACTTCGGCCGGACCTCATCCGAGGCCGAGAACGACCCCGAGGTCGGAAATGTGCAGGCGGGGGCCGTGACCGGGGGAGCGCCGAGCTACCTGGGCCGCGACAACGCCAACCAGATCACCCTCAACGACGGCATCCCGGGCATTTCCAACATGTATCTCTGGCAACCGATCGCCGCGGCCTTCTATTCACCCTGCGTCGATGGAAACTACGACATGGGAGTGATCGGCCACGAGTACGGGCACGCCATTTCCAACCGGATGGCCGGCGGGCCTGACGACGGTCTCACCGGGGCCCAGGCCGGAGCCATGGGCGAGAGCTGGTCGGATCTGATCGCGATGGAGTACCTGAACGAGCACGGCCTGGTGCCGACCGCCGGAGAAAGCCCCTACGCGGTGGGTACCTACGCCACGGGCAGCACCGAGAAGGGCATTCGGAACTACAACATGTCGCGAAATCTCTTGCCGCCGACGGTGCTCGCGGGCTCCCTCACCCAGAGCAATCCCCTGAACTACAGCAACATTGGCTACGACCTGACCGGTGTCCAGGTCCACGCCGACGGCGAGATCTGGAGCGCCACGAATTTCGATCTGCGGTCGGCCCTGATGGCCGCTCTCGACGCCGAGCTGCCGGCCGACGACACCGACCTGCAGCGCCGCTGCGCCAACGGCGAGGAAAAGGTCGATCTCTGCCCGGGCAACCGCCGCTGGGCACAGCTCATGTTCGACGCCTGGCTCCTGATGCCGCCGAGCGTCAGCATGCTCGATGCACGCGACGCCTTCCTGGCCGCGAACCAGATGCGTTTCGAGGGGGCCCACCAGCGCGCGATCTGGCGTGCCTTCGCCCGCCGAGGCATGGGATCGGGCGCCGCCAGCCGCGGCAGCGACGACGGGGACCCGGTGCCGAGCTTCGCCTCACCGCTGGAAGAAGAGACGACGTTGCAATTCGTGGTGGAAGATGCCGTCGACGGCACCCCGATCGAGGCCGAGGTCTACGTAGGCCACTACGAGGCCCGCTCGGTTCCGATCGCCGATACGGTCTCCGGTTCTGCCCTCGGGGACTCCGCGGACTTCGTGACCGGAGGAATCCTCGACTTCGTGGTTCGGGCCGATGGCTACGGTCATTCCCGATTCCCGTGGAACCTGGGGAAGGGAACCGAAGGCACGATCCAGGTGGTGAAGGTACGGATGGCCCGGAACCTGGCGTCGACCCATTCCGGTGCGTCGATCGAGGGCGACGGGATCAATCACCAGAGCCTGATCGACGATACCGAGGCCACCAACTGGGCTTCTCTCGAAGGACCGGTGAACGGTGACCGGGTCACCGTCGATCTCGCGGACGGCATCCAGCGGGTCATCCGGGTGAACGTCAGCGCGATGCTCCGGCCCGAAGACCCGGACGATGCCGACTCGGCGGCCCAGAACCGTTTCACGGCACTACGGCAGTTCGAGATCCTCGTCTGTGTCGAGGGAGCCGATGCCGCAAATCCCACGTGCTCGAATTCGGTCACCGCCGGCTTCACCTCGATCTTCGTCAGCCCGGCCGATGCCTTTCCCGGCGCCGCACCACGGCCGGTAGCACCCGACCTGATCCTGCGAGAGTTCGACGTACCCGATTCCGTGGCGACTCACGTCCAGCTTCGGGTTCTCGAGAGCCAGTGCACCGGCGGCCCCGCCTTCCAGGGGGAGCAGGATGCCGATACTCTGAACCCCACCGACTGTGACCTCTCCTCGTCCGAGGGGGACCGGGTCCGGGCCGCGGAGCTGCAGGTGTTCTCCGTCGAAACGAAGGTCCCTTGAGCGTGGAATGAGTAGGGCTCCGGGCGGCCCGGCAACGGGCTCCCGGAGCCGAGACCGCGGGCCGCGAGGTGCCAGCA
>CAZMEL010000094.1:0-24985 GCA_964565225.1 uncultured Thermoanaerobaculia bacterium | reverse complement strand
CTCGGATTCTCGGTGCTCCTGCTCTCCCAGGTACCCGCCAACGCCCGGCTCGGCGGCCTCCTGGTGCTCGGCATCGCCACCAGCTTCGCGGCGAGCCTGGTGGTGGTCCCGGCCTTGCTCACGGGCCCCGGAGCCGAGCCGGCGAAACCGAGCCGGCCGGATCGGCCGACGCGATGAGCTCGATCGAGCTCTCTAAAAACGAGGTGGTCAGGCCGTAGAATCGGGCCAACGATTCGACCAAGGAGCCCCAGCATGCCATCCACTCTTCGATCCATCGTCCTCTTCGGCCTCGCAACGACCTACACCTGGACCCTCCAGGCCCACGAAGGCCACCACCACGAAGACACCCAGACCGAGCAGGCCGCGGTGATCGAGCACGACGAGGTCCAGGTGTTCGAGAACAACGGCAACGAGCTCCGGGGCATCGCCACCCTGGGCACCGGTGCCAAGGAGTTCGAGGTCTGGCGCTCCAACGTCGCCGTCGGCTCCTCGACTCCCAAACACGTGCACGACAGCGAAGAGGTCTTCGTCTTCCTCCGCGGCAAGGGCCGCGCCATCATCGGCGACGAAGAGATCGAGTTCGAAGCCCCCTGCACCCTCGTCGCCCCACCCAACGTGCCGCACCAGTACTGGAACACCGGCGACGTCGAGACCGACGCCATCGTGATCATCGGCATCGGATCGAAGATCTGGAACGAGAAGGGAGAGCTCCTCGAGCTCCCCTGGCGGCAGTGAGGGGTTGGCTTCGCTAGAGAAGCCTGTCTCGAGCGGTTTCTTGAAAAGCCTTCTGTAGGTCGTCTTCTAGATCGTTCTGCTCGGCGACTCGCCAGAGATACTCCGTGTCGAGCTCCGCCGACTTCACCTTCAGCACACCGAGCACATCCTGCCACTGACGATCCGAGATCCGGTTTCCCAACACGAACCAGTGCAGCTTCTGCAAGATCACATCTTCTGCACTCGCCAACATCAGGCTTCGCTCACTTCCTCCGGGAAGCACATAGCTCTGCCGCCGATTCATCTCTTCGGGTGTCACCGTGTTCGGATCGAAGGCGAAGATATCAACTTTGAACATCGTTTTCAGGTGAATGATATTGAAAGACTTCCTCTTCAGGACGGCTCGCCGAATCATCTCTTCGTCGACGTAGTACCCGTCCCCGAGTGCTTTCATCAATGGAGAGATGTCAGAAAACTCGAGATCCGCCACCAGGTCGACGTCTTGTGTAGCCCTGGGAATCCCGTAGAAAGACGAGGCGATGGAACCCCCAACAAGATAGGCAATCTCGAGCCTTTCGAGCACCTCGGCAACTTCCAGAGTTACATCGAGCGCTTCCCCATTGGCCATCAATAACCCTCGACTTCCGGGTCCCAGTCGAAGACCTTGATCATGGTCTCGCGGTCGAGGCTCAGGGCTGCCAGGCGTAGCTGGACCTCTCGTTCGGGGATGTCGGGGCCGTAGGTGGCCTGGATGCGGGCGATGGCGAGCTGGTCGAGGGCACGGTTGAGGGAGGCGACGCGCTCCAGTTTCTCGTGGGGCGGCATTCGCCGGTATCCCTCGATGAGGATTTGCTCGATCTTCGGGTCGGTGTCGGAGGGCATGCGGCTCATTGTGGCCTCATGATACTCCGAGCACCGACTCTCGAGATCAGGTCGGCAGCTACCTCTCCCGAAGCGCCCGCATCCGGCGGACACCCGCCAGCAGCAACAGTCCCGCCAGCAGCAACAGGCCGACCTCGTGTTGGGTGGGGATGGCCGCGGGGGTCTGGATGACGACAACGGTGGGATCTTCGGGGCCATCGACTTCGGGGTCGTCGGTGAGGGTCTTGAGGTCGTTGTCGCCGTCGCCGTTGGTATCGGAGAAGACACAACCCTGGTTGACCACCTCGCCCTCGACGTCGGCGCCGATGGTGGCGACGATGGTGATGATCACGGTCTCGCCGCTGGCCAGAGCTCCGCTCCAGTCGACCCGGTTGGCGGGCCGATCGAGGGTGAGGGTGCCGCTGGTGGCGAAGGCTTCGACCAGGGTGAGCTCCGGGGGCAGGATGTCGGAGAACTCGGGGCCGGGGTTGTTGGGTTGGTCGCCCGCGCCGATATTCGTGACTTCCACCTCGTATTGGAGCGTGCCGCCCGGCATCAGGTCGCCATCGGCCACCTTGGTGGCCACGAGCTGCGCCACACCCACGATGGTGACCACCGCCGGATCGCTGTCGCTCACCGGATCGCCGTCGTCGTCGGTGCCCGTGGCCGTTACCGTGCAGCTGATGCTGTCGCCGGCAGATCCGGTGATGGCCACCGTGTACTGGCAGAGGTAGACCTCTCCCGGGGCCAGGGTCTGGGGCACCGAGCAGGTGCCCACGCCATTCAGATCGCCCGAGACCGAGTCGACCAGGGAGGTGATCGTCACCGTGTCCACGGCGCTGGTGTTGGTGACCGACACGGTATAGGTCACGTCGCCACCGGGCTGCGGCAGGGTCGTGGGATCGGCGGTCTTGACGACCTGGATCGACGAGCCCACGTTGGTGATGGTCACTGTCGCCGGGTCGTCGTCGCTCACCGGATCGCCGTCGTCATCGGTCCCGGAAGCCGTCACCGTGCAGGTGATCGTGTCGCCCGGATCGCCCGAGACCGTGACCGGGTACTGGCAGCTGTAGGAGCCGCCGGGAGCGATCACCTGGGGCACCGAGCAGCTCCCCTGGCCGTCCAGATCGCCCGAAACGTCGTCGACCAACGTGTCGATCGTCACCGTGTCGGTCGCGCTGGTGTTGCTCACCTGCACGGAGTACGTCACCACGCCTCCCGGCTCGGAGACAGTCATCGGATCAGCGGTCTTGCTCACCACGATCGACGAGCCCACATCGGTGATGGTCACCGTCGCCGGATCGTCGTCGCTCACCGGGTCGCCGTCGTCGTCGGTCCCGGAAGCCGTGACGGTGCAGGTGATCGTGTCACCCCCCGAGCCGCTGACGGGTACCGTGTACTGGCAACTATAGGAACCGCCGGGAGCGATGACCTGCGGCACCGAGCAGCTCCCCTGGCCGTCCAGATCGCCCGACACGTCGTCCACCAGGGTGTCGATCGTCACGGTGTCGACCGTGCTGGTGTTGCTCACCTGCACGGTGTAGGTCACGTTGCCGCCGGGCTCCGGCAGCGAGGTCGGGTCGGCGGTCTTGGTGACCACGATCGACGAGCCCACATCGGTGATGGTCACCGTCGCCGGGTCGTCGTCGCTCACGGGATTGGCATTGGAGTCGGTGCCGGAAGCGGTGGTGGTGCAGGTGATGGTATCGCCCGGATCGCCCGAGACCATTACCGTGTACTGGCAGCTGTAGGAGCCGCTGGGGGCGATCACCTGCGGCACCGAGCAGGTGCCCTGGCCGTTCAGATCGCCCGACACGTCGTCGACCAGAGTTGTGATGGTCACGGCCACGAGAGGGCTGTCGTTGCTCACCTGCACCGTGTAGGTCACATTGCCGCCGGGCTCGGGAAGCGAGGTCGGGTCGGCGGTCTTGGTGACGGTGATGCTGCCGGGGCCGACATTGGTGAAGCCGAAATCATAGGTATGGTTGTTGGCGCCGGGACCACCGGTGGTGAACGAGGCCACGAGCTGGCCGAGGCTCAGGACTCCGTCGGAGTCGATGTTGTCGGCTACCGAGTTGGGGACCGTCGCCACCCGGCCGCCCAGATTGGGATCGGCAGGATCGATCCGCACCTCGCAGCTGGTGTCGAAGGGGATGCCGCCGGAGACGTTTCCGTCGTTGAAGAGGTAGCTGCCGGCATCGGCGGTGCCACCCAAATCGGAGGTGCTCGTGGTGGCGAGCAACGAGCCGCCGCAGAAGAGCCGCACCGTGACTCCGTCGAGCCCCGGCTCGCCGGGATCCTGGCGACCGTTGGGCGTGGTGTCGTCCCACACCCGGTTGCCGACCTCGAGAGAGGGCAGCTCACAGAACGGAGCCACATCGCCCACTCCTGCCGCCTTGAGCAGCAGCGAGCCGGGATCCGAGAGGTTGCCGTCGTACAGGCGGTACGATTTGGTCCAGCCCCCGTTGACGTTGGAGTACCAGGCGAGGCCGCCGTCGTCGAGCTCGTTGGTGAGCGTGCGAACGGGATCGTACATGGCGCTGATCACATCGGGTCGGCCGGGGATCTGGGTCAGGCCTCCGAGGGTGACCTCGGCATGTTGCTCCAAGGTCGAGGCGTGGTCGTCCTGGTAGTAGTACTCGTCGACCACGATCGTGCCGCCGGCATTGTTCGCGGTGCCGGCCGTGCCACAGCCGACATTGCCCGGGTCGATCAGCTCCTCGATTCGCCAGCTCGATGCGCCATCGGCGCAGGCCCGCAGCAGATCCCCAACAGTGAAGGGCGAACGCAGCTCTCCCTCGGTGTCGGGCGGATCGTTGAGAGGGTACGCCGGGGTGACGCTACGAGGCCCGGTCTGGTGGCCCCAGCGATCGTTGAGGCCGAGCAACATATCGCCGTTGTCGAACTCGATGTCGCTGATCACCGGCTGGGGATAAGCGGCCGAATGGCGCTGGAAACCCGGCTGGTCGTAGAAGGGGTAGGTGTCGATCCAGGGGCGCCACAGGCCGGGATGCGACGTGGCACAGCTGGCCATGTTGTTGAGGAAGGCGCAGCCGCGCGAGTAGTCGAGGGGAAACGAGAGAACCTGCGAGAAGCCGACCCCGCCGTCCCAGGCGAAGACGTGGCCGCGCAGCAGGCTGCGATCCCCGGGGTAGGCCGGGTTGCCGGTGAACACGGGGCCTTCGATCGGCAGCTCGGTTCCTTCGTCGACCGAAGACTGGCCCGAGCAGACCACGCCGAGGTAGAGAGTGCCGTCGTTCACGCCGAGACCGAACGGGCGGACATCGTCCAGAGTCGGGCAACCGGCGCCGGAGAGGGTCGGAAAGACAGTGGACGCGATGGGAATCCGGGTCACCGCTCCCGGGGTGCCGTTCGGGTTGATGCCAATGGTCACCAGGTCCCGGGTGCCGAGATCGACGGTGTAGAGAGTGTCGCCGTTCTGGGAGATGTCGAGATCCCCGAGGCCTTCCTTGAAGACGTCGTCGAAGGCGGCGAAGTCACGGTTCCAGCCGTCGATATCGCCGCTGTGGGGATTGGAGCGGCCGGCGTCGAGGGTCAGCCAGGCGGAGACCGTACCGCTGCCGCGATCGATCTGGTAGATCGTGGTGGGATTCTGGGAAGGTCCGAGGTCGGAGAGCCGCTTCAGGAAGGCCGAGGCGTAGAGCACATCGTTGCGGGCGCGGTAGGCCAGGCCCCAGACCGCTCCGACCTCGTCGGCATCGGCCTCGGGCACGTAGGGCGGCAGATCGTAGAGGGTGGCGTCCACATTGCTGTTGCTGCCGCCGGTCTCGGGCAGGGAGACGATCACTCCATCGGACGTATCCTGGGGGCCGGTGATGAAACACACCGTGGAGACGTCGACGGAGTCGGGGCAATGCTCACCCGGGTTGGCCAGGCCCACGTCGAGCCCGCTGTCGCCGCTCTGGGCGAAGAGCACCGTGGTGCCCGATTCACCTCCGAAGGGCCCGGGCTCGAGCACCGCCGGAATTCCCATCAGCTCGACTCGCACGGGGGTTCCCGCCCCCACCGAGAGCGCGGCCGAATAGGTGCCGTCGGCCAGGGTCGTGGTGCTGCCCACGGGCCCTCCACCGGCGTCGAAGGCCATGATGGTCAGGCCTTCGACCCCGGGCTCGAAAGCCTGACGGTTTCCATCGGCGTTGTAGTCGCGGTAGACGGAACCACTGACGGACTGCGCTTCGAGGCTCGCGGGCAACCCGGCGAGCAGGAGCCCCAGCCCGAGAAAGAGCCAGCGATTCGGACGGCGATCGGCTGCGGTCGACATGAGCGATCTCCCTGGTTGGTCGCATTCTATGGTACCGCCAAGAGAAAAGGGTTGGAACCCTCTGGAGGCTCCAACCCTTATGGCGACCGCGGTGCCGGGTGAAAGGGATCCCGGTGATCGCGGCTATTTCGTCCAGGCGCTCGTATTCCCCGACTCGAAGCCATCGGCGAAGATGGTCGAGTCGACGAGATTCGGCATCATGAGGATGCCCGAACCGGAGTTGCGGTCGAAGCCTTCGTCGTCGATGTCGAGCGCCGTCGAACGAAAGACATCGTAGGCACCGCCCTGGGAGACCGAAGGAAAGAGCTCCTGGAAGAGAGCCGAGATCGCCGCCGCGTGGGGTGCCGAGGCAGAGGTGCCGAAGAAGGGATCGAAGCCGGGCGTGGCGGTGGTCACGCCATCCGCAGCAGCGATGTCGGGCTTCTGCCGCACGACGCTGCTCTGGCCACCGAAGGCCTCACCGCCCGAGGCCGGCACCGGGTTGCCCGCGGCGTCGAAGAAGATGCGGCGGGGTCCGTCGGAGCTGAAGACCTCTACCGGATTGGCCGGACCGCCGGTGAACTGCCCGCCCCCCGCGGTGGCCACGTTGACCGCCGCCACCGCCAGCGCCCCTTCGGCCGCCGGATGGCCGAAGATCTGGCCGTCGGTGGCGTGCTCGAGGAAGCCGCGGTGGGTGTTGAGGTGCAGAAAGCGGTCGTCGCCACCGAACTTCACGATCACCAGCCGATGGCCGGTGTCGTCGGTGCCTTGCGATGCCAGGATCTCGAGAGGATCGTCGTCCCCGTCTTGCACGTTGGTCGATGCCTGGAGCACGTTGGTCAGGGTCTCGTCGAGCAGGAAGAGATCGTAGTCGTTGCTGGCACCTCCGATGGGATCGGACCACTGCAGGGTGAAGAAGCGGGCATCATTGAGCGCTTGCTCGGTGATCTCGTTGGAGTTGTTGTCACCGCCGAAGTCGTGCGCCGAGAGACCTGCACCGTTCAGGGGCGGTGGCAGGGCGGTTCCCACATAGGTACCTTCCCAAACCCCGGAAGTGCCGCTGTCGAGGTTGCCGGAGTTGCCGGCGGCGGAAAAGAAGTGGGTACCGGCGGCGACCACCGTATCGACCGCCTGGGCGATCACACCGTCCTGGAACACCGGCTCCACGAAGTAGCCGATGTCGTCGACGATCACATCGCAGCCTGCCGCCTGGAGATCGAGAATGTTCTGGGCCATCTGCGCCGGGTTGCAGCAGCCGGTGGCGAAGAAGAGATCGGCTCCGGGTGCCATATCGAAGAGGATCTCGAGCAGGGCCGTTCCCTCGCTGGAACCAGGATTTCCGCTCTGACCGGGCAACACGGTCACGTCGTTCGGCAGATCACCGCTCGCCTGCAGGTCCGCCAGGGCGTCGACGCTGTCGGACATGGCACAGGCCGAGACTCCGGTTCCGTCGACCCCGAGCTGAGCACGAACCAGGTCGGTGCCGTGGGCCACGTCCCCCTCGGTGGTGTTGTTGCCGTGTACGAAGTGCTCCGCTGCCGGGCGGATCGAGCGAACCCCGGAGCTCTCGGCCAATGCCTCTAACCGGTCCAGGGGCAGCCGGACCCGGAGCGAGTCGAAGCGAGGCCAGGAGCCCTCCACCTCACCGCCGAGGGAATCGATGCGGAAGAGCAGACCAGGGTCGACGTCGGCCTGCAGGTCGACCAATACCGTGCCGTCCGCGGCCACGCCTTCGAAGCGCCGGAGGGTCGAGGGCAGAGCCTGCACCAGAGCCTCGCCACGCTGCCGCCGCAGCTCGAGCAGGAGCCGGGAATCGATCTTCTTCTGCTCCGCGGTCCGCGCATTCTTCTCCGTCAGCAGCGCATCGATCTGCTGCAGAGCCCGAGTGCCGATCGCCCGTTCTTGTGCGGCCGAGGTTCCGATGCCAAAGGCGAGCAGCAGGGCTACAGCCCACACACCCCGCGGTACCGCCTGCTTTTTTCGTACGATGTCTTGCTGCTCCGGTCGCGATGTCATGTCTGATTCCTCCTTGTGAGCGAGTCTGGATCATCCTGTATGTGACTCAGTGTCGAAAAAACGTTCACGATTTCAGTGACCCGTGAAGAAACTACCCCGCAATGCTCCCGCCGATCCGGCCCACGCAGCACGATCGGAGGTACACTGCGCGCCATATGACAGTATCAGCGGAGCCCACAGACCCGACGCCGGAGCTCTCGAAGCCACACCGCTGGGCCCTGGTAACGATTCTGGCTCTTGCTGCCCTCCTGCGCCTGCTCTGGCTTCCGGTGCACCAATTCGATCCGGAGCGGCTCTCGACCGTCGATTCTCGGCTCTACCTCGATCTCGCCGACTCCCTCGCCACGACGGGGCGTTTCGAGAGGCCGTGGGTCGCGGGTGGATTCGCCCTCGAGGCCACGGGACCTGCCGAGGTGTTCCGGACTCCCGGCTACCCACTCTTCCTGGCATTCCTCGATTCCCTTCCCGGCCCGAGGATGCCGTGGCTGGTGGTCTCGCAGATCCTTCTCGGGCTGGTCGTGGTCGGGCTGACGTTCTTGCTCGCTCGACGTTTTCTCACATCCCGCCAGGCCCTGCTCGCGGCGGTGGTGATGGCTCTCGATCCGGGTCACGTGCTCTACAGCCAGCTGGTGATGTCGGATGTGCTCTTCACGACCCTCGTCGTCGCCTCCCTGTGGCTGGCGGTCCGGGTCGGTGGGAAGAGCTCTCCGGCCGTCGCCGTGGCTCTGGGCCTCGCCATGTCGGCCACTACCAGCGTGAGACCCCTCGGTCTCCTGCTCCTGCTGCCCGTCGCCGGGTTCCTGCTCCTGCGCCGGGCCGGCTGGCGAGCCATCGCCCTGGCGCTGAGCTTCGGTCTTCTCTTTCCCCTCGGCTGGACCCTGCGAAACGCCTCCTGCTGCGAGCTCTCCGGGATCAGCAATGCCTTCGATCTCAACCTCGCGCTGGTGCTGACGCCGAAGATTCTCGCGGCCGAACGAGACCTTCCTCGCTGGCAGGTGGCCGAAGGGCTCTTCGAGACGCTGCATCCCCGACTCGAAGGTTCGACGCTCGAGGAGCGCAACCGGATCTTTCGACAGACGGCGATCCAGGTTTCTCGACGAGCTCCGGCCGCGACCCTCGAAGCGCTGGGGCTGACCGCCGTCGAGATGTCCCTGGCCGGCGAGCGGCGGGTCCCTCTGCAGCTGGCCGGAATCTCGGCCACCGAGCCCAGCCTCGGGGAGCAGCTGCGAGGCGGTAGCGGAATCCTCCCGTTGCTGCAGGAGCAAGGAGGAGGCGAGCTGGCCTTGCTCGCCGGGCAGCTCGCCTGGAATCTGTTGCTCTGGCTCTTCGTCGCTCGCGGGAGCCTGCACCTGGCTCGACGCCGCAACGGCTCGATCCTGCTCCTCACCGTGGGGGTAACAGCCCTGATCCTCGCTCCTTCCCTGGTGGTGGGAACGGCACGAATGCGCCTGCCGATCACCCCGCTGCTGGCGATCCTCGCGGCCGCGGGCTGGCGTTCCGCGACGACCCGTCGCCCGGTCACGAGCCGTGCGGCAGGCTCCCTCGACGATCGGCCCGAGCCGAGATCCGCCTCAAGTACAATGGGCAAGATCTCAACCTTTGGAGGCCGACCTCTTGCGAGACGGGAGATCTGGGCCCGAGTCGGAGGGCGAGCGCGACTCGAACGGGCTCGGAGCCGAGAACAACAGCCTGCCCGAACGGATCGGGATCTACCGGGTGGAAGGATACCTCGGTGCCGGCGGCATGGGAGAGGTGTACCTCGCTCACGACGATCGCCTCGACCGGCCGGTGGCGATCAAGCGGATCCGTCACGACGTCGAGGCCACTTCCGAGCGCCGCGAGCGTCTGCGCCGCGAGGCCCAGGCGGTCGCCAAGCTGAGCCATCCGGCGGTGGTGCAGATCCACGACGTGGTGTACGACGACGACTCCGACGCCATCGTCATGGAACGGGTGCCCGGCGAGTCTCTCGATCGGCTGATGCACCGAGGAGGGTTCGAGGGTGTAAAGGCCCTGGATCTGGCCCGGCAGATCGCCGAGGGCCTGGAAGCGGCCCACCAGCGCGGGTTGGTGCACCGGGATCTCAAGGCCGAGAACGTGATGGTCACCCCCGATGGCAAGGCCAAGATCCTCGATTTCGGCCTGGTGAAGGATCTGAAACCTCTCGAGGAGCAAGGCCTCACCGCCGACGGCATGATGGTGGGGACCTCGAGATCCATGTCGCCGGAGCAGGCCCTCGGCCTGCCCGTCGACTCGCGCTCCGATCTCTTCTCCTTCGGAGTCCTCTGCTACGAGCTCTTCACCGGCCATTCGCCGTTCCGTGGCGGCAACGTCTACGAGACCATCGACAATGTCACCCGCAACCAGGCTCCCCCTCCCAAGGCCCTGCGTCCCCAGCTGCCGGCAGAGCTCTCGGATCTGATCGAGCGGCTCCTCGAAAAAGACCCCGGGCGCCGACCGGCGACCACGACCGAGGTGCTCGAGGTCTTCCAACGGCTGGCCGAACGCGGCGACCTCGCGGCCCTCGCCGCCCCCGGCACGGGCGCCCCCGGCTCGGGCGCCCCCGGCTCGGGCGCCCCCGGCTCGCAGCCCTTCGGGGAAGCATCTCCCAGCACCGCACCGACCGGGTCGTGGATCCGCAGCTCGAGCGCCGCGGAAACCGTGCCCGCGATGGCGACCACCAAGCCCTTCCCCGTCTCCGCTCCTCCCACGAAGCGGCGAGATCTTCGCTGGCTCACGGCCGGGTTGGTGCTGCTCGTCGCCCTGGCCTTCTGGAACCTCTGGCCGGCCCCCGAGGCCGAAGAGATCTCGGTGCTGCTGCCCAGGGTCGAGATCGTCGAAACCACGACCGAAGGGCCCGACGAGGCCATGCTGCTCCTGGCGGCCGGCGTCCGTGCCGCTTCCCTCGGCACTCTTTCGTCGCTCTCGCGAGTCTCCGTGATCGAGCCCCATCGCAACAGCCCCGAAGACGAGCTCGAAGCGGCACGCTCCGAGGCAGCGGATCAGATCCTCCGGGCGGAGATCATGAGCGCCGGAGGATTCCTGGCTCGCGTCAACCTGCAGCGGATCGCTGCCGCCGACGGCTCGATTCTGGCTTCCAAAGATCTGGAGATCTCATCGCTACCCCAACACGCACGCGAGGCCGCGACTCTGCTGCATGCGCGAATCCTGGAGCTCTTCGCCGAGTATCCTCCGCCGAAAGAGGATCAGCTCTTCGAGGTGTCCGACAACGGCTATCGAGTGTTTCTCGAGCTGCGGAAACGAGCCGATCGCGGCGAGACCTTCGACCGCCGAGACCTGCAGAGCTTGGAAGCGGTGCTCGAAGAGTCCCCACGGTTCCTCGCCGGCTTTCTCTTCGCCGCCTTCATGGCCAACACGCAGAACGACTACGACCTGGCGAGCGAGCTGGCCGCCAAAGCCACCGAGCTGGCCCCTCGAGACCCTCGCACCCATTACCGCCGCTTCTCGATCGAGCTCAATGCCGGCCGGATGGAGGAAGCTCTGCAGGCCGTCGAGGAGCTCGAAAGGGTCGCTCCCGGCGACATCTTGACGCTCGTGGCCCGGGCGAGCTATCTCGAACGCCAGGGCCATCTGGCCGAAGCGCGGGACTTGCAGCGCACCGTGGTGGACCTGCGACCGTCCTGGCAGAACCTCTATCGCCTGGCGGATCTGGAGTACACGCTCGGTGAGCACGAGGCCGCCCGCGCACATCTACACGAGCTGTTCGAACGCTCCCCGAAGAATGCCCGCGGTCTCGACCTGCTCGCCCGCCTGGAGCTTTTCTTCGGAGATCTCGAAGCCGCGGAGAACATCTACCGCGAGCTGATCACCGCCGACCCGGCCGACTCCGCGCAGCGCCTGGGCAATCTCGGTCTGGCGCGATACCTCCTCGGTCGCTTCGATGCCGCGGTGGAGAGCTATCGGCTCGCGCTGCGCCAAGATCACGGCGGCCTCTTGACCCGCAGCCTTCTACGCCTGAACCTGGCCAACGCGCTCGATGGCCGCGGCGACCAGGAGGAGGCTCGGGAGCTCTGGGAGGAGTTGCTCGCGGACCTTCGCGCCGAACGGACGGACACCGAGCCCGGGGCCTACCTGTGGATGGTCGAAGCCGAATGCCTGGCTCGCCTGGGGAGCCCTCTGGAGGCCATCGAGATCACCCAGCAGACCCTCCAGCGGTTTCCCCAGAGCTCTCAGATCTCTTACCTCGCGGCCCTGGTCTACTCCCTGGTGGGTGATCGCAATCACACCTTGATCTATAGCGCCAAGGCGCTGGCGGAGGGCACTCGTCCCCGCTGGTTCTCGATCCCCGCCTTCGATCCCCTCGCCGGGGATCCGGAGCTCGAGGCCCTCCTGGCCAGCGCCGTCCACTGAAGCGTTTCAGCCCTGCCCTTCCGGGTCGCGCCCCGGGATCGGAATGCTGCACATGGGCCGCACCTCGACCGTCAGATTTCTCACCGAGGCCGGAGCCTGGGCGTTGGCGAGAGGCTCACCGTTCTGGGTCACCTCGATCTTGCGGTCCTCGAAGTCGACGACGATCTTGATCAGGGGAGCGAGAACCACGGTCTGCGGATCCTGGCACGTGCCGATGACCTGCTGCTCGTCGCGTCGGGCGATATCGGAAGAAGACCGGGAGGTGCCCTGGGTATTACCTTGCGGATCGCTCATGATCGAAGCTCCTTGGATGATCGAACTCGGTTGAAGATTGCCTCGGTCGTTCGAGGCGATGCAGTGGCCTGAAGCAGGTTCCGTGCCAACTCGCCCAAGATTGGCGAAACCCATCGCGGCAGGGCCCGAGCCTGGGGATATACTCTCGGCACACTTCCGGGAGCCGAGAAGACATTGCCCAGCCCCAAGCTCGTCGCCATTACCGGCCCCCTGGCCGGTTCGACCTACGAACTGGAAGCAGCAGCGCTTCCATTCACCATCGGTCGCCATTCCGCGAGCTCCCTGCAGCTGCGAGACAGCGCGGTCTCCCGGCAGCAGTGCGAGCTCGTAGAGACCCGGGATCATTTTTCCTTGCGGGATCTGGGAAGCCGCCACGGCACCTTCGTCAACGGCCACGCGGTCTCGACCCACCGTCTCGAAGACGGTGACTACCTGCGGATCGGCGGGTCCCTGTTTCGTTTTCTCCTCGGCCGCGATGGCGATTCTACGCCCGGCTCGGCACCGGCGCCCATGAATCCCACCGGCTGGCCGGCAGCCGACTCCACCGTTCAGATGCCCGTGGGAAGCACCTCCCAGGGCCTGCCCGATCGCCTGCTCCTGGCCCTCGGCTCCGGCGCGGAGAGCCAGCGGCGCCTGCAGGCCCTGATCGAGCTGAGCACCGGAATCCAGACCCTGGAAGACAGCGCCTCCGTATGCCGCCGCCTGGCGGAGTGGCTCACTTCCCTGGTCCCGGCCCAGCGCACCTGCGTGTTCCTCGAAGACCGGTGGAACGGCGAGCTCGAGCTGGTGTACCAGGCCGATGGCCAGGGCCTACGAGAGACCGACCCGGCCACCCTCCAGCGAGTGCTGGCCGAGGGCCAGGCCGTGCTCGCCACCGACCTCCAGGCTCGTTGCCCCGGCCCCTCTCCCGTCGCTTTTCTGGCGGCGCCGTTGCCGGCACCCGCGGCCACCGGCGAAGAGACGTTGGGGGTGGTGTACCTCGATCGCTGGGAGCCTCCCAACACCTTCGACGAAGGGCATCTACGCCTGATCTCGGCGGCCGCGAGCATCGCTGCCCTGGCCCTCGCCAGCACCCGCCGGCTGGAGGCCCTGAAGCGGGAGAACCAGCGCCTGCGGCAGGCGGAGCTCGACCACGACATGGTGGGCCAGAGCCCCGCCTTCCAGAAGATGCTGAAGTTCATCGGCCGGGTCGCTCCGACCGACAGCACGGTGCTCCTGCGGGGCGAGAGCGGCTCGGGTAAAGAGCTGGTCTCCATGGCCCTGCACCGCAACAGCCGGCGGGCGGACGGCCCGTTCATCGCTCTCAACTGCGCCACCCTTTCGGAAACCCTGCTCGAGAGCGAGCTCTTCGGCCACGAGAAGGGCTCCTTCACCGGCGCCGTGGCCCGCAAGGAAGGCAAGCTCGAGCTGGCCCACGGCGGCACGCTCTTTCTCGACGAGCTGGGTGAGATCCCCATCGGCCTGCAGGCCAAGCTCTTGCGGGCCCTCGAGACGCGGCAATTCGAGCGGGTGGGCGGCAACCGGCCGATCCGGGTCGACATCCGGCTGGTGGCCGCGACCCACCGTGACCTGGAAACAGCGATCCAGGAAGGTACCTTTCGCCAGGATCTCTACTTCCGGCTCAATGTGATCACCCTGAACCTGCCGCCACTCCGAGATCGCGGAGAAGATATCCCCCTGCTCGCACGCCATTTTCTCGACCACTTCTCCACCCGCCTCGGCCAGCCCAAGACCGGCCTCTCCCCAGCAGCCCGCCAGGCCCTGCTCGCCTATTCCTGGCCCGGCAACATCCGCGAGCTGGCCAACGCCATCGAACGCGCGGTAGTGCTCGGCGAGCGCGAAGAAGTGGAGCTCGAAGATCTTCCCGAAGCCCTCGCCGACTGTTGCGCGTCCGAAGCCCCGGAAGCGTCGTTCCACGAGCAGGTCGCCGAGGCGAAACGCCGGTTGATCCTGGATGCGGTGGCAGCGGCGGACGGAAACCTCACCCGCGCGGCAGAGCAGCTCTCCCTCAATCCCACGTATCTACACCGGCTGATCACCAACCTCGACCTGCGAGACCGCCTCACCGGCTGATTGGCTCGATGACAAAAAACCAGCGAAAATAGGGCCTGGAATCTGCCAAGATCTTCGCAAATCGGCGAAGGATCCTGATGCACGACGAGGAGAAGATTATGAGAACCAACAACCAACCCTTCCTCACCCACCCTTCGCGACCCTTCGGGTTACCTGCTCGGCGACCGGCAAACGTCGCACTTTCGCTCTTGGCGCTCGCTCTGCTCACGGTCGGTTGTCCCGGTTGTGGCGATGGATCTGGCACCACCGAGGAATCGATCTCGAAATTTTCCGACGTCACGGTTTCTATTGATTTCCACGTGGGCAGCGGGGGATCGACCTGTAGTGGCAACTACGTCTACAAATTCTGGTCCAAACCTCCTGGCGACGTGCCGAACCCTGATTGTGATCCGAAGGATTTCGAGACATCCCAGTTCTTCGAAGACATCATCCCGTCCGACGGAACTTGCACTTATATCAAACCCATCACCCACATCTGCCCTTTCAGGTACGAGCTCGAGATCACCAACGGTTCCTGGACCTCGAAGTGCGAGCTGGATCTCTTCCGAGATTTGAAAACCGGCGGCGCGCTCGCAGGTAGGACCGCCGATGTCCAGGCCCAGACCCTGAGCGACCAATGCACCGTGAGCTACGGAAACTAGACCGGCTGATCACCAACCTCGACCTGCGAGACCGCCTCACCGACTGATTCCTTCTCCGATCGGATACACCGAGCTATCCGATCGGAGAGAGCCCGGCTCCCGCTCCCCCGCTCCCCTCCGGCGTCCGACTCACCGAACCACGCGGAAAGTATTGCACGCGAAGGGTTTCCCCGATCTCGGAAGACGCTTCTTCGCGGATCCTGGCCGCCTGGCACCCACCTTGCTCCTTGCCCTTCGCGAGCTTTTTTTCGAACCCCGAGCGAACCAGCGAAGGAGCCCCACCATGAAGAACCTTCCGCAAAACCAGAGTCTGCGACTCGCCTTGAAGGCCTCACTCCTGGCTCTGCTGACCATCACGCCGGCAGAGGCCCGAGACCTGCTGCTCGCCGGTCCCTGCGAGATCGACGGAGTCGTCATCGACACTCCGACCGACCTGGCGGTGGATCTCGACCCCGGACACACCTTCCTCTACACCGTGGACCAGGAGAACCACCGCGTGACCGTCCACCAGAGCGGACCGGGAGACTGCATCTTCACCGTGGGGAGCTTCGGCAACGGCGACGGCCAGCTCGACGAGCCCCGCGGCGTCGCGATTGACAGCAGCGGCTCCATCTACGTGGTCGACGCCGGTAACGGAAAGGTGCAGCGGTTCGACGACGCCTTCGGCAAGAACCCGGGCGATCCGATCGGTTTCATCGAGACCTTCCCCGCGGCTCCTACTGGCTCCGGCCCCTTCGGCCTCAGCGATCCCCACGGTATGGGATCCGACAGCAACGACCGGATCTACGTGGCGGATTCGGGCAACCAGCGTGTCGCCGTGTTCAGCTCCGCCGGCAGCTTCGAGGACTCGATCGGCTTCGCGGAAGACGGCGACGGCACCTTCGAAGACGGTGAGCTCGTCGAGGTGGTCGACGTCGCCGTGTGCAAGAGCAACGGTCCGGTGCCCGGGAGGATCTACGTGCTCGATCGCGGCCGCGAAGACCTGCAGATCTTCTCTCCCCTCGACGACGGTGCCGAGCACCTGCTGACCTCCGGGCGATCGGGCTCCGAGATGGGTGAGCTCAGCGCCCCCTCGGGCATCTCCGTCGACCACCAGTGCAACGTCTATATCGCCGACACCGGCAATGATCGAGTGCAGATGTTCGACCGCGACGGCGGGGTGGTCGAAATCATCGGTGCCGGTCAACAGAACAACCCGTCAGGGGTTGCGGCGGAGAGCATCTCGAGCCCCATCACCGCGGGTCTCTTCGTCGCCAACGGTGGCGACCACCTGCAGAAATACGAGTGGGTCGACTACGACACCACCGGCGACGGTGATCCCGACAGCGACGGGGACGGGTATCCCGACGCCTGGGAGACCGACGGGATCGATGTCGACAACGACGGTGTCGTCGACCTCGAGCTTCCCGATGCCGATGCCCTGCACAAGGACATCTACGTCGAGATCGACTTCATGACGG
Organism: uncultured Thermoanaerobaculia bacterium; assembly: GCA_964565225.1. Classification (GTDB taxonomy): domain Bacteria; phylum Acidobacteriota; class Thermoanaerobaculia; order Multivoradales; family J023; genus CAZMEL01. Next base: position 8,297 of record CAZMEL010000094.1, on the reverse strand, counting down.
ATCACGATCCCACACCCGCCGCTCTCGCCGATGCCGTCGCCGCCTTCGCCGCGGCCCCGGTTTCCAATCCCAACGGAACCGACGGCATCGACCTGCATCTCGAAGTGGACGAAGAAGTCGCCCATGTCGACGATCTCGACACCTGGTCCGAGTTCGATGCCATCAAGGCCAGCAGCTTCGGCAGCCCCGCCCAGCGCGCCGATGCCGAAACCATGGCCGCCAAGCGCTTGGTCTACCGATATGCGCTCTACGTACACGACCGCGACGGCTGCTGCAGCTCCGGACGCGCCAAGGGAGGCGGTAACTTCGTGATTTCCCTCGGCACCTGGGGTCCCGGCCCCCACGGGGTCGGCACCCGGATGGAACAGGCGGGCACGTTCGTACACGAGCTCGGCCACACCCTGGGGCTCGGCCACGGCGGAGTGTCCGGCGGCAACTACAAGCCCAACTACCTGAGCGTGATGAGCTACACCTTCCAGACCGGTTGGATTCCCAACACCGCGGCCCCGATGGGAGCGCGCCTCGACTATTCACGCCAGGATCTCCCGCCCCTCGACGAGCAGAGCCTCGACGAAGCCGAGGGCATCGGCCTCGGCCTGGTCCTCGACCCCTTCGACTTCACGGCCTGGTCCACCGGCGCCGGTCTCGCCAGCAGCCCACTCGACTGGAACGACAACGGAGACCCCACCGAAAACGGCGTGGCCATCGACCTCAACTACGACAATCAATGCATCGACGCCGGCGACGACGGCACGCTCGACAGCATGGCCGCCAACGACGACGTGACGGTGGGTAACGGAATCTTCGACGGCCCCGACCTCACCTGCGACACCGCCGCCCTCGGCGACGACACCCAGCTCCGCTCACCGGGTCATGTGGAGCCCGACCTGCTGGGCTCCGACGACTGGGCCAATCTCGACTACAACTTCCGCAACGACGCAAGCTTTTTCACGGGAGGCGAGCCCTTCGAGGAGGAGGAGCCCGAGCTCACCCTGGAGGAAGCGCGCGAGATCCAGGACTTCTGGGAAGAGGTCTTCTCCCGCGACTACCGAGTGGCGGCGAAGTTCGTCTGCGTGCCGGAAGTGGGCGACTCCCAGGCCGCCGTACGCCCGGGCGACTATCGCACCGTGATCAACGTCCGGAATCCGAGCGACGAGGGTGTCGATGTGTGGAAACACGCCGTGATCGCCCGCAGTCAGGACGAAGACCGTGGCAACCTCTCCGGCACGGTGATCGATCCGCTGGCGCCCGGGCAGGCCTTCTCGGTGGACTGCGAGGATATCCGAGGTCTCTTCGGCGGCGGCGAGCCCATCGGCGATGGTTTCCTGGTTCTCGAGGCCGATGTACCCCTCGATGTCTCCGCCGTCTACACCACCGACGACTCGGTGGACGTGGAGTACCTCGAGGCCCGGCGCATCGAAGCTCCCCGGCCGGACCTGCGGGTCCGCCTGCCCGAGCGCACCACCGTGGCCTGTGCCGGCCCGTGCACCAGCACGGTGTCGGTGGTGGTCGAGAACCTGGGCGAGGCGACCACCGGCGACGACTACTCCCTGGCGGTCTTCAGCGCCAACGGCCTCGCCGCCCAGGTGACTCTGCCGGCGCTCGGTGCCGGAGATGCGGAGAGCCTGGCGGTCGACCTGGGGCCGGGAGCCAGTTGTTATGCCCCCGATTGCGAGATCTGGGCCCGGGTCGACACCCACGACAATGTCTTCGAGAGCGACGAGACCAACAACGAGGCCCACCGGGTCGACGAGCAGATCTGGCTCTACGACTACGCCGCCAAATTCGTCTGTGTGCCCGACGTCGGCCCCGAGGCCGGTGCCCTGCGACCGGGCCTCTACCGTACGGTGGTCAACATCCGCAATCCCGGTGGTGAAGACGCGACCCTCACTCACCACGCCGTGATCGCCCGCAGCGAAGACGAAGACCGAGGTCCGATCTCCGGCCCGACCGAAATTCTCCTCGGCCCGGGGCAGGCTCTGTCGGTGGATTGCCGCGATATCCACGCACTCTTCGGCGGTGCGGAAGCCATCGGCGACGGATTTCTGGTGGTCCGCTCCGATCAGGAGCTCGACGTCTCGGCGGTCTACACCGCCGACTCCGAAGGCCGCTCCTACCCCGAGATCGACGTCGAGCCGGTACCGCCGCGGCGAGTCCCCGCGAGCGAGGAGCCCGGCGACGAGCACGAAGAGCCGGATCTGGTGGTTTCGGACATCGCCATCGACAGCCTCCAGGTCGATTGCCAGGCCGGATCCGCCAGCTGCGTGACCGAGGTCGAGGTCACCGTGGCCAACCAGGGTCCGGCGGCGGCCGCCCCCTCGATCGCCGAGATCGTTCTCGATCCGGCCCAGAGCGTGAGCGTGCTGCACGCGGTGGGCGCCCTGGCACCGGGAGACAGCGAGACCTTCCTCGTCGTCACCCCGCCGGGAGGCAGCTGCTTCGACCCCGACTGCCGCGTCTGCGCCACCGCCGATCGCCCCGGAGCCATCGACGAGAGCGACGAATCCAACAACTCCCTCTGCGCCGAACGCGAGGGCTGAGCCGAGACCAACCTGGAAAAATTTTCTCCTGGATCGGGGGACGGTCCGACACCCGTCGCGTGGGGGCGCGACGGGCTTTTTTTTAGGCCCTTCTACTCAACAGACTTGCCGGCAGCCGGGGTGGCAACCGCATGGCGGCTTGGCGCAAACAGAAATCTTCTTCCAGAAAATCCAGCTCCACCACCCGTTCCTGCTGCCAGCTTTCCAGCTCCGCGAGATCCGCCACCCACTCACCGAAACCGGTGGAACTCCGTTTCGATGGACTCGTAGAGGTCGTCGACCCAGACGGGGAGGTGCTCGGCGGTGGGGTCGAGGGGCTCTTGGCGGGCGTCGTGGGGGGCGATGATGACGGAGATGTTCTCGATGCCGACCTCGGCGGCGAGCACGAAGAGCTCTTCGATCGCCCGATCTCCCATGGCGAGGCAGCCGATGGAGACGGCCTTGCCGTGGATGAAGATATTGCCGCCGGGGTGCCTTCGGCCTTCGCGCCGGGCATGTTGCAGGTCGAATTCGTTGGGGTAGTCGATCTTCATCGACAGGTGATAGGAGCTGTTCGGGTTGAGGTAGGTGACGCTGTAGATACCTTCGGGCACCTGGAGGTCCCCTTCGCGCAGCTTGGGACCGGCGCGACCGGAGCCCTTGCGGATGGGGTAGGTCTTCACCTGGACGAAGGCGCCTTCTCCGCGCGCCCAGACCTCGAGCTGGGCCTCTTCTTTCATCGCCAGGAACACCACTTCCTGAGGCGGATAACCGACCTCGGCTCGCAGGAAAGCCGGCAACAAGCGGGCCAGGGCCTCCTGCCCATATTGGTCGAGCACATCGTCGACGGTACGGCCGGCCGCCAGCCCGGAAGACGCCAGCAGCAGCCAGGAGCACACGACCAGACCGAGCCAACTGCCGGGGAATCTCTGCTTTTCTCTCATGGGCCCACTCCAGAATCCGACCTCCAAGAAATGCAGGCCGTTGTCCTTCGCGATCGATACGTTGCGACTCGTTGCGAGAAGTATAACCGTTTGGATTGGGTATACTTCCCACAAGGTTTTCCTGGCGCAGCAAGAGCTTCTCGGAGTCGGACGGTCGATCCCGGCCCTTGCCGTGCCCACCTTTCTTTCGATCAACGGAAACGAGGTAGCGATGAGGATCGGCTCCTTGCAATGGCTCGCCCCCCTTCTGGTATCCATAGGGCTCGGCGCGTGTGGAGGCGGCTCGAGCCCACCACCGCCGCCACCCGACGGCCCGCCGACGGACGATCCGGTGACATTTTCGTTTGCATTCGTGGGCTGCAATCGGGTGGGTTGGTCGGAGGAGGGAGACCCCGAGATTCCCCTTCCGGCGAGCACCGCCAACGAGGGGCAGCTACTGCAGACCTTCGAGGACATCGCCAACCTCGATCGAGCGCCGGAGTACCTCTTTCTGCTCGGCGACATCGTGCGCAACGAGGTCGATGGGGCGACCCTGCAGCAGGAGCTCTCGCTGTGGCAGCCGCTGTGGGACCAGAGCCCCCTGGCCGGCTCGTCGACCCGGCTGGTGCCGATCACCGGCAACCACGAGGTCTTGCGATCGGTGCAATACACCCACGGCGAGTACTACGAGGTGCCCGACAGCAGCTCGAACGTGGAGTGGCTGGCCTGGCTGAACGAGAACCAGCACCCTCCGCAACCGGGCAACGGCCCCACCCCGGCGAGCTCACCCGACGATCTCTTGCGAGGCGACAACCGCCAGCTGAGCTTCTCGTTCGACGCCACCACCAGCGACGGCAAGAGCCTGCATTTCGTGTTGATCGACACCGATACCGAATCGACCTACGTGCCGACCGATACCTCCTGCTTCCAGCCGCCGGAAGACCAGACCTCGAGCGAGCAGGTGCCGGGCTGGATTCCTCTGCAGTGGATCCGGAACGACCTCGCAACCTACAGCGGCGATCTGATCTTCGCCCTCGGCCACAAACCCATCGCCTACCCGAAGAGCGCCAGTGCTAGCGATGTTTCCGTGGGCCGCTCGTCGATCTTCAACTGCGACGACAAGATGTTGGGCCAAGGGCTCTTCGACAGCTTCGCGAACGACGACCGTTTCGTGGCCTACCTCACCAGTCATCGCCACCTCTGGGACGCCTTCGAAATCGAGAGCTCCGTGTGGCAGATCGTCGCCGGTGACGGCGGCAGCCCCCTCGAGAGCGGCGACTCCTTCGGCTTCACCCTGGTGGAGATCCACGAGAGCGGCAAGGTGGTGGCCACTCCCTACACCCGCCCGGTGCCCGACCCGTACTACGACCCACAGGGGGTGGGGCCGGCGCAGCCCGACACGCCGGTCGTCACCTTGCGGAAGGGCGCATCGGGATAACCTTTCGATTCCGACTCCCGAGCAAGGAAGAGTCTGCCAGAAAGGCTTCGGAGCCTCTCTGGCAGACGCGACCCTTCGAGACCTGGCAGAGGAAACGCAGACTCGCTCCCGAGAGAATTCTGACGATGTCGGAAGGGCTCAGGCCGCTGCTTGCTGCTCTTCGAGATAGCCGACCAGCTTTTCGAAGCCGTTCTGCCAGCCCTCGTTCACGCCGCCGCGCATCTCGTCGGTCACGAGGCCACTGTGGTGGAGCCGGACCTCGGTCTGCTGCCCCTTGGCGATGAAGTCGATGGTCACCGTGGAGGTGGGAAAGCTTTCTCCTTCCATCGCCGGATCGGGACCCATGGTGTAAACGATTCGACGGGGAACATCGACCTCGGTGAAAGCGCCGACCAGGGTCACTTCCCCGACCCCTTCGATCCGCATCCGGTTCCGGTACTCCCCACCGACCCGGAGATCTACCGACACTTCGAGCAGGGTGCCGCCCGGGCAGCCGCCCCAAGCCTTGATGTGCTCGGGTACGGTCCAGGCGGCGAAGACGAGGTCACGAGGGGCGTCGAAGACGCGGGTTGCGGTAAGGCTCGTCTCGCCGGTTTCGATCTGTGTGCTCATGGCTCTTCCTCCTCGACGTCCGACGACTTCACCTCGACCGCCCGCTGGGCCGCCTGCAGGTATTCGTCGAGAGCGTCGAATTGTTGCTGCCAGGCGTCGGCATAGAACGAGATCCAGTCCCGCGCCCGGCGAATGGGTTGAGGGTCGACACGAATTCTGTGCTCCCGCCCATGCCGGGCCCGGAGGATCAATCCCGCCTTCTCGAGCACCCGGAGGTGTTTCGAAACCGCGGGCAACGACATCCGGTACGGCCTGGCCAGCTCGGTGACCCGGGTCTCGCCACGGGACAGCTGCTCGAGGATGCCCCGCCGAGTCGGATCAGCGAGAGCAGCGAAGGTACGGTCGAGAGATTCATTGTTAACCATCTGGTTAATTATAGAGACATGGGCAGCCGAGGACAACCCTGCTCCGAGCAAAGGATGGCCATCGGTCGGGTACCGGATGATGGTCCGTGCCCCGCCCGGACGCCCGACGCGATCACCGCGGCGAATCGAGAGGAAGAAGAGAGATCAGCGAAGGCGGCCCACCGGGCCGCCGATCAGGTGGGTCACGTGCTGGTGCCGAGGCAGCAGCTGCCGGCCGATGCCTCCATCGATGGGGCACCGGAGTCGCAGGCAAAGGTGGAGAATTGTTTCCGGAGGTCGGTCTGCAGGCAGCTCGGACAGCTCAGGCCTTCGGCCCCCTCTCCGATACGCTGCAGAATCTCGAACTGGTGCTCACAGCTCACACATTGATACTCGTACAAGGGCATTTCTGAATGTCTCCTGGTGTCGTCCGTCACCCGAGTCAACCGTGGGCACACTCCGAAAATTCCTTCCCGCTATTCCGCGCCCACGATCTGGTTTCGCCCTCGCTGCTTGGCCTCGTACAGCCGCAGGTCGGCCACGCCGAGGGTTTCGGTCAAGCTCTCCCCATCCGTAGGCCAGACCGCGACTCCCATGCTCACGGTCACCCGGGCCGGCTCACCGTCGGTGGGCACGCGCAGCTCGCTGATCCGCAGACGAATCTGATCGAGACGTCGCACCGCATCGTCCATCTTCATTCCCGGGAAGAGACCGGAGAACTCCTCGCCACCATAGCGGGCGATCAGGTCGGTGGTGCGGAACGAGTCGGAGAGCGTATCGGCCACCCGCTTGAGAGCGTCGTCACCCGCCAGGTGACCATAGGTGTCGTTGAAACGCTTGAAGTGGTCGACATCGATCATCACGATGCCCACTGTATCTCCGGAACGTGCCGCGATGGCTTCGAGGCGATCCATGCTCTCGTCGAAGAATCCACGATTGGCGAGGTCGGTGAGGCGGTCGCGGGTCGACAGGCGCCGTTGCTCGCGGGCCCGCACCACGAGGGTGATCGCGAGAACCGTGCTGACCACCAGCAGGAGCCCCCGGCCGATCTGGGCGTTGAGACTGAAACCGCTGCTCAGGGCGGCGGTCTCGTCGAGCAGGTCCCACTGCCAGACCACGTAGGCCACGAGCCCGGCATATTCGACCACCGCCGCAAACCCGGTGAGGATCGAGACCCGCCAGTCGTACCGCAGGCTGGTGGCGCCGATCGCCAGCAGGTAGATGGGGAAGATGACCTGATCACTCACCGCCACCAGGGGCTGGTCGAGGCGGATGAAGATCCACAATCCCAGGGTGACGAGGGAGACGTCGAGGATACCGCTGAAGAAGCCGATCCAGTTGCGTCCCCAGCTGCGCATCACCGCCGAATAGATCACGAGGGCCTCCGCCAGGGCGGCCACTGCGACCCACAACACGTTCTGACGCCCCTGCTCGAGCGGGTTCTGCAGGTACATGGCCAGCGGCAGGTAGAGGAGGAACAGGATCAGCAGCAGACGGATGCCGGCGATCATCCACTCACCGCGCAGGCCGGCGTCGATCAGGTCGGGATCGGGCGTCGACCACAGCCGGCGCCACCAGCTCTCCTCCTCCGCCTGTGCTCCCTTCTGCACCGCCCGGTACTCCCCCGAGGGAGCCGTGGTCTGCCTCTGGGATGGGGCGGATGCTTCCGTCTGCTGCATAGCCGGATCGGTCCTGGAGTCGACGATTCACAAAGGAGGAGGGCACCGGTCGGCCCATCCGAGCTGTTCCGTGATCCGGAGACCATATCAGCCTTCCCCGAGGCTGAGCCGGCGAAACGAATCGATGGAAAATTTGGCCAGAGAATCGTCGATTCCCAGGATCGGTCCGGCAGCTCGATCAATCGATCTTCGCTCCGTCCTCCACGATCAGCCGACTCCCCTGGCGCACTCGTACGTGGTGCGTCGAGAGATCGACCCCAAGGCTGGAGCCCGAGGCCAGGGTCAACGTAGCTCCGTTCTCGACCACCAGATTGGCGGCCACGCTCGCGGTACCCTGGAAGGTGCAGCTTGCGCTCACCACCCAGTCTCCGGTCGGTGGCGGGACACAGCCCGAGCCCACCAGGATCGCCACGGCATCGTGCAGGTTGAGCCGCCCGTGCCCGAAGAAATCGTCGCGACCGGGGGTGTCCTCACCCGGCGGCCCGACCTGGTCTTCGGCGGTGGAGGTCAGAACCTGCAGCACCTCGGTGTGGGTGATCGTCGGATCGATTCCGTGCAACAAGGTCGTCACCCCGGCCGCAACGGGAGTCGCTGCCGAGCAGCCGGAGAAGGAGGTGGAGAGGTTCGCGGCGGTGTTGTAGGCCACGGTGCGAACACTCGAGCCCGGCGCCACGAGGTCGAGAGCCGACCCGGTGCCGGAGAAACTGGCTCGAGCGTCGGTGTGGGTGGTCGCCCCCACCGAGATCGTCAGCGGGGAGGCGCCCGGCCACGAGACATCCGCG
>CAZMEL010000093.1:0-25014 GCA_964565225.1 uncultured Thermoanaerobaculia bacterium | reverse complement strand
GCCACAGCGGCACCAGCTCCGGGGTATCGCTGCCGAGGTAGACCATGGCCATCCGGCCGTACTCGGCTTCGTCCTCGGGAGCTTCCGTCTTCCCTTCGGCCACCAGCCGCCGGTATCGCTTCTCCGTTTCCGCCCGATCTTCGTGGATCGCCCGCAGCTCCTCCGGGGTCATGTCGGTCAGGGTCCACCACTCCGGCTGGGCCGAGGCGGGCGGTGAGAAGAACAGCGGGGCGATCAGTACGAGTAGAAAAGGGGCATGTCTCGGCATCGTTACCTCCGATCATAGGTAGGACTCATACCGATCGTAGACGGATTCAGTCATATTGTCAAATCATACGCAACGTGTCTATATTGAGCAAGGTTGTCGAATTCCGGAACCCGCAGACCGGGGCTCCCCGACCCACCTTTCGATACAATCGTCACATGCCTCGTACGGTCGTTCTCGTCGCCTTGCTGGCCAGCATCTCCGGCTGTGCCCGAGACTCCCCGCCGTCTCCGGGCCTGCAGATCTTCGCCGCGGCCAGCCTGCAGGAGCTGGCGATAGAGCTCGGGGAGGATTTCGCCAGGCGCCAGGGCGTTCGGGTCGAGCACAATTTTGCGGGCTCCAACGTGCTCTCACAGCAGATCCTCGCGACACCACGAGCCGATGTCTTTCTCTCGGCCGACGAGCGCTGGATCGACGAGCTGGTGGCCGCTGGCCGGGTGGCCCCCGAGGATCGGCGGTCCTGGCTCGGCAACCGGCTGGTTCTCGTCGCTCGAGAAGACGGCGCGCTGCGCCCCGGGAGCCTGCGGGAGCTGGCGAGCCTGGAGGAGCTGCGACACCTCGTGGTGGCCGACGAAGCGGTGCCTGCCGGACGGTATACACGTCGAGCTCTGCGCGGAGTATCCCTCGAGGCATCCGGCGATCTCTGGTCGGCATTGGCTGCGAAAGCCGTCCCGACTGCCGACGTACGAGCCGTGCTCGGCCTGGTCGCCGCCGATCCGCGCAACCTGGGCATCGTCTACGCCACCGATCTGGTCGCCGCACCTACGCTCGAGGCGCTTCTCGAGCTGCCCCAACCCGAGCCTCCGATCCGCTACGGAGCTGCGGTTCCGACGCCGGCTCCCCAGGCGGCGCTCGGCCGCCGGTTTCTCGAATACCTCGACTCGGAGGCCGCTGTGGCGATCAGCCTGCGCCACGGGTTTCTCGAGGCAGAGCGATCTTGAGCGTCGAGCTGTGGACGGTGTTGCGCCTGAGTCTCCAGGTCGCCTGCGCGGCGACCCTGCTGGTGATGCTGCCGGCCACGGCGTTGGGCTACGCCCTGGCCCGCTGGCGGTTTCCGGGTCATCGCTTGCTCTCGGCGGCAGTGGGGCTGCCCCTGGTGCTGCCTCCGACCGCCGTGGGTTTCCTGCTGCTGCGCCTCTTCTCCGCCGATGGCCCCCTCGGCTACCGGACCCTGGGCTTCGACCTCGGCCTGCTGCTCACCTGGCGAGGCGCCGTGATCGCCGCCGCGGTGATGTCGCTGCCCCTGGTGGCGCGGACCGCTCGGGTTACGTTCGAGGGGATCGACCCGCGGCTCGAAGCCATGGGCCGCACCCTCGGCTGGGGACCGGCCGAGACCTTCCTCCGGGTCACCGCTCCCCTCGCCGGGCGGGGACTGCTGGCGGCGGCGATCCTGGGTTTCACCCGGGCGATGGGTGAGTTCGGCGCCACGGTCACGGTGGCGGGCAACATTCCCGGCCGCACCCAGACCCTCGCCGGTGCCATCTTCAGCGCCCAACAGCGGGGCGACGGCGGGTCCGCCGACCTCCTGATGCTCGCGGCCCTGGGGGTGGGCTTCGCCGCCATCGTCGGCGCCGAGCTTCTGGGGCCCGCCCACCGCTCCCGCTGAGGGGTATACTCGAAACATCGATCGAACGAGACCCGAAGGGAGGGCGAGAGCATGGTGAGTCGAAGCCAGGTGGCGGCCGCACAGGTGATGACCGATCGCCTGCGGGAGGCGCTCGAACAGGGTGTTCTGGGGCAAGACAACCTGCTCCGCGGTTTGCTGATCGCTCTCGCCGCCAACGGCCATGTGTTGATCGAGGGAGTGCCCGGGCTCGGCAAGACCCGGGCCGTCAATCTCCTGGCGCGGATCTGCCAGCTGCATTTCAAACGGCTCCAGTTCACACCCGATCTTCTGCCCGCAGACATTCTCGGCACACGGATCTACAACCAGCACAGCGCCACCTTCGAAACCGTCCGCGGGCCGATCTTCGCCCACTTCGTGCTCGCCGACGAGATCAACCGCGCGCCGGCCAAGGTGCAGTCGGCTCTGCTCGAAACCATGCAGGAACGGCAGGTGACCATCGGCCAGGAGAGCCTCGCCCTGGCGCCTCCCTTCCTGGTCTTCGCGACGCAGAACCCGATCGAGCAGGAAGGCACCTATCCCCTGCCGGAAGCCCAGGTAGACCGTTTCCTGCTCAAGCTGGTGGTCGGTTATCCCCGGCCCGAGACCGAGCAGGACATTGTTCGCCTGGTGATCGACGAGGAAGAGCTACCCGAGGTCACCACCCGGATCGAGCACCGGGAGATCCTGGAGCTGCAGAAGGTCTGCCGTGGGATCTTCATCGAGGAACGACTCGTCCAGTACGCGACCGAGATCGTCCAGGCGACCCGAGATCCGGGGAAAGCGGGCCTCGACATCGGCTCGGCCATCGAGCTCGGTGCCTCTCCTCGAGCCTCGATCTCTCTCGCCCAGGCAGCCCGTGCCAACGCTCTGCTCGAGGGTCGAAATCGAGTGCTTCCCGGCGACATCAAGGAGGTGGCTCCGGCGGTGCTGCGGCACCGGATCCTCACCACCTACCATGCCCAGGCCGAAGGCATCACCAGCGACGCCCTGATCGAAGAGATCCTCGGGGCGGTTCCGAGCCCGTAGGTGATGCCCCGGGTCGCCAGCGAAGACTCCGTCCGTACGCTGCTCCGCCACGTCCGCCAGCTGGAGCTGGTGGGCCGCTACCACGCGATGGGGAGCCTGCGGGGCGACTATTCGACCGCTGTCCGCGGCCAGGGTCTCACCTTCCACGAGGTCCGCAAGTACTCTCCCGGGGAGTCGGCCCGGTTCATCGACTGGAACATCACCGCCCGGGTCGGTGAGCCGCACGTGAGAGTCCACGAGGAAGAGCGACGGCGCGATCTCCTCCTGGTGGTCGACGTCAGCCCGTCGATGGCGATGGGCACCCAGGCGGTGAGCAAGCTCGAGCTGGCGGTGGAGCTGGCGGCAACCCTGGCGGTGACGGCGATCGACCAGGGCGACCGGCTCGGTCTCGTGGCCTTCGCCGACCGGGTCGTGGCCCGCGAGCCTCCCCGGGGCGGGAAGGTCCAGCTCTTCCGGGTGTTGCGGGCGCTGGTGCGGGAAGCCCTGGGCTGGGATCGCCCGGTCGCTGTCAGTGACCCCCGCACGGCGATCCACGCCATCGAGCAGAGCCGGCGCGGTCGTTATGTGGTCTTCCTGATCTCCGATTTCATCGACCACGATCTCACCGACGACCTCGCCTTCCTGCGCGCCCACCACGATGTCTCTCTTCTCCGGGTCTTCGATCCCATGGAAGAGATCTCGAAGCCCGGCGTGCGGTTTCGGGCCGCGGCGCCGGAGGGAAACGGGTCACGCCGACGGCTGGGGAGTGGCGCCGAGTCTCTCGGGGAGATCCGGGGCACAGACGCCCTACGCCGGCTGGCCCTGGAGCACCGCATGACCTGGGCCTCCTTCTCCACCGCCGAGCCCCTCCGCCCGGCTCTCGACGGCTTCTTGCACCAGAAGAGGCGCCGGCTGTGCCGCTGACGGAGCTGCCGGCCGATCTCGCCGAGCCCCTGCACATGTTGGGTCCCGAGGCCGCCGGCCCCGGCGGGCCGGCCCTCGCCGCCCTGGCCGCCGCTGCCCTGGCCTGGCTCTTCTTCCGTAGGCGCCGAACGGCCCGCCCCGAGCCGAGCCCAGGCCCGCCCACACCGCATCGGCCGAGCCCGTCCATGAACCGCCTCGAGGCCGAGATCGAAGAGCTGCGCAGTGTCTTCACCGCTACGGGCAACTATCGCCGCGGCTGCCATGCCCTCGCCGAGGCCCTGCGCCGGGCCATTGCCCCGCGGCACGGCGTGGCCTTCGAGGCCCTGACCGCGAGCGAGATCGCTCGCGAGGTCGGAGACGGTGCCACGGCTCGCACCCTGGTGCTGCTGGAGGGCCTGCAGTTCCGGCCCGAAGAGCCGAGTGGCGAGGAGTTCACCCAGGCCTGCGACACCGCCATCGCCACGGCTCGCAACGCACCGGAGCTGCGCCGATGAGCCCGGCCTTCGAGCTTCCCTGGGTGCTCCTCGGCCTGCTCTTCCTGCCCGGGCTGGCTTTCTTTCGCTGGCGTCGGCTCTCCGCGGCCGTAGTTCCCTACCCACCCCTGCAATGGGCACCGTCCGGAACGAGCACCTGGCGGCCGATCCCGTGGCTGGTAGCCTGCGAGTCGGCGGTGGTCGCCCTGGTGGTGATCGGCCTCGCGGGCCCGTTCCAACAGAGAGAGGTCGAGATCGTCGAAGGGGAAGGAATCGACGTCCAGCTCGTGCTCGACGTCTCTCTCAGCATGCTGGCGGAGGACTTCCCGCCCAACCGGCTCGAAGCCCTGCGCCGCATCGCCCGGGACTTTCTCGCCCGGGCCGCCGGTCATCGCCTGGGCCTGGTGATCTTCGGCAAGGACGCCTACGTCCAGAGCCCGCTGACCACCGATCACCAGGGGCTCGCCGAGCTCCTCGAGAGCGTCACCGTCTACACCATCAACCAGACCCAGAGCGGTGGCACGGCGATCGGCGACGCCCTGCTGGTGGCCGGCGACCGGTTGCAGAAGAGCCGCGAAGAGGGGCGCGACCAGGCCCTGGTCCTGATCACCGACGGCGAGTCGAATGCCGGCCTCGATCCCGAGCTGGCGGCCCGCTGGCTCCGTGAGGAGGGGATCCGCCTCTACATCATCGGCATCGGCGGGGAGCAGCCGGTGGCGGTGACCTTCGAGGGACGAGCCGTGGGTACCGGTGAAGATCCCTACCTCGCCGTGCTCGACGACGAACGCCTCGAGGCCCTGGCCCGAGCGGCCGACGGCCGGTACTTCCGGGCCCACGACGTCGATGCCCTGGCCGAGATCTTCGGCGAGCTCGCCCGCCTGGAGCACGCTCCCCTCGAGCGTCGGCGTCTCGAGCTGCGGGCACCGCGAGGGCGCTGGCTCTCGATCGCCGCCCTACCGTTCTTCTTCGCCTCCCTCGTCCTCGGTGGTGTGGTGCTCCGGAGACCCCTCGCATGAGCTCGCCGCTGGACGCCTTCGAGCAGCCCGCCTGGCTCCTGGCCGGTATTCCCTGGCTGCTCTTCTGGCTGTGGTTCTCGGCGATCCAGCGCCGGGCCCTGGGCTGGGGGGAAGCCCACATCAACCCGCGGTTCCGGGCCCCGTACACCCGCCACGATCGAAAAACCCTGGGCTACCACCTCGGCTGGCTCCTCGGCACCGGCGTGCTGCTGATCCTCGCCGCGGCCGGGCCTCGCTGGCCGATCGCCGAGGTCGAAGGGGAGACCGAGGGCGGTCGAGTGCTGCTCTTCGTCGACGCCTCCGCCAGCATGTACGCGGAAGACGTGGCTCCCGACGAAGAGGAAGAGCCCCGAAATCGGTTCGCCCTCGCCCGCGAGCTCGCCAACGACCTGATCACCCGCCGCCCCGAATACCACTTCGCCGTCTTCACCTACAGCGGCACCACGACGCTCCAGGTTCCCCTGAGCAAGGATCGAGCCGTGCTCGAGGAAACCCTGCGGGTGATGGAAACCCACAACTTCTACAGCAGCTCGGGCTCCAGCCTGGGGGATGTGCTCGACACCGTGCTCCGCTATAGCGAAGGCGACGACCACGACCTCCAGGCGGTGGTGCTCGGCGACGGCGAGATTCCGGGCGAGGCACGGTATGACGATCCCCTGGCGGCGGTGGCCGCGGCGGGCATTCCCATCCATGCGGCAGCCATCGGCAGTCTCGAGGGGGAGCAGCGGGTGATCTACGATTTTCGCGACGTGGTGACCCGGAAGGAGGAGAAGGCCGTTCTCCAGGAGTACCACACCCGCCGGGTCGACGAGCATCTGCGCCGGCTCACCGAAGCGACGGGAGGCACCTTCCGGGTCGCCGAGGCGGGTCGCGACTCGGGGCTCGCCACCGCCGTGGGCAAGGCCCGAGCCCGGATCCGGGCACAGCGTCCCGGCGCCTGGCGCGATCTCACCGGCGAGGTGCTCGCTCTTTTCCTCGCCTGCTTTCTGCTGGAAGCGCTCTACCGGTCGCGGCGTCCACCACGGCCTTCCCCCTTCGACCTCGACCGGCTGGCGAGCCCGCGCCGCTGGCTACCGGCCGCTCTGGCTCTCCTTCTCCTGAGCTGCGACGACGACCTCACCCGTGCCCACCGCGAGAACGAGCGCGGCATTGCCCGCGACGAGAGCGGTGAGCATCCCCTGGCCCGAGTGCACTATCGGCGGAGCCGGAAGACCCGGATCAACGCCCAGATCCCCACCTACAACCAGGCCCGCTCCGCCACGCTGAGCGGCGATCTCTCGACGGCACACGACCTCTACCAGGAAGCCCTGCTCCTCGATCCCGACCTCGCCGAGGCCTACTTCAACGACGGCCTGACCCTCTACCGCTGGGGTGAGGCCGAACGGGATCCCCGGCGCTGCCAGCTGGAGCGCACCCGGGAGCTCTGGCAGGCCGCCCTTTCGCGCTTCGAAACAGCTCTCTCCCTCCGCACCGCCTCCGATTCCCTTCGCGAGTCGAGCCAGACCAATCTCGAGGCTCTCGAAACGAATCTCGAAGTGCTGGAGGTCTGGATCTCCGATCCGCCCCCGGAGTGTGCATCCTCGGAAGATCCCGCGGAAGGAAGCGGTGGCGGCGGAGCCGGGTCGCAGTCGGAGGCCGAGGAGCCGCCGCCGGAATCGGAAGAAGAGGAAGACGAGAATCAGCCAGCGGAGAACCCGAACGATCCGGGTGGTGAGGAGCGGGAAGGCGACGAGCCGGAAGACGAGGACCGAGGGCCGACGGGAGCACCTCCTCCGGGCGTTTCCGGAGCCGGTCCTCCTCCGGCTCCGCCACCGGACGAGGGCGACCGCAGGGACTCTCCTCTTGCACCGGGAGAGCTCGAGCAGATCCGCGGCGCCCTGCAGCGAATCGGGTCGCAGGCCGAAGCCGAGGGTACTTACCACCGGCGCACCCGGGCCGAGCAATTTCCGCGCGAGTCCTGGGAGCATCCCGACGCCGAGATCTGGTGGTAGGCGGGATTTATCGATTCTTCACGGCAGCTTCGCTCCCAGCTCCGTTTGCCACGTCAGATTCGACGGCAGCAACCGAGACGATCCCGGGCCCGTAGGTAGGGGTGTGGTACTCTCCCGACACCGTTCGACAGGGAAGCTCGCCTCGGATTGCCCACCTCTGGAGCGACCTCGACGACCGGCAACATGAGATCCCTCACCGTGACCTCGGCCCTCGCCAACCCATCCAAAGAAAAGTCCTCCGAAGGTCTTTCGCCATCGACGCCCCCAGCGTCGGCGGACTCCTCCGTCTCGGTGGCGAAACCCACGCTGGGTGAGATCTGGCGCCAGCCGCTGCCGTTCCTCGAAGAGGTTCCGCTCACCGCCTTTCTCTGTCGTCTGGCCAACATCATGGCCCGATCCGTGGTGCTCGAGATCCGGGGTCTGGAGAACATCGGTCCCGACAAAGACCCGTTCGTCTTCGTGGCCAATCATAGTCAGCGGCTCGAAGCGATCTTCCTGCCGTCGATCCTGACCTTCCACCGCCACGGCCGCATCATCCGTTTCATGGCCGACTGGCCGATGAAGCTCATGCCTTTCGTGGCCATGCTCTACCGCCGCGGCCAGGTGATCACGGTCACCAGCAAGAGTGCCCGCCCCCGCTGGCTCAACATCTTCCGGCCCCTCTTCGAAGAGCCGGTGCCGGCCTTCGACCGCGCCATCGAGATTCTGCGCCATGGAACCTCGGTGGGAATTTTCCCCGAGGCCACCATGAACCGCCATCCGACCCGGCTGCTCCGGGGTCAAACCGGTGCCGCCCGCCTCGCCCTGACCACGGGTGTGCCGGTGGTGCCTGCCGGAATTCGCTTTCCCGAACACGATACATCCCGTCCGATCTCGGATCGAGCTAGAATGGTGATCGAGATCGGTTCGCCGATACGCCATACGGAAGCCATCTCCGCCGAGCCGACTGCGCGCGAAGCCCGCGATTTTCACTACCAGATCATGGGTGTGATCGCCGAGCTCTCGGGCAAACAGTGGGATCCCAGGGCGAAGAGAAGGAGAATGCATGTCACTCAAAGACCGACTGTCCGTTCGTAAGGTCGAAGACGCAGCCGCCCGGGTGGGAGCCCTGGAGGTTCTGGAAGACGTCTACCGGAGCGAGAAGGGCTGGGTCACCGACCTCGACTCCTTCTTTCCCGCCGAGGATCTCGAAAGGCCCGAGGTGGCCTGGTTCGTTGCGGAGGTCGACGGTCGCCCCATCGGCGTGACCCGAGTGCTCTTCGAGATCCCGGTAGAGCTGTACCGGGCCTACAAATTCGATGTCGTCGACGAGAGCCTCGACGTCGAAGCCTTCATCCGCGACCACAAGATCGCCGAGGTCGGGCGCTTCGCCGTGGTGCCGAAGTACCGCAAGAAGATCCTGGTCGCGGCCATCCTGATGCGCGCCGCGGCCACCGAGACCATCGAGCGTGGCTTCACCCACTTCATCACCGATGTCTTCGAATCCGACCCCAACAGCCCCTACAAGTTCCACCAGAAGGTTCTCGGCTTCAAGACCGTCGCCACTCACAACATCGGCGACCTGAAGCACATGGGTCGCCGTATCACCATGCTGCTCGAGATCAAGGGAACGCTGCAGACCATGCGAGCGCAGAACACCTGGATCTACCGCTTCATCACCAAGGGCTGGAGCGAGGGTGGACTGATGACCCGCACGGGAATCGCCGAGATCTCCTGATCCCGGCCCTCTCGATTCGCCAGCGGCAACGAAGGGGAGAAGAGCTCTTGGCTCCTCTCCCCTTTTTCGTGGACGAAGCTCGGGCTCGAGGCCCTCAGCTCGCCTGCTGCAGCTCTTCCAGCTCGGTCTCGAAGGCTCTGGCGAGGTGGCCGGGCTCGGAGACGAGCTCGCTGTCGGCGATGATGCCGACCCGCAGGGCACCGTCGTAGGAAATGATCGAGACTCCGATTCCGACCTCTGCCCGCTGCGGCACCCAGAAGAGCATGGCCCGCAGGCGACGGCCGGCCAGGTAGACCGGCTTCTGCGGCCCCGGCACGTTGCTGAGCACGCAGGTGCATTTGTTGGCGAAGTAGTCGATCAACGCCCGGCTGGCCCCCTGGGGAAGGGTCTTGAGCATCACGTGCACCAGGCCGTAGGTGGTGATCGGCTCCACCGAACGTTTGAGCGCGTCGAGCCGGCGCTTGGTCTCGAGCGTCCGGGCCCGCGGCTCTCGCTCTTCGATCGGCAGCGACAGTAGGACCGCGGCGAACTTGTTGTCCATCTTCAGCTCTTCCGAGCTCGACCGCACGTTCACCGGCATGGAGACCTGCAGCTGGCGGGGCACCTCCCCCGCGTGATCCTCGAGGTATCGGCGGAAGGCCCCGGCCACGCAGGCCACCAGGACGTCGTTCATGGTTGCGCCGAAACGTTTCTTGACTTCCTTGATCAGGGCCACATCGATGGGCCGGGTCCAGGCCACCCGTTTCTCTCCGCCGAGCGCCACCCCGTGCAGCGGCGCCGGATCGGGCCGCCACAACATCTTGCGCAAGAGCACCAGGGGCCCGGCGAGGCTGGCGCTGAGAGCCAGCAGCGCCCGGTTCGGCGGCTTGCCACCACGATCGATCACCGAGGGCAACACCATGGCTCCGCCTTCGGGCGAGCTGTCCATGATCGAGAAGAGCACCTGCACCATGGCGATGCCGTCGCCGAGCACGTGGTGGATCCGGCAGATGATGGCGCTGCCGCCGTCACCGAATTCGGGAACCACCAGCAGCTGCCAGGGTGGGCGATCATTGGGCAGGGGTCGGGAAGCGAGGCGCCCGACGTATTCCTCGAGCTTTTCCTTGGTGCTCGGAGATTCTTCTCCTCGTTCGGGAACCTCGAAGATGTGGTTGGTGAGATCGAAGCTCGTATCTTCCTGCCAGTGCGCCCTGCCGCCGATCTGTGCGACCCGCCAACGGTAGCGCGGATACCGCTCGCCGCCGCCCGCGGCCATCACCCGGTCGGCCCACAGCTGGCGAAACGTGCCGACATCGAGGTGGTCGACGGTGAACACCGCATTGATCACCATCAGGCTGTTGGCGCCGTCCTGCAGCCACACGCCGTCGGCCGGCTCGACCGGCCCGATTACCCGGCCGTCTCCCGGCTCACCCACCGCCGAGGCCATGGCGGTGGCCATTCCTGCGCTCAGACGCCGGCTCACGAGCTCGACCCGTGGTCGCCGCCGGGTCCAGGACCCGGTGGGTGGTTTGGCCGGACTCCCCGATGCCGGTATGCTCTGCTCACCGCCTTCGACCTCCAAGGAGCGAAAGAAGAACCATGTCGTCCCACGCCCCGATTCGCTACTGTCTCGCCTGGCTCACGGCCTCGCTGCTCACCACGTCCTGCGCGCCGCCCGCGGCGGAGGCTCCGGCGCCCGAGGCCACCACCGCGCCGGAGGCGGCTCCGAATGCCACCGCCGCGCCGGAATGGGTCCGGGTGGCACCCTCCATCGAGGTGCCCGAGGATCGCCGCCTCAACGCCGGATTCCTGATCGTCGATGGAGTCTACAACACCGAGCTGACGGCCCCCTTCGACATTTTCCACCATATCCGTTTCCACTCCCCGCCGGGCCTCGAGGTCTTCACGGTCTCCCCCGAAGGAGCGCCGGTCACCACCTTCGAGGGCCTGCGCCTGGAGGCCGACTACAGCTTCGAGAACGCGCCACCGATCGACATCCTGGTGGTGCCGAGCGCCGAGCACAGCATGGATTCGGACCTCGAGAACGAGGCGATGATGCGTTGGGTACGCGAGGTAGGAGCCACCGCTTCTTACCTGGTCTCGCTCTGCGACGGTGCCTTCGTGCTGGCCGCCGCCGGCCTGCTCGACGGCCTCGCCTGCACCACCTTCCCCGGCGACCAGGACCGCTTCGCCGAGAAATTTCCCCATCTCGATCTCCGCCGCGAGGTCAGCTTCGTGCACGACGGCAAGGCGATCACCTCCCAGGGTGGGGCGCGTAGCTTCGACCCGGCCATGTACCTGACCGACCACCTCTACGGCCCGGAGGTGACGAAGGGAGTCGGTCGTGGCATGGTGATCCCCTGGCCGCCGGAACCCGGCACCATGCCCGCCGTGGTCGTGCAGCCGACGGACGAGCCTTGAGCGAAACCCGAGGACGGGTGCGATCCCGCGTCGACCATCTCCTATGGGCGGTGCCCGAGCTCGAGGCCGGGCGCCGCGCTCTGGCGGAGCGCAGCGGTGTGGAGGCCCGGATCGGCGGGCGGCACCCCGGGTTCGGCACCCACAATGCCCTGCTGCATCTCGGGGAGCGCTGCTACCTCGAGCTGATCGCCCGCGACCCGACCCAGGACCGGCTCACCGGCCTCGGCGGCCACCTGGAGGGCCTGGAGTCGCCGGCCCTGGTCACCTGGTGTGCCGCCTCGGAGGATCTGGAAGCCGTGGCCGATGTGGCCCGCAGCCACGGTCTCGAGCCCGGCGAGATCACCTCCATGAGCCGCAAACGACCCGATGGCGGCGAGCTCCACTGGCAGATCCTGCAACTCGGCGGCCACCCCTACGGCGGCCTGCTGCCGTTCTTCATCACCTGGGGCGAAACCCCTCACCCCGCGGGCGACGCCCCCCGAGGATGCCGGCTCCGCGAGCTGCGCCTGGGCTCTCCCGACGCCGACGAGCTGGCCCCCCTCCTCGGCGCCCTGGGCCTGGAGATCCCGGTCCATCCCCGGGCCGAGCCCGGAATCGCGGCGACCCTCGATACGCCGCGGGGCCTCCTGGAGCTGCGCAGCGTGTAACGCTGCCGCTCCTCCGGAAAGCGGGTCCCCGGTGGTATGATTCCAGCTCGGTTCCGCACGGACCCTACACCTCCGGTGGCCGCTCGCCATCGACCCCACGTGCGCTCCGCTCTGGAGGAGCCCTACCGCGAATGCAAGTCTTTCTTCCCGGCGATCTCGTAGCCGAACGCTTCCGGATCGAGCGATTCATCGCCGAAGGCGGTATGGGTGCGGTCTACGAAGCCGAGGACCAGATCCTCGGCGAGAACGTAGCGCTCAAATTCCTCAATCGCCGCCACCTCGACAACGACCGCATCACCGAGCGTTTCCGGCGCGAGATCCTCCTCGCCCGCAAGGTCACCCACCCCAACGTCTGCCGGATCTTCGATGTCTTCCGCCACCAGGACGGCTCCGGCAAGACTCTCGACTTCGTGACCATGGAGCTGCTCGGCGGTGAGACCATGGAAGAGTTCCTGGAGCGCCGCGGACCGCTCGACGAAAGCCTCGCCCTCGCCATCGTCCGCCAGCTCGCCGAGGGTCTGATGGCCGCCCATGCGGCCGATGTGATCCACCGCGACTTCAAGAGCAACAACGTGATGCTGGTGCCGACCCCGCAGGCGCCCGAGGGTCTGCGGGCGGTGATCACCGATTTCGGCCTCGCCCGCACCGTCTCACGCGGCGAGGACCACGACGGCGGCGCCACCCCGCTCACCGGCGAGAACCACCTGGTGGGCACCATCGACTACATGTCCCCCGAGCAGCTGAACGGAGATCCCCTCGGGCCGGCCACCGACCTCTACTCCCTCGGCGTGGTGATGTTCGAGATGGTCACCGGCAGCAAGCCCTTCACCGCACCCAACATGGTCTCCCTGATCGCCAAGCGGATCCACGAGGATCCGCCTTCCCCGCGGGAGCTGCGGACCGACCTCGGCCCCCGCTGGGAAAAGGCGATCCTGCACTGCCTGGAGAAAGATCCGGCCCGGCGTCCGGCCTCGTGTTGGGATCTGCTCGTCGAGCTCGCGGGAGAAGAGATCTTCAGCGGGCCCCAGTCGTCGGGCACCGTGCTCCGGCCTCCTCTCGAAACCCTGCTGGCCGACGTTCCGGAACCGGCTCCGCCGCAACCACCGCCCCCTCGGCGCTGGCCCTGGGCCATCGCCCTCTCGGTCGCCGTGACGACAACACTCCTCTGGTTCCTGGGGCTGCTCGGCGGTGAGCCCGACTCGACCTGGTCGCAGATTCCGGTGCAGGTGACCACAGCCCCCGGTCTCGAGCTCGACCCGGTGTTCTCCCCGGGCGGCGAGGTGCTGGTCTTCAGCTCCGACCGCAGCGGCTCTTTCGAGCTCTGGAAGCGAGACCTGGGCGCCGGGACCGGCAGCGGCGAGGTCCAGCTGACCTTCGACGGTGACCAGATCTTCGAGCCCGATTTCGCCCCCGGCGGCAAGACCCTCGTCTACCACTCGAAGAGCCGGGGCGGGATCTGGGCCCTCGACCTCGACGACGACTTCCTGCCGATCGCCGAGCCGAGCCAGCTCGCCGGCTTCGGCTCGCGGCCGGCCGTCTCGCCGGACGGTCGGTGGATCGCCTTCCAGTCCGAGAGCTCGCCGCAGCTCGCCGACACCAGCGCCCCGGCCCTCTCCCAGTCGACTCTGTGGGTGCTGCGCCTCGAAGACAAGACCCGCCGCCGGGTGACCCGGGCCAGCGCTCCCAACGGTGGCCACGCGGCGCCGTCCTGGTCTCCCGACGGTACACGCCTGGTGTTCTCCACCTCGCTCTACGGACGCTCCGAGATCTGGACGGTGACCGTCGAGGACGGCGAGATCCAACCCCTGGTCACCGACCTGGCCAACGGCTACGACCCGGTGTACTCCCCCGACGGACGCAGCGTGTACTTCTCCGCGAGCTCGCGGCAGGTCAGCGGGCTGTGGCGGGTCCCGGTCTCGCCGCGCAACGGTCGAGCCACCGGCGAGCCGCGGCAGATTCGCAACCTGGGGCTGGCGAGCATCCGCCAGCTCGCCTTTTCCCATTCCGGCGACCGTATGGCCTACACTGCGATCAAGACCAGCAGCGATCTCTTCTCGCTGCCCATCGATCCCGACACCTCGACCCCCGCCGACCGACCGACTCCCCTCACCCGGCACGGCGGGCGCAACAATCGCCCGGTCTTCTCTCCCGAGGGCGACCGCGTGGCCTTCGATCGCTGGCAGCTCGGTCTGCCCATCGATCTCTGGGTGCTCGACCTCGACCGGGACGAAGAAACACAGATCACCACCCGCGACGGCAACGACTCCCAGTCCTCCTGGTTTCCCGACGGCCGTCGGCTGGCCTTTCACTCCAATCACGGCGACCAGCGAGGCCTGTGGTCGGTCGACCTCGCCGCGCGCGACCGCCCGCCGACCGAGCTCGCCCGCCTGCCCGACGACGTCTTCTGGGCCACCCTCTCACCCCAGGGAACCCACGTCGCCTACCACTCCACCGAATCGGGCCGGATCGGGATCTTCACCCAGGAGCTGGCCACCGGCGAGGTGGTGACCGTGGTCGATCCCGAAGACCTGCCCGGCTTCGACGACAACCGCCATTTCCTGGGATTCCCGGTCTGGTCTCCCGACGGCCTGTGGCTGGCCTACCAGTACCGCCAGGCCGAGGAGAACACCCAGGCCATGCTGGTGCCCAGCAGCGGCGGAGCGAGCCGCCAGCTCACCCACGGTGCCGGAGAGAGCTGGCCCTACAGCTTCTCGCCCCGGGGCGACAAGATCGCCTTCGCCGCGCGCCGCGAAGATTCCTGGACCCTCGCCTGGATCTCGCGGATCACCGGCGAGGAAGTGGAGCTGATCGGCGATCTCGGCCTCAACCGCTACGTGCGCTACCCGGCCTGGTCGCCGCGCGAGGACCGGATCGTCTACGAGCTGGCCCGCTCTACCGGCGACATCTACCTGGTCGAAGACGGCTGAAGAGCCTCGCGGTGGTAGGATCGTCCGTGGTCTATCGGTCTTCCCATTCTCCTTCGAGGTGTTGGTCATGGCGTCTCCTGCTTTCCACGGTTTCGGGATCCCCTCTCTGCGACGGCTCACCTTGCTCGCGGCCATGGTCTGCCTCCTGGCTCTGCCGTCGGCGGCACGGGCGGGAGACGACCCGATCTTCAGCGACGGCTTCGAGAGCGGCGATGTCTCCGCCTGGACCATCGCGGTGGGATACCTGCCCCCGCCGGAGCCCTTTCGCACCATGGATCTCGACCTGCGCGATCCCCACGTCTTCGTGGAGATCGACATCGGGATCCCGCTGTGCCTCGATTTCACCGACGATCCGATTCCGGTCGCCGAGGTCTCCTTCAACGGCAGCCTCGAGACCGCGCTGACCACCGACGGCGACATGGACGGGTTCCTCGACCAGAGCCTGCTCTTCCTCTTCCGCCCTCTCGAGCCGGTGGGAGACGGCGCCCTCGAGCTCGCCGGAGGGATCTGTACGGCACCGGTCGAGACCACCGTCTGTTCCGAGGATTCCGAAGTGCCCTCGACGCTCCTGGTCACCACCGGTGTCGACATCGGTACGTGCCTGGAAACGGTCCCCGGCACCACCTCGGGTTACGACCCTTCCATCGACGAGCCGACCGCCCCCTGCTTCTTCACCCTGAGCCAGGATCTCACCCTCGATCTGCAGGGGATCGAGGTCACCCTGCGCGATGCTCAGATCGCCGCCACCTGGGTGGGAGACCCGGTGAACGAGCTGATGAACGGCCTGATCCGCGGCTTCCTGCGAGAGAGCGATGCCGACCAGCTCTTGCTGCCCCCCGAGCTGCCGGTGATCGGCGGGCAACCGCTGAGCGTGCTCCTCCCCGGGGGGGCCGGAAACTGTGCTGCCGGCGATGATCGCGACCAGCACGAGGGCGAGAGTGGCTGGTGGTTCTATCTCAATGCCAGTGCAGAGTCGGTTTCTCTGGTACCTCCTCCGTCGGCCGATCCGATTTCGTAATCCGGATCGTAAGGTTCTTCGGTAGCATGGCAAGAGCTGCCCCCCAAACCGCAATCGGCTTCTGGAACCTGATGTTTTGAGCCACCACCCTCAGCTGGAACGCCAACTGGCGAAGCTCGGGCTCGGGAGCCATTCCCCTCCCAACTCCCCCGAGAGCTGGCGGTTGTTCCTCGACGGCATCGACCGCACCCTGCTGCGCAACGACGAGGACCGGTGTCGGCTCGAGGACGCCCTGCGCGAGGCCCACCCGCCGTTCGAGGAGCTCTACCAGAGCCTCGAGCGCTCCTCCGAGAGCCGGCTGCTGCTCGAGCTCGACCGCTACCGCAGCCTGGTGGAGGCAGCCCCCGAGGTGATCTTCACCCTCGCCGTGGAAGACGGCTCCTTTCTCTTCCTGAATCCGGCGTTCGAACGCCTGACCGGCTGGGCGATCGAGCCCTGGCTGGGCAAACCCTTCACCTCGCTCAGCCACCCCGACGACGTGCCCCGAGCCATCGCCAACATCCACCTGGTGATCATCGGCGAGACACCCCAGCCCTTCGAGCTGCGGATCCTCACCCGCTCCGGCCAGGATCGCAGCACCGAGTTCGTCGTCACGCCGCACTACGACGGGGAACGTATCGTCCGGATCCTGGGCATCGCCCGCGACATCACCGACCGCCGCAAGGTGGAGCTGAGCCTGCGCGCCGCCAAGGAGGCGGCGGAGTCGGCCAGCCGGGCCAAGAGCGAGTTCCTGGCCAATATGAGCCACGAGATCCGCACGCCGATGAACGGCCTCATCGGCATGACCGGCCTGTTGCTCGAGACCTACCTCGATCCCCAGCAGACCGACTACGTAGAGACCATCCGCTCGAGTGGCGAGACCCTGCTCACCCTGATCAACGACATCCTCGACTTCTCCAAGATCGAGTCCGGGCGCCTGGAGCTCGAGCAGCAACCCTTCCACCTGCAGAAGATGATTTCCGGAAGCCTCGACCTGGTGGCCACGAAAGCGATCGAGAAGGGCCTGCTCCTCCACTACGAGGTAAAACCCTCCTGCCCCGAGGTGGTGGTGGGCGACGTGACCCGGGTGCGGCAGGTCTTGGTCAATCTGCTGAGCAACTCGGTGAAATTCACCGAGGAGGGCGAGGTTTTCGTCGAGGTCGCCGCCGAGGAAGCGGAAGGCGGCGAATGCCGGCTGAAGATCTCGGTCCGAGATACGGGCGTCGGAATCTCCCCCGACCGCATCGACCACATCTTCGAATCCTTCAGCCAGGCCGACGCCTCCACCACCCGACGCTACGGCGGCACCGGCCTCGGCCTCGCCATCAGCCGCCATCTGGCGGAGCTGATGGGTGGTTCCATCGAGGTCGAGAGTGAGGTCGGCAAGGGCTCGACCTTCTCCTTCTCCCTCGCAGTCCGAGCCGGCACCGGCTCCGAGACTCGCGACCCCAAGCGCGCCGCGGCCAAAATCACTCGCCAGGCCGGCAGCCATCTCTCCCGCCAGCTACCCTTGCGCATCCTGGTGGCCGACGACAACGTCATCAATCAGAAGGTGGCGCGCCTGCTGCTCGAGAACCTCGGCTTCCGCTCCGACCTGGCAGCCAACGGGCTCGAGGTGCTCGAGGCCCTCGATCGCCAGTCCTACGACGTGGTGCTCATGGACGTGCAGATGCCGGAGCTCGACGGCCTGGAGGCGACCCGCAGAATCCACCGCGAGCTCCCGCCTCACCGCCGGCCGAAGATCATCGCCGTGACCGCCGGAGCCATGCGCGGCGACCGCGAGCGCTGCCTCGAAGCGGGAATGGACGAATACATTTCCAAGCCGGTGCAGGCGGAAGAGCTGCGAGCCGCCCTCGAGGCCGTGGGCGCCGAGGTCGGCGCCGGGTACGAGGCAGCCGACGACGAAACCGCGATCGAGCCGGAGACTCCTGAGGTCGAGGGAATCGACCTCAAGGTTCTGCACGATCTCCATCGCCTGCGCCCGAACATGGTGCGCGAGCTGGTCGACAATTTCCTGACCACCGCCGGGCACCGGGTGGCGGCGATCCGCCGTGCGGTGCAGCGGGCCGACGACCAGGCCCTACGCCGAGTCGCCCACAGCCTCAAGGGCTCGAGCGGCACCCTCGGCGCCACCCGCCTGGCCGAGATCTGCTCCGAGCTCGAGGTGCGGGGCCGCTCACGATCTCTGGCTCAGGCCATCGCCGGCTCCGGGGCGGAGGCCGAGGCCCGCAAGCTGGAACGGCATTTCGAGCAGGTGCAGGAGGCTTTCGAGAAGCAGCTCGCAGCCTGGCCCGAGACCAAGCGTGAAGAATCCAGCTCCGTGAAGCAGCAACGGCGGCAGCGCTGAATGTAGTGGCAGCAAGAAATGTAGTGGCAGCAAAGAATGTAGTGGCAGCAAAGAATGTATCGAAAGGTAGCTCATCTCCATGACCATTCCCCCACTCCAGAAGATTCTCCTGGTCGAAGACGAGCTCGACATCCAGATGGTGGCCAGCATGGCCCTGGAAGATCTCGGAGGATTCGAGGTCGCCGTCTGCAGCTCGGGAATCGAGGCCCTCGACCGTGTGCCGAAGTTCCAGCCCCATCTCATCCTGCTCGACGTGATGATGCCCGACCTCGACGGACCGGGAACCCTCGTCGCCCTCGAGGAGCTGGCCATGGCGCGCCCGCCCGTGGTCTTCATGACCGCCCGGGCCCAGATGAGCGAGATCGAGGAGTACCGGCGCTCCGGCGCCATCGACGTGATCATCAAACCCTTCGACCCGATGAAGCTGGCCGACACGGTGCGAGAGATCTGGCACCGCCACTTCTCCG
Source organism: uncultured Thermoanaerobaculia bacterium (assembly GCA_964565225.1). Lineage (GTDB taxonomy): Bacteria > Acidobacteriota > Thermoanaerobaculia > Multivoradales > J023 > CAZMEL01. Next base: position 6,232 of record CAZMEL010000093.1, on the reverse strand, counting down.
AGCTTCCACCGGAAGCCGTGACCTGACCCGGCCGGGTGATGGAAGGTAGCCGAAAGGTGGAGAACAAGACCGGCGGCCGCTTGCGCGGGCTCCTCGGCTCCCTCGGGGGGCGAAAGAAGCAGGACATGGAGGCGTCCCTCGCGACCGAGCGGGCGGCCTTCCAGGCGCGGGAGGACTCTCTGCGCGCCCGGATCGCCGAGCTCGAGGCGGAGCGCGAGCGCCAGTCGAAGACCCTGCAGATGCTCGAGCGCACCGTCGACTCCATGAGCCAGGGGGTGACGATCACCGACATGGAAGGCAAGATCCTCTACGTCAATCCCGCCGACGCGGAGATGCACGGCTACGATGTCGACGAGCTGGTCGGGCAACGAGCCCAGGTCTTCTCCCCCGCCGGGATCGGCAGCCGTCCCCAGGAGAGCGTCGGACGCCCCGGCCACCCCTGGCGGCGGGAACGGCTGAACACCACCAAGGACGGCCGTACCTTTCCCGTGCGGCTGACCTCCGAGCGCATTCACGACGAAGAGCACCGCCCGATGGCGACGGTGACCATCTGCGAGGATCTCGAGGAGCGGGAGCACATCCGCGAGGCTCTCGCCCGGAGGGACCGCATTCTCGAGGCGGTGGGCCTGGCGGCGGAAAAATTCCTCTCCGATCTGTCGTGGGAGAAAAGCGTCGAAAAGGTGCTGGAGCGCCTGGGCCGGGCCACCGGCGTGGACCTGATCTACATCCTGCGGGTCAAGGAGGGCAAACGTTTCGATCCCCTGGGCGTGCTCCTCGCCTGGGGCACCTCGGGAGGTGCCGCGGAGGAGGCGTTCAGTGAAGAGCTGGGGCTGCGCGACCGCGAGGATCTCTTCTCCCGCTGGAAGGACCGCCTGGAGGCCGGCGAGACCCTGCACGGCAAGGTCAAGGATCTGCCGCCCGACGAACGCGAGATTCTCGGAGCCTGGGGGATCCGCTCCTACGTGGTCGTACCGATCTTCGTACAGTCGGCGCTGCGCGGCTACCTCAGCCTGGAAGAAGGAGACGAAGAACGCGAATGGTCGCCGACCGAGCTGGAGGCCCTGACCACCGCGGCTCGCACCTTCGGTGCCTCGATCTACAAGAGCGAGGCGGAAAAGGCCCTGGCCGAGAGCGAGGAGAAATACCGGGAGCTCCTCGAGAGCGCCAACGACCTGATCCAGAGCGTCGCCCCCGATGGCCGGTTTCTCTTCGTCAACCGCGCCTGGCAGGAGACCATGGGATATTCCGACGAGGAAATGAACCATCTCAAGGTCTGGGACGTGGTGCGGCCGAGCGCCGATGGCGACGAAGACCGCGACATCCTCCAGAGCATCCTCACCGACGACGGCCAGGGGCCGATCGAGGCGATCTTCGTCACCAAGGACGACCGCGAGATCACCGTCGAGGGCAGCGTCAACTGCCGCTACGAAGACGGCCTGCCGGTCGCCACCCGGGGCATTTTTCGCGACATCACCGAACGCAAGGTGGTGGACCGCATGATCCAGGACTTCATCTCCACCGTGAGCCACGAGCTGCGGACTCCGCTCACCTCGATCATCGCCTCCCTCGGCCTGCTCGAGAGTGGCAAGCTGGCCGCCAAGCCGGAGCGCGCAGCGGACCTGGTGTCCATCGCCCTACGCAACAGCAAGCGGCTGCTGCAGCTGATCAACAATCTGCTGGATCTGCAGAAGCTCTCGGCTCGGAAAATGACCTTTCAGCTCGAGGCGGTTCCCGTGGACGAGATCCTGGAGGAAGCGGTCGAAGACATTCGGGCCTTCGCCGAGAGCTGCTCGATCCGCCTCCGAGTCGAGCCTTTCGAGCCGCCGGATCTCGAGATCCTGGGCGACCGGGATCGCCTGATGCAGGTGCTCAACAACCTGCTCTCGAACGCCATCAAGTTTTCTCCCGATCAGGCCACGGTCCGGGTCGGCGCCTACCTGCGAAACGAACAGATCGTCCTGACCGTCGCCGACCAGGGTCCAGGAATTCCCGAGGAGTTCCGCGGCCGACTCTTCGACCGCTTCACCCAATTCGATTCCTCTTCCACCCGCCGGTCCGGCGGCTCGGGACTCGGCCTGAGCATCGTCAAGGGCCTGGTGGAGGGAATGTCGGGCCGCGTCTCGCTCGAAACGGAGCTCGACAAGGGAACGACCTTCCACGTCGCGCTGCCGATCGCCGTCGAGGCCACGGAACCGTAATCGAATTCGTAATCTTCAGTTGTTCTACTCCAGACACAATCCGACCATGGATCCGGCCGGTAGCCTTCCCAGCAAGGCCAAGGGACCTCGGATCGCGTCGAGACTCTTTATGCGCAGCCTAGCCGAGAAAAAGAACGCCGCCCAACGCCTGGCTCCGATGCCCGAGACCCGGACCGAGGCCAGGCCGAGCGTCAAAGAGCCCACCCTGGTGGCCGGCCTGGTGAACGCCCTGGCCGATCTCGGCGTGGAGCAAGCCTTCGGAGTCAGTGGCGGCGCCATCGCCCTGCTCTTCGACGCCCTCCAGGAGAGCTCCATCTCTCTGCACCACTTCCGCCACGAGAGCGGCGCCGCCTTCGGCGCTGCCGAGGCCTACTTTGCGTCGGGCAGACCCTCGGTCGTCTTCACCACCACCGGTCCGGGCACCCTCAACGTGCTCACCGGTCTGACCGCCGCCAAGTGGGACGGCGCCAAGGTCATCTTGCTCTCCGGCTCGACCAGCGCGGCCCAGCGTGGCCGCTGGGCGACCCAGGAGACCAGCTCCTACACCCTGCCCCAGGACGCCCTCTACTCCAGTGGCCCCCTCTTCGACTTCGCCCTGCGCATGGAGCACGCCTCGGAGTTTCCCGAGATCATCAAACGCCTGAGCCTCGGCCTCGCCAGGCCCGGAGGATTCATCGCCCACATCTGCCTGCCGATGTCGCTGCAGGCGGGCCGGATCGACGCCCACCGTCCCCTGCCCGAAACCCGCCAGTCGGCTCCGACGGTGGCGGAGCGCGACATCGGGCGTGTGGCCCGTCTGCTCAAACCCAGCCGTTTCGCCATCTGGGTCGGGTTCGGCGCCACCTCCGCCGCCCCCCTGGTGCGGGAGCTGGTGGAGCGCTCCGGAGCCCGGGTCTTCTGCTCGCCCCGCGCCAAGGGCATCGTGAGTGAAGATCACCCGAGCTTCGTCGGCGTCACCGGCCTCGGCGGCCACGAGGCCGTCACCGAGTTCATGGTGCAACAGAAACCGAACTGGACCCTCGTGCTCGGCTCCCGGCTCGGCGAGGCGACCTCGTTCTGGGACCGCGACTTCGAGCCCACCGAAGGCTTCATCCACGTCGACATCGACCCCACGGTGCCCGGCACCGCCTTCCCCGACTGCAAGACGATCGGCATCCAGGCAGAGATCGGCGATTTCCTGAACGAGCTCCTCGAGCACTTTCCGCACAAGCCCACACCCGGCCAGCCCCCGAGGCCCCAGCGCGACGAGCCGCCCCTCCCCATCCGCCTCACCGGCCACTCGCCGGTGCGCCCCCAGGTCTTGATGGAAGCCGTGCAGCGGCTGGTGGTGCAGGAGTCCGACGCCCTGGTGATGAGCGAGTGTGGCAACTCCTTCGCCTGGTGCAACCATCACCTGCGCTTCGACGCTCCCGGGCGTTACCGGGTCAGCACCCTCTTCGGCTCCATGGGCCACATGACCAGCGGCGTGGTGGGCGCGGCCCTCGCCACCGGAGCCAAAGCCGTGGCGGTGGTCGGAGACGGCTCGATGTTGATGAATTCCGAGATCAGCACCGCCGCCCAGTACGAGGCGCCCGCGGTGTGGATCGTGCTCAACGACTCCGGCTACGGCATGTGTCGCGACGGTCACAACGCCCTGGGTCTGACCGATCAGGAGGTCGAGATCCCCCGGGTCGACTTCGTGGTCCTGGCCCGCTCCATGGGCGCCGACGGAGCCCGCGTGGTGTCCGAGGACATGCTCGACGCCGCCCTCGAAGATGCCCTGCGCGCCAAGGGCCCCTTCGTGGTCGATGTCCACATCGATCCCAACGAGACATCCCCCTTGCTGAAACGGTTCGAGAGCCTCATCCAGCAGGGCAACTCCAAAAATGTCGCCGGCTGGGAGACCTGACCAGACTCTCCCGGCGGCACGGCGGGGCTCTCGCCCCGTCGTCAGCACCCTCCTTCACGGCGTCGCTCCAGAGCGACGCCATCTTTTTTCCCGCTCGTTCTCGACCCACGCTACGAGCGGCAGAGCTCGGCTCCGCAACCGGTGGCTCCGACGGGTCGGCTGCTGGAACCCTCGTCTTCTGGTAGAGTCTTCCTGACTTGCCCGAAAACCAGCTGCAGACGACTGAGAGCCGACACCTCCGCCTGGGGAGCTACGTATCCCGTTGGTGGCAAGAGCTGGTGCATCTCGACGGCCCGACCTGGCGTTGTTTCCGTGCCCTGGTGTTCTCCCCCGGAGCCCTGGCGGCCGCGCAGTGTGAGCCCGAAGGCACTGTGCGAGCCAGGCGATACCCGATTCATCCGATCCGGATCTACCTCACGGTCAACGTCCTCTTCTTTCTGCTGATTCCCTGGATCAGCGCTCACTCCGGCGAGAGCTCGGTGAAGATCTGGCGATTGAATCACGCCGAGATGACAGAGGACCATCCGTATCTGGCACGGCTCCTGGAACGCCAGATCGAACGCTCGGGAGCAGAGGATTTCATCTACACGACGATTTTCGACGAGAGGATGAGCAGCTACCAGGGCGCTCTCGTCCTCTTGGCGATTCCGATCCTCGGCCTCGCAAGCTTCCTCGCCTTCCGCGGTCGCCGTCGCTATCTGGTCGAGCATCTGGTCCTCGCGACTCACCTGACCTCGTTTTTCCTGATCTCCATGCTGGTCTTCGGGCTGTATGCACGCTTGCTCCTCCAGATGGCCGAGCACGCGATCTCGATGCTCGCCCTGGCCATCGGCATCTTCGCCTGGTTGTTCAGTATCCCCGCGACCTTCTATTTCAGCCTCCGATCCTTCCACGAGATCGAGAATCGGCTGGCCAGCCTCGCCTTCACGGCATGGATGATCGTCGCCCTGTTCTTCGGTTCCTGGATCTATTCACAGGCATTGTTTCTTCTCACTCTGTTCAGCCTGAGAAATCTCACGTTTTCGACCTGAGCCTCGTTCGAGCCTCGAGGTGCCCGTTCGAGAATCCTGCTCCTCGCGGCGGCCCCAGCCGCGAGATCGGAACCAGGAGCAACAGGAAGGCAAAGGCGAGACCCGTGGCCAATCCGAAGAGGGTGGAGTAGCTGGTGCCCTGGGCGACGAAGCCGGAGGCGGAGGAGGAGATCATTTTGCCGAAGACCTCGACGGTGGCCAGGAGGGTGTAGTGAGTGGCGCCGATGCGGCGGTCGACGCGGGACATCATGAAGGCGAAGAGGGCGGTGGTCAGCGCGCCACCGAAGGCTTGTTCCATGGCGACCACCAGAACGACCCGGGCCTGGGTGGGCTCCACCAGAGAGAGCCACCACTCCCCCGCCACCGCAAGGGCACGCAGCACCGCCGCCAGGCTCAGAGCCTTGAAGATCGACCAGCGGCTCGCCAGCCAGCCACCGGCGAAGGAGCCGATCAGAGAGCACACCACGCCGTAGGTGCCGATGTAGAGACCGATCTGCTCGCGGGTGTAGCCGGCGTCGTAGAGGAAGGGGCGGAACATGACCTCGGCCATGGTCTCGCCGGTCTTGTAGGTGCCGATGAAGAAGAGCAACCAGCCCGAGCCGGGGAGACGCAGGGCCGCCCAGAGGCTGCGAAACACGTCGCGCCAGTCTTCGGGAGGTGCTTCGGCGGGCGGGCCGAAGACCGAGTCGTGAGAGGAGGGCTCACGAAACATGGCGGTGACCAGGAATCCGGCGAAGACCAGGGCGGCCATGCCGCCGAAGATCCCCTGCCAGCCGATGCGGCCGCTGGCCCAGACCAGCAGCCCACCGCCGGTGAGGATCCCGAGCTTGTAGCCCACCACCTGGGCGATGTTGCCGTAGCCGAGCTGGGAGGGTGGAAGGAGATCGATGGCCAGGCCGTCGACCGCCACGTCCATGGTGGCGGCGAAGAGGTTCATCAGCAGCACCGTCAGCACCAGCCAGAAGAGCCCCGACTCCGGCGGCACCCGCGAGGCCACCAGACAGGCCAGGCCCAGGCCGAGCTGCAGGGGCAGGATCCACGACCGGCGCCGTCCGAAGGGGCCGCCGCCGAAACGATCGACCGCAGGGCCCCAGACGATCTTGAGGATCCAGGGG
>CAZMEL010000092.1:0-25055 GCA_964565225.1 uncultured Thermoanaerobaculia bacterium | reverse complement strand
GCCGGCGCGACCCTTCGAGGCCTGGCGGAAGGAACGCCGACTCGACCCCGCCAGGAAATCTGACAGAGTAGAGTTAGAGGGGGGCGTCGAATGGGCCGCGAAGGGATGCCGGAGAGCGTGGGTCCTTACCGCATCGAGGAACGATGCTGGTCAGAACCGCGGGTCAACCCGGAATTCCGGAGGTTGCGGTACAGGCGCGGGCTCTCGCCGCCGCCGGAGAAGAGGTCGTCCCAGCCGTCGCCGTCGGCATCAGCCGCCGAAACACAGGCCGAGCCGTAGCGGATGATGCCGAAGGTCGAGGGTCCCCACTCGGGCGGCTCGAACAGGGGATTGTGGCGGGCCCGAATGGGCTCGGTCGGCCAGAGCCGGGGAGGGTGAGGCAGTGGGCTCAGCGGTTGCCGGTGAGGGGGACGAAGCGGACCGGCAACAACTCTCGCTCTTCGTGCTCGTTGCCGTGGCGGGTCACCAGGGTGAGCTGCTCTCCGTAGGGTCCGGAGGCCACGGGAATCACGAGCCGCCCGCCTTCGGCCAGCTGTTCGATCAGCGGGTGGGGGATCTCGGGCGCGGCGGCGGTGACCAAGATGGCGTCGAACGGAGCCTCCTCGAGCCAGCCGTGGTAGCCGTCGCCGACGCGGGTCCGGATACGGCGGTAGCCGGTTTCGTCGAGAGTGGAACGGGCCCGGGCGGCCAGCTCGGGAATGATCTCGATGCTGAACACCTCGGCACCGAGCTCGGCCAGGACCGCGGCCTGATAGCCCGATCCGGTGCCGATCTCCAGCACCCGGTCGCCTTTCTCCACGTCTGCCAGGTCGGACATCAGGGCGACGATGAAGGGCTGGGAGATGGTCTGGCCGCTGCCGATGGGGAGAGGGCGGTTGAAGTAGGCGCGACCGCGCTGCGAGGTCGGGACGAAGCGATCTCGCGGAACTCGGGCGATCGCCTCGAGAACGCGACCGGAGAGCTCCTCCCGACCGGTCATGGCGGCGGTCTCGCGGGTGTCTCTGGCGATCTCGACGAGCATTCGAGCCACTTCTTCTTTCTCCTGGGAGGGCGTGCCACCGCAGGCGGGCAGAGAGAGCAGGCAGGAGATCAGAGCCGGCACCAGCAGGCTCGCACACGGTTTCTTCGGGCCGTGGCTATTTTCCACCATAGGGAGCCACCGGCTCCTGGATCCAGTCGACCCTGGGCCGTTTCGACAGGCCGCCGCGATAGATCCGCAGGTCGGGAACCACCGACTGCAGATGATCGAAGTCTCGATCCGAGTGCAGGAGAAGGAGGTCGTGCTCGATCGCGATCTGGGCGATCAAGCAGTCGATCGTGCTGCGGATCGTGAGCCCTTGCCGTCGGCAGAGGAAAAAGAGGCGGGCCGCTTCGGTGGCGGTCTGCACCGGATCGCTCGGCAGGTAGAGGGTCTGGCTACCGAGGTAGGCGGCCAGACGCTCGAAGCTCTGGGGCGAGTCGGCACCCTGCAACACTTCCTGGTAGATCTGGGGGGTGATGCCGAAGGGGTAGCCGAGCTCTAGGATCTCCTGCAGCCAGTCCACGGTTTCACCCGTGTTCTGTCGCAGGTAGTCGATCCAGACCGAGGTGTCTACCAGGAACATCGGCGACACTCCACGCTCAGGTCCGGAGCTCTTTGTGATCGTAGTCGGCGCGGATTCCCACGGTGCCGGGCAGCTCTCGCAGATCCGCGCGTCGGTGGCGAGCCACGAATTCTCGGAGCGCCAGGTGCACCAGATCTTTCTTGGTCTTCACACCCGCGTAGCGAAAGGCTTCCGTGACCAGCTCTTCGTCCAGGTCGATATTGGTTCGCATCGGTTCTCTCGTCTCGGTCGTTCGAAGAAGGGCGAGCTCTTTGATGTGTGTGATCATACACCTCTTGATGTGCTCGGGCAAGGGGCGTCGGGTGTGAGCCCTTTCGAATCGACGTCTTTCGAGCTAGACACCTCTGCTCTCGACAAAAAAGAGAGGGTGGCGAACGGAGCTCGCCACCCTCGAGTCGAACAGCGCGTTGGAGGAATCAGAACCGGAGCCTGGCTCCGAGGAAGTAGCGCCGAGGATCGACGAAGTTCAGGCCCTCTCCGAAATCGGCGCCGTTGCCGCCGTCGACCAGATCCTGGATGCGGATCGTCGCCTGGTCGTCGATGGCGTTGAAGACGTCGAGGAAGAGGTCGACCTCGTAGCGGCCGCCGAGGCGCCAGAGATAGGCGAGCCGGAGGTCGAGCACGCCGTAGTCGGGGTTCTCGAGCACGCCGACCGCGTTCGGGGAGAGCCAGCCGCCACTGCCGCCGGCCTCACCGCCCGCCGAGCCACCCGCGAACTGGATCTCGCCGTCGAAGTCCGGGTCGCGAACATCGGTCACGGGCAGATTCCGGCCCGAGGAGAGGAACGTACGGCTGACGATGGCGCCCGAGTTCCAGCGGTAGGAGCCGCCCACCGAGAGGCCGTTGTCCCACTGGTAGGTGCCGGCGATCTTGGCCAGGTGCTCCACCGTGCCGGGCTGGGTTCCCTGCTGGTTGATCGCTCGGGGATCGAGCTCCAGGGCATCTCCCTGGAAGTCGGCGTTGGAATCGGAGTTGGTGTTGCCTTCCGCGTCGGCGTAGTTGTAGGACGCCAACATCTGCCAGTTGTTGCTCATGCGTTTGCGGAAGACCAGCTCCAGACCGTCCCATTCGCGACTGCCACCGGCCAGAGTGCCGATGATGAAGTTCTGGCCGGCGAAGTCGTCGAGGCCGAAGTAGTCGAGACCCAGGAACAGCGAATCGGGGTGATCGATGGGCAGACCGTAGACCTCGGGATCGGCGTAGAGCCGGAGATCGTAGTCTTCGAGCACATCGTCGGTCTCCCGCCGGATCACATTGGCCTCGAAGCTCATGTTGCTGCCGAGGTCGATCTTGTAACCGAGCTGGTATTCGTCGGTGTAGGGGGTTTCGGTGGTCGAGGCGAAGGCCGCGTCACCGGGGCCCCGGGTCCGGTATTCGAGCCACTGGTTGTTGATGAAGACCTGCTCTTCGCGCACCCGGCCCGTGATGCTGCCGGCGAAGTTGGTCATGTTGTTGCGGATCGGGTCGTAGTACCGGCCGTAGTAGGCGGAGAGCCGCTGGCGACCGTCACCCTTGAGGTCGTAGACCAGGCTGAATCGCGGCGCATACTCGCGGTCGAAGGTGTAGATCGTCTCACCTACGGTGTTGATGTGGTCCCACTCCTCGGCCCGCACACCGACATTGGCGCTCCACTTCTTGAACTGCCAGGTGTCCTGGAGGTAGAAGGTCGAGCCCTCGGACTTGGTCAGCTGGTCGCCGGCCTGGGTCTGGAAGATCCGGTAGTAGTTGATCATTCCGTCGGGGTTGCCCTCGGTGCTGTTGTACACCAGGTTGGCGGCCATTTCCTCGGGGGCAATGGTGCCGTCGCCGTTGCCGTCGAGCAGGGCGTAGAACTCGGCGCGATTCGGCTGCGCGTTGATGGTGTCGATCACGCCGGCGAAGTCGCTGGAGTTGTTGGGATTGAAGTTCAGGCGGATGAAGTCGTCGGCGACCTCACCGGCGGTGATTCCCTGGCCGACGTAGATGTTCGACAGGGAGTTGTAGATTCCGCCGTCACCGGTGGTGCTGGTGTCGCGGAAGTCACTGTTCTCGGAGATCTCCACACCACCCTTGAGGGTGTGACTGCCCCACGTGGAGTCGAGCAGGTACTCGGCAGACCCCCGCAGGGTCTCGGTGCCGCGGGTCTCCAGGATCTGGGTGCCGCTGCCACCGACCTGGGTGATGGCGATGTCGTTCGGGTTGTCGGCGCCGCGGAAGTTGATGTCGTTGCGGGTTGCGAGGTTGCTCGGGATCGTGTCCTGGTCGGCCTCGTGGTCGGCATAGCCGACCTCGAGCACCAGGGAGTCGAAGACGTGGGAGTAGGTGCCGGTGACCCGGGAGCCTCCACGTTCGGCGGAGATGTCGCGATTGTTCGAGGTCTGGTTGTTGAACGAGCCGTCGCGATCCCACGGGTCGCTCAGGTAGATCCCGGTGAGCAGGCCGCTCTGGCTCGGGGACCAGGTGAGCTTGCCGAAGATCTGGTCGTCGTTGCGCTCGACGGTACGCAGCAGATTGTCGTTGAGGTCGACCACGTCTTCCTCGCGGTTCACCCGCCGGTAGCTGGCGAAGAACCAGGCCTTGTTCTGGACGATCGGGCCGCCGAGGGTGAAGGCGGTGTCGAAGGTCGAGAAGCTGGCGTCGTCGCGGTTCTTGTTGTCCTCCACCAGGCCATCGTTCTGGAAGTAGTAGTTCACCGAGCCGGAAAACGAGTTGCCGCCGCTCTTGGTGAGCACGTTGCTCACCAGGCCGGTGGCGCCCACGAACTCGGCCGCCAGGCCGCCGGTGGCGACGCTCTGCTCCTGGATGATCTCGGTGTTGATGTTGGCGCCGGCGGTTCCGTTGACCCCGTCGGTGACATTGATGCCTTCGAAGTAGTAGAAGTTGTCGGTCGACGCACCCACCTCACCGGCGATGTCGCTGTAGTTCAGACCCGAGCGCGAGGCAGGGTTGTTGTTGCCGTCGGCATCGACCACCGAGGCCTGCACGCCGGGCACCAGCTGCAGGAAGTCCTGGTAGGACCGAGCCGTGGGCAGCGACTCCACGAGGTCGAGGGTGAGCTCCTGGCCCGTCTGGGCGCTGGTCACGTCGACCACCGGCGATTCGGCGATCACGATCACCTCCTCGGAGACCGTGGCGAGGGTCAGAGACACCCGGATCGGAGTGTTCTGGCCGGCCTTGACGAGCACGTTTTCGTTGCGCGCGCCGTTGAAGCTGTCCATGGTGGTGGTGACGATGTAATTGGCCGCCGGGTCGAGGGCCGGGAGATTGGCCGTGCCGCTGGCGTCCGTCGTGGTGTTGCGTTGGCTGAGGGTCTGGTCGGACTTGACTTCGATGAGGGCTCCGGGAATCGGGGCTCCCGAGTCGTCGGTCACGGTGACGGTGATCGAGCCCTTGGTCGCCTGGCCGAACACCGGGGTGGTGCAGAGCAGCAGGGCAAGGATCCCGTACGAAATGGCTCTCTTCATGGGTAGGTCCTCTCACGGTTGGTTTGATGCCGGGCATGCAACGACCCACGCCTCGACTCCTCGGGCTCTCCGATGACTGCTGGCTTATCGTTGTGGGCTATCGGCTGGGTGCCTGCAGCTGTGGACCCTAAGAGCAACCGCCGTGCCATGTGGAAGCTGGTGAAGAGGACGGAGCTGGCCCTAGAGGATGAAAACGGATGGATCCGGGATCAACGGGACAAACCGGAGGATCAACGAAGAAAAGATTTTTTTTCTTGTGTCGGAATTAGATTGCCCTGGAAATCCAAGGGAAAGCCGAATCTTCAAGTTGTTGAAGGTTGCGGGGGAAATCGGTCGAAATTTTTGAAAGAGCTACCGGAAAATGATGAGAAATGTTTTTGTGCCAGAACCCGGGGGGTGGGCCGGGACGCCGTGGCGTTGCCACGGACGGACCCACAATCCGGTCGAGGCACGCTCCTCGCCGGACCCGACGGGCCGGCCGGCTCGAGAGATCCGTGAATCAGAATTCTGGATCAGGCGGAGAGCTCCTCGGTCCGGACGGTCAGGCGCTCGATGCGGTCGTGATCCACGTCTACTCCGAGCCCGGGCCGGTCGCGAGGTACGGATACCTTTCCTGCAGGGCTCATCGTCCACTCGGGCGTGACGATGTCCTGTTGCCAGTAGCGGGCCGACGGGCTGACATCGCCGGGCAGGGTGAATCCGGGCAGCGACGCCAGGGCCACGTTGTAGGCTCGGCCGATTCCGCTCTCCAGCATGCCGCCACACCAGACGTCGATACCCTGGGCCCGGCAGAGGTCGTGGATCGCGCGGGAGCTCCCCAGGCCACCCACCCGGCCGGGCTTGATGTTGATGATCCGTCCACTGCCGAGGGCGATCATGTCTTCGGCGCGGTTTACGTCGGTGATCGATTCGTCGAGGCAGAGGGGCGTGGCGAGGTGCTTCTGCAGCTCCGCGTGGCGCACCAGATCGTCCCAGGCCAGGGGCTGCTCGATCATCATCAGGCCGAAGCGGTCGAAGGCGCGCAGCGTCTCCAGGTCCGCCAGGGTGTAGGCGCTGTTGGCATCGGCCATGATCTCCGGATCGGGGCCCAGCTCCTCGCGGATCGCCCCCAGGTACTCGAGGTCGGCTCCGGGCTCGATCTTGACCTTCACCTTGGCGTACCCCTCTTCGTGGGCCCTGCGGACCTTCTCCACCAGCTGGGCCGGGTTTTCCTGGATCCCGAGGGAGATGCCGGTGCGGATCTCGCTCCTCGTCCCTCCCAGGAGCTGCGACAGGCTCCGGCCGCGCCGCGTGGCCTCCAGGGCCCAACAACCCATCTCGACCGCCGCCTTGGCCATCGCATGGCCGCGGAAGTTGGTCTCGAGGTGGGGATGGATCGCGTCGAGGCTCGCGAAGCTCCGGCCGAGGATCCGCGGGGCCACCCATTCCCGAATCGCCAGCCAGGCGGTGTCGAGGGTTTCCGGCATGTAGTTGGGCTTCGCCATGGCCACACATTCGGACCAGGCTTCGAAGCCGTTGCCGTCGCGCAGCTCGAGGAGGCCGATCCGCCGCTCGTGCACCAGGCCCGAGGAGATCTTGAACGGCTCCCGCAGCGGTAGCCGGATCTCCCGCAGGACGATCGTGCGAACCGGCTCGAACCCCGCCTCGTCTCTCTCTTCAGGCATCGGGTAGCCGATGATCCTCGAAGCGTTCGCGCAGGGTCAGCTTCGAGACCTTGCCCGTTGCCGTGTGGGGGAGCTCGTCGACGAAGACCACGTCGTCCGGCATCCACCAGGAGGCGATTCGTTCTTTTAGGTGGGCGCGAATCCGGTCCGCGGTCAGCTCGCTGTCGGGACCGGCGACCACCACCAGGAGCGGACGTTCGTCCCACTTCGGGTGGGGAACCCCGATCACCGCCGCCTCCACCACGCCCGGGCAGCTCATGACCTCGTTTTCGAGATCGATCGAAGAAATCCACTCACCACCCGACTTGATCACGTCCTTGGCGCGGTCGGTGATCTGCATGTAGCCGTCCGGGTCGAGGGTGGCCACGTCGCCGGTGGAGAACCAGCCCTCGTCGTCGAGAATCTTGCCGCCGGCTCCCTTGTAGTACTCGCTCACCACCCAGGGGCCCTTGACCTGGAGCTCGCCGAAGGATTTGCCGTCCATGGGCTGCGGCTGCCCGTCTTCGTCGACCACCCGCAGGTCGACTCCGTAGATGCCGTGCCCCTGCTTGAGCTGGATGTCGATCTTGGCGTCGTCGTCGAGGTCGTCGTGGTGGCGCTTGAGGGTTCCCACGGTGCCGAGAGGGCTGGTCTCCGTCATGCCCCAGGCGTGCAGCACGTGGGCGCCGAGCTCGTTCTGGAACGCCTCGATCATCGATCGCGGGGCCGCCGAGCCACCGATGATCACCTTGTCGACACTGTCGATCCTCTGGCCGGTCTCCCGCAGGTGGTTGAGCAGCATCAGCCAGATCGTGGGCACCCCCGCCGTGACGTCGACCCCCTCGGCGGTGATCAGCTCGTGCAGGCTGGCGCCGTCGAGCAGCGGGCCGGGGAACACCATCTTGCAGCCCGCCATGGGGCAGGCGTAGGGCAGGCCCCAGGCGTTGGCGTGGAACATGGGCACCACCGGCAGCACCGAGTTGCGGCAGGAGAGGCCGAGGGTGTCGGTCATACACACCCCGAAGGAGTGCAGAACCGTGGAGCGGTGGGAGTAGAGCGCCCCTTTCGGGTGCCCGGTGGTGCCGGAGGTATAGCACAGGCTCGAGGCGGTGCTCTCGTCCAGGGCCGGCCAGGCAAAGTCGTCGTCGCTCTCGGCCATCAAGGTCTCGTAGCAGAACACGTTGGGCAGCGAGGTCTCCGGCATGTGCTCTTCGTCGGTCATCACCACGAAGCCCTTCACCGAGGGCATCTGCGCGTGCAGCGCCTCGAGCAGCGGCACGAAGGTGAGGTCGAGGAAGAACCAGGAGTCCTCGGCATGGGCGACGATGTAGACGAGCTGATCGTGGAAGAGGCGGGGATTCAGGGTGTGGCAGATGGCCCCGAGACCCGAGATGCCGTAGTAGAGCTCGAAGTGGCGGAAGCCGTTCCACGCCATGGTGGCGATCCGGTCGCCCCGGGAGACGCCGAGCCGGGTGAGGGCCTTGGCCAGGCGCCGGGAGCGGCGCTCCGCCTCGGCATAGGTGTAGCGGTGGATCGGCCCTTCGACCGTCCGCGAGACGATCTCGGTCTGCTGGTGAAACCTGGCCGCGTACTCGAGCAGCGAGGGGATGAGCAGGGGCGTTTCCATCATCAGACCACGCATAGAGATCTCCTCGTTCGGTTGAAGTGGCGTGATCTTATCTCGTGTCTCCCCCGGCGGGCCCGGGCTTCATCCCTTCGCGGTCTTTCGCCGTCCCGCGGCCGTCATCGCCCGTTTCGGGTCGCGCTGCATCGACCGGATGTGCTCCACCCGGCGAAACCGGAGCGCCGACCAGTCCTCGTCGATCGCCACCTGCCGCACTCCCTCGAACCCGTGGGCGCCGAGCGCCTCCCAGCCGGTGTCGCGGTGGAAGTCGCAGGAGTAACGCTTCGAAGAACCCTTCGGATACGCGAACCACACCACCGGATCCCCCGGCGCTCTGGGTGCGACCACCGAGACGATCTCGTCGATCTCCGCCTTCCGGGTCACGAAGGCGAGAGAGAAGGAGATCTCGTCGAGGGCGTCGGCCTCGCGGTGCACGGTCACGTCCACGAGCGGCTCCAGCTCCGTCTCGAAGCTCTCGGGAGCGTGCAGCACGAGGATTTCGGTGTGGCTCGCGAGGTTGAGCTTCTTGAACAGTGGCGACATGGTGGGCTCCGCGAAGAAGGTTTTGCAAACGAAACGTGGTATCGTGAGCCAAGTATATTCTTCTCGTTTTGTGGGATGAGCTCGAGCGGTCTCGAGAGAGCTCATCGATTGAATCCAGGGGTCAGATATGTCGACTTCCGACCAGATCGACGCTACGAATCGGCCGAAGAAGTCGCGTTCCGGCAAGGCACAGCTGGAGCGAATGTTGGAGATCCTCGCCCTGGGTTCCCGGGAGCCGGGTGACCTGCGCGCGATCCTGGGGGCCATCGCGCAGGCGGCCCTGGAGCTCTTCGAAGCCGACCTCTGTGTGGTGTATGCCGTCAATCCGGTGAGCCGCGAGTTCCTGCCGCCACCGATCTCTCCGGTCTGGAAGGGCACCCCCCTGCCCGGCACCGAAATCCGGCCGAAGATGCCCCGGAAAGACGGGATCACGAAGGGAGTCATCGAAAACGAGGGTCCGGTATTCATCGGCTCCATGAAGCGTCACCGTGGAATGAGCAATGCGTTCACCGATGAACAGAAAATTCGGTCAGTCGTAGCCATTCCCCTCGCAATTCCCGGCAGTCGCAAGCCCCTGGCGGTCGTGTACATCGACTTTCGCCGAGCACACCGGTGGCGAAAGAGTAAGAAAGATTTATTGGAGCAGTTCGGTCTCCAGGCCTCTGTCGCCCTGCAGTCGGTGTGGTTTCTGCGCCGGTATCGCAGCATTTCCAAGGCCGGCAAAGAGATCAATCAGAAGGTGTCCGGGCCTTTGGAGCTCATCGAGACGCTCGGGCGGCGGATGACCGGAGTGATCGAGGTTCAGCATTGTTTTCTCCTGGCGCTCCAGCAGCGAAACGGTCCGCAGCTCGAATTGTATGGATGGCTGGGTGACGAGCGGATCGCCGAGAAAAAGATTACAGCGACCGGAGTGTTGCGGGAGCTTCTCGACCCGGACTCGCCGACGAAGATCGTGAATCTGGCCGATCCTCCGAAGGTTCTGGGCGACGAAGGCTCGACCGAGGCATTGAGGCTCCCCGGCCCGGGGTCGATGCTCGCGGCGTTGCTGGAAGCCGAAGACGAAGCTCTGGGCCTCCTGATTCTGCAACATCCCGAGCACGGTGTTTTCGACGACGAGGATCGCCACCTCTTCGAGCTCCTCGCCAGCCAGGTGGCTCTGGCCTGCAGCAACCAGCGCCTGTTCCGGGATCTCGATCGTCTACAGAAGGCAGGCGAGGTTCTGACGCAACAGCTCGAATCCGAGAATATTTTGCAAGAGGTCGCCGATCGAATCCAAGAGACGGCCGGAGCCGATCTGGTCATCCTTTATTCTTTTTTCCAATCGGTACCCAAATTCGACCTTCCGCCCACCCATAGTGGCACCTGCGAGCAGACCGATCTCTCGAAGCAGACCAAGCTCCGAAAAACGGATATCGCCTGGCTCGGAATTCGTCATGGGAAGGAGATCTACGCGCAGGACAGCGGCGATTTGTTCCGGTTGCTGGGAGGAAAGACGGGGCGGAGGGTCGGAGACTTCGAGAGGCGGGAAGGTATCGTTTCTCTTGCGCTCCTGCCGCTCGAGGTGGCGGGGGAATGTGTCGGGCTCCTGTTCGTGAACTTCCGGCGTCGAGAAGAATTCCCCGTTCGACAGCGGCAGATGCTCGAAGGGTTGGCACGCTATGCGGCCATTGCGATTCGCAACGCACGGGCTTTCGGTAGCCGGGCCATGCGACCCTTGCGAGAGCAGGAGATTCTCCGCGAGGTCGACAAGATGTTGATCGAGACCGCGGATCTCGAGCCGGTCCTCTTGAAGATCCTCGAGCTGGTGAATCAGCTGTTGCAGGCCGACGAGGCTTCGGTCCTGCTCTTCAACGTCAAGACCCGTTGCCTGGAGACTTCGGCCGCCATTGGTCACCATGCCGAGGTGAGCAAGAAGCAGCAGCTGCCGATCTATGGTGGCAAGGGTCTCACAGTACAGGCCTTCAAGCGGAAGAAGTCGATCCTGGCCGAAGATGTCCGGACCGATGAGTGGGCCAAGCAGTTCGTTTCCGTAGGTGCGGATACCGTCAGCGAGCTCGACGTACCGATGTGGATCGGCAAGGCGGTCATCGGAGTGTTGAATTTCGAGAGCCGAAGCCCCAATTCATTCGATCGAAACGATCAGCGTTTCCTCGAGATCCTCGCCGGGCAGGCGGTGCTGGCAGTGCGTCGTGCGCAGGACCACGAGAAGGTCAAACGCCTGGCCAAAGAAAGATCGGCACTGATCGGCCTGAGCTATCAGCTGGCACGAGAGGACAGGCCGGAAGCGCTGTATCAGCTGATCGTCGAACGGGCACTGGAGGTCACCACCGCTAAGGCGGGCGTCCTGACCCTGGTCGACGACCGACGAAGCAAGCTCAAGGTCGTCGCCGAAAAAGGGGCTGGCGACCTACGGATTCCGCGCTATCTGCCACGTAGGGGCCTCATCTGGAAAGCGGCTCGAGATAAAGGTTCCGTCTTGGCCCCCGACGTCCGGCGCTCTCCTTACTCCGAGGAATTTCTCTCCATCATTTCTGGGACTCGTTCCGCCCTGGCGATGCCGATCCTGGAAGGTGACTCGGTGCGTGGAGTATTGAACATCGAAAGTCCTTTCGTCGGCTTTTTCAGCGCCGCCGACGAACGCCTGATGGAGACCCTTGCCGATGTCACGCTGCTGGCGATCCAGAACCAGGAGCGGCTACAACGGGCGGAGGACAGGAGTCGGCGTCTGAAGGCGGTTCATCGCCTCAGCCAGCAGGTCCTCTCGCTCGATGGCCGGGAAGAGCTGATCCGGGCCGTGGCAGAAAATGCCGCAGAGCTCACGGATGCGGACTTCGTCGACCTCGACCTCTACGAGAACGGTGAAAGAACCCGGGTCTACCAGGTCGAGAGAGTCGGAGGCGAGATTTCCTCTCGCTGGCTCGATCTGGAGCAGGAGCCGGTACAACACCTGGAGCGGGGGTTGATGGACTGGGTGGCGGAACATCGGCAGGCATATGTTTCGAACGACGACGTCCGCAAGAATCCGCTCTATCGAGGGGCCGACGACATCCGCAGCGAGCTCATCGTCCCCATGGAGACCAGCGTCGACGGTGAGCTGGTGGGGGTGCTCAACGCCGAGAGCCGCCAGCTCTATGCATTCGACAAAGAAGCCGTCGAGATCTTCGAGCTGCTGGCCTCCGAAGCGGTAGTGGCGATTCAGAACGCCAAGTCCTTCGCCGCTCTACAAAAGGAGAAGGACCGCTTCCAGAGCCTCTTCGACGCGGGCCGTAGTCTCGCGGGAGTCGCCGACTCGGACGAGGTGCAAGGCGCCTACGACGTGGTGATCGAGATCGCGAGCCGGCACTGTAACTGCTCCAAAGTCGTGATTCGCCGACTCGACGAAAAAAGGAACGAGCTGGTCGCCAGGGCAACTTCCAGAGGCATCGATCCCGAGCCCTTCCCGGCCATCCCCGTCTCCGAGGGACTGAATGGATGGGTGGCGAGGGAGAAGGAGCCGGCGCTGGTGGCCGACGCCGATCTCCTGCCCGACGGTAAATATCCGGCCGCCTGGAGGTCGGACGAAAAAGACCGTTCGTTCGCGATCGTTCCGGTGATCTTCGGGGAGGGTCGCTACTACGGCAATCTTGCTCTGAGTGATCCGTGCCCTGGCCGTTTCGCCGAAATCGACCTGGCTCTCTTGCGTGGTCTGGCGAGGCAGCTCGGCTTGACCCTGCATCGTCTCGAAGAGCTGGAGAGTCGGCGAACGACGGAGCGGCTGGCCCAGGAAGATTGGATGATGAATCTCGCGGGGCGCCAATCTCTCGAAGTCACCCACCGGTTGAAGAACAATCTCGGCTGGGTCCCCAACAAGATCGAACGATACTGGCGCCGGGAGAGAAAGGGAACGCAGAATCCCGGCGCTCTCGAAGAGCTCCTCAACAAGATCCAGCGAGATGTGAGCCGAGTCCTGGCCCAGGGGAAGGGGATCGCTCAAGGGCTCAAGGCGAATCAGGGCTTGGAGCGCACCACCATCGCCGGGCAGCAACTCCTGGAAGACGCTCTCCAGAACGTGAGAGTACCCCACGGAATCGAAATCCAGTGGAATACCGATGACTATCGAGCCAGAGTTCGAGTAGTCTATCGAGGGCTCGTGGATGCACTGGGCAACCTGATGACCAATGCAGTGGAGGCCATGGCGGCGGGTGGGGTCTTGACCTTGAGCGTGGCCAGGAAGAACGAAAGTGTCGAGCTGCGAGTCACGGATACAGGGCCGGGCATACCACCGGAGATCGAGAAGAATCCGTTCGGCCTCGGAGAAACATCCCGAATCGAAGGCAGTGGTCTGGGGCTCGCGAGCGCCAGTCGCAATGTCTGGGCCGACGTAGGCACGATCGAGGTAGAGAAGACAGGAATCGAGGGCACAACCTTCTTGATCCGGCTGCCAGCCGTCGGAGGCAGCAGCTGAACGGAGTACGAGGTCCATGGTTCAGAGAGCTTTGCTGGACGAAACTCCCAAGGTCTGGTTGATCGACCGTCGCGGTTGGTGGCGAGGAGAGGTTTGCCGGGCGCTCGACGAAGCTGGATATGAGACCCAGGAGTGGGAAGACTATGTCTATCCGCCGACGAGCTCCCAAGGCAGGTATCCGGATCTGGTGGTCGTCAGTGGAACCCGTATCGGCGACGAAGAGGATCGTTTGATCCGGGAAGTGCTCGCCAAGCAGCATCGGCTGGTGGTGGTTTCGGGGCAGCTCTCGGACCAGAAGGCTCTGGATCTTCTCCGGGCCGGAGCCCTGGACGCCGCGGAAGTTCCTCCGGACCGTACACGGATCGTCTCGATGGTGCGGAACAGCCTGGAGAATGACGATCCGGTTTCGGGTTATGAGGCCGTAGCTCGTGGGATGGCGATCAAATGAAACGTCCGGGAAGAGTCCTGATCGTCGACGATCGGGAAGTCTGGCGAGAAGAGCTGAGTGAAGCTCTCGCCGAGACCGACTACGAGATAGAAACCGCGGGAACTCGTGCAGAGGCGGAGGCTCTCTTCGCATCCAAGATCTTCCACGTTTTGGTGCTCGATGTACGCCTGGAAGACGAGGACGTACACAACGAGGACGGAATGGATTGGCTTCGGGAGCTGGGCGCGGCGGGTCGAGGAAATGCATATCGGGTCATCATGTGCTCGGGTTGGGGTGTCCAGCATTGGTCGCGAGAAGCCTTTGCCAAATATCGAGTCGAAGATTTCCTGGATAAAGGGAGCTTCAAGGACGAGGAGCTGATCGACGTCGTCGATCGCTGTTTCAACGAGAAGCTCCAGATCAACCTCATGCTCGACATACACTGGAAGAACCGGGTGAGCGCCGAGTCGGCTGTCAAGAATCTCCTGGTGGGTGAAGAGAGGGTCCGCGCCGAGACGCCGCGGGCGAAGCTCCTCGCCGAGGAGCTCGAAGATCTGCTCTGCCGCCTCTTCCACACTGCTCGCAGTGTTCTACTGGAACCTCTGACCTCGGGGCTCTCGGGTGCCGGTATTCTGCTCGCTCGACCGTGTTACGACGAGGGCTCTGGTCGCTCGGTCGTGGTCAAGTTCGGTGATCCGGACCTGATCGAGCGGGAGCATCGGCAGTTCGAAACCCTGGTCCGACCGTTTGTCGGCGGTGGCCGCAGCACCAGTGTCCTCGGTCTGCGTCGCACGCCTCGGTTGGGTGGAATCCTCTACTCCTTCATGGGCACCGGCGGGGATCGTCTGGCGGACTTCGGAGAGCTCTATCGCCGCAGCGACCCCGAGGGCGTGGCCGGAGTGATCGACGAGCTCTTCGGGGAGACCTGCTCTTCCTGGTACTCGAATCTGGGGCAGGTGGAGCCCCTCGACCTGACCCGTTTCTACCGAGAGATGCTGGGCCTGGAGGTCGAGAGGCTGGAGTCGGCGATTCGCGACTATCTGAAAGGGGTCCAGGGCACGAAGACCCTGACCTTCAACCGCCTGCGAGAGAAGCTGACGATTCCCAACCCGATTGAGAGTCTGGAAACCGAGAGCTGGACCCTACCGACCTACTCGTGTCTCACGCACGGGGACCTGAATCCGCAGAACATCTTGATCGACGACGACGGACACTGTTGGTTGATCGACTTCCAGCGCACGGGAAAGGGCCATGTGTTGCGCGACCTGATCCAGCTCGACTGCGCCGTGCGCCTGGAGCTCCTGGGCGCCAAGGAGGTCGACCTGGATCGGCGGCTGGCGCTCGAGAGAGCATTGCTGAAGATCGACGGCTTTCCGCCGTTCCAGGAGGAACCGCCCGTCTCCGGTCTCGACGACGAGGTGCTGGAGAAGGCGTATCGGACCTGTGCACACCTGCGGGCCTGGGCCGGGCACCTGCTGGCGAATCACCCGGCGGCATCGGTCCGGGAATTCTACGTCGGCGCTTCCTACTTCGGGCTGAACTTTCTCCGCTTCTATCGCGCCCCCACGGTCTGCCGAGAGCACGCCCTCCTGAGCGCCGGGCTTCTCCAGCAGGCCCTCGTTTCCTGAATCGAAATGACCGCCGAGGCTCGGATCCTCGTCCTGGACGACGAAGAAGACTGGCGGACACAGCTGATTCCGGAGTTCTTCGAAGACTGGCCTCCCGCGGTCTCCTTCGAGCTCACGAAGAGCGTCGACGAGGCCATCGCGGCGATTCGGGCGCGAGCCTTCGACCTGGCCATCGTCGACCTCAATCTACTCGGTGTTCCTCCGGACTTGGGAGAGCAGATGGCTCCCGAGGGAATGGACGAAACCGGGATCGATTTCCTCCAACCTCTGCAGAACAATCCGAAACAGAGCGGGTGTGGGGTACTGGTTCTCTCGGGCTATTTGAAGAATCCCAAGACGACCCGCTTGTTGAGCCGGCATGGCGTCTCCGATTGGCTCGACAAGGAGAGCTCCGACAAAGAAGTCCAACGTGCCGCGGAGAGAGCCATCTGCGAGGCTCGGGCCCGCAGCGCGAGGCGAAGCCGCCGCGAGGGACCGGTGGTCCACCTGCACCTCGGAGCGACTTCCGTCCGCTCTGCCAGCCTACGAGCCGGCGAGAGCCGGTCCACGTATCGTCCGTCGAAGCCCGTGAGCATGCCTTGGAACGACTGCGCGGTTCTTGCCGACGCGGTGGAAGGGGTCGCAGGAGGCTCTCGCACCTCGGGCGCCTGGCGCGAGCCGGCGAGGCTCGCGACCCGGAGCCTGGAATCCGTCCTGGCTCGCGACGGGGGAGCGCTGCAGGTCCTGCAGACGGCCAAGAGCCTCGCCGATGAAGGCCGGTGTGTGACCTTGCGTTGCTCCTCTCCTGCCTCGGTCTTCGGAGCTCCCTGGGAGCTCCTCAAGATCGGCTCGCAAGGGAGGGAACAATGCCTCGAAGGGCCGGTGAGCCGGCGAGTGGAGCGCAAGGGACACCAGACATTCCACAACACCGAGTCGACAGGCGCGTTTCTGCATCGGCTGCAACAAGACCGGCAATCGCTCCGCGTGCTGTTGGTGGCGGCGAACTCCGACGGGCGCATTCCGGTGGTCGAAGAAGAAGTGGAAGCACTGGCAGACCAGCTGCGCTCCGACTTCCGTTGTGTCGGGATCTCGGTCGATACCGAGCTGCTCACGGGGACTGACGCGAGCTTTCAAAAAGTTCGAGCGGCCCTGCACGACGGCGGATTCCACTGGTTCCACTATGCCGGACATGGTGAGTACGAATCCGCCCTGCCGGAACAGGGCGGATTCCTGCTGCGCGACGGCGACGGCACCCGCCGGCTCACGGCTGCCGACCTGGAGCTCCTGGTCGGCCGATCGGGTCTGCGCATGTTGGTGGCGAGCTGCTGTGTCGGAGCCCGCAGCAGCGCCGAAACCGGGCGCGGGCATCGTTACGGCCTCGTAGACGCCCTGGCCGGGGTCGATGTGCCGGTGGTGATGGCCCATCGCTGGCCGGTGTGGGACCGCTCCGCGAAGAGCCTGGCCCTGGAGCTCTACCACCGGCTGAGCCGTACGTTCTGCCCCGAGCAGGCCCTTTTCGAAGCGCGCACTCACTGTGCAGTGGAGCACACCCTCGACGATCCGACCTGGGCTTCACCGGTGTTGCTGCTGCAACACGATTGGTGAAGCCCGGTGCAGAAGCACAGCGTGGTGATCACGCTGCCGCGACACCAACCCTCGCCATTTCCAGCCAGCGGCTCCCGGACCAGATCCAGCCCGGCGGCTGCCCTTCCTCTACCGAGAGGTTGCGGACAAAGAGGCCTCGGGCCGCGGAGCCGGATGGCGGAAGGTCGGGAATCCCGTCGCTCACCGGATCCGAGGCATCGAGCCCGGCGGCGTCGGCATGGAAAGCGAGCCGGATCCTGGCGCCGCCGAGCACGAAGGCTTCCAGCCGGTCGATGTGGGCTTCGGCGGTTCCGCGGGCGACTCCTACCACCGCGTGCTGCACGTTCTCTCCGAAGTAGATTCCCTGCACCTCGAGATCGACGCTGTCGTTGCCGGTACGGAAATGTCCGGCGGATGGGCTGAAGGCCAGGGAGCAGGCGTCGGCCGTCGTGATCGCCCGGCCCTCGGAGTCGAAGCAAACGGCCGCAATCCGCCCGCCCGTGGCGCGCGACAGGGCTCGCAGGCCGACGAAGCGCATCCGGGGCTGGGTTTCGAGGCCGAGGTCGACATAGAAGCCGAGCACCCGCCCATTGGCCTGGATCTCGAGATCGGAGGCGCCGAGCACGGCGCCGGTCGCCGCCGAGGAAACGACGGGGCTCGTGGGGTCGGAAGTGTCGACCCACAGGCCGCGAGCAGGTGCCTGGACTCTCGAATCACCACTGGCTCCTCGGGAGGACACCAGGTTCTCTCGTCCGAGAGCCGCCAGTGGGATCACATCGTTCTGCGGCCGGTGCAGCTTGCGATTGCCGTCGAAATAGTTCTGTGCGAGCTCGAAGGTCGCCGCGGCATCGTCTCCCGCAACGAGAGCCTCGGGAGCTACCACTGTCGGATAGCCGCCGGTGAAGTGGAAGGAATTCTGGAGACAACCTCGGCCGGTCAGCACGCGGTCGGTGCCCGCGAATCGAAGGCCGAAGAAGGAGTTGCCGCTGGCGATCTCTTTCGCGTCGGCACTCCCGGTGCCGTGGCAGATCGAGGTGCTTCCTTTGCCGGGATTCAGCAGCTCGAACGAAGGATTGTAAAAGGCATTTCCCGTGATCGTCTTTCCCGAGCCGCTCCGCAGCTCGATCCCATGGATGTTCTCGTCGCTGGTGACGTTGGTACCGATTCTGCCGCCAAAAAACGTGTTCTGGCTGACCCAGCCTTCGTTACCACGAGCGTGCAGCCGGATACCGATGCGATGGTTCCTGAATCGGGAGAGGGTGATCAGGTTGTGGGAGCAGCCCGCTTCTTTCCCGGCGAGGACCAGGCCGGTATGAAAATCGCTCGCCTGGACCACGATGCGTGCGTTGTAGACGTTCTGGAGCACGAGCCCGGCCGAGCGATCACTCCAGTCACGAGACGCCCGGCGTACCCGGATTTCCGAGGCCAGCTCTCCGGGCGGAAAATGAGCGACCCCGTCGGCTTTGCCGAAGACGATGGCGTCGCGGCCCGAACCGGTGAAGATCAGCTCGTCGTGGCAGAGGATCGGAACGACGGAAGGGTTCCGTAGTCTTCGAGCAAACGCGTAGCCAAGGCCGGTGTGCGGCAAGACGACCGGTCGGCCGATATCGATGGCTCTCTGGATCGCAGCCGAATCGTCGGTACTGCCGTCGCCGCGAGCGCCGAGGTCGAGCACATTGGTGAAGACACCGATAGAAGTACGGATCGATGGAGCTTCGAGCATGTTTCCCTCCGCAAAGACGTAAAGTTAGAAGTCGACCGGGCCCAGAACGAATGCACCGGTCACTGCTCGTATTAGAAGCAACGCGCGGAGAATTTGTTCATCTGAATGTTGCCCTATCTTCAATATTGTTCGGCTCGGCGCGCCCGAGTCGGTTTCGAGCCGAGCGCGCGATGGACGCCAAGGGGAGCTCGGCCTCCGGGCCGATTCCAGGAGGTGATGCTCTCCGTCGATCACTCCAGAGACCTTACATGCAGGTCTGGAAGGTGCCCGTATCCTGGATCGGCACGAAGCCGGTTCCGAGGGGGTTTTCGTACTCCTCGACCTGTCCGGAGACGGTGTCGGTGACCCGGAGGACCACGCCGACGTCGGTGAGACCGGCGGCGAAGACCCAGAAAGAGTCGAACTCGGAGCCGCAGGCGTCGAGCACCTTGGTGATCACCTCCACGTTGTCGGGGTCGAAGAACCAGAAATAGCCGGTGTCGGGGGTGAGCTGCACGACCCGGGCCGAGTCGGTGGCTCCGTCGGCATCGGTCCAGGTGGCCTCGACCCGGTAGCGGCCCTGCTGCAGGCAGAGGGCGGTGTCCGACGGAGTACAGGTCTCGCTGCCGGTGGCCGCGTTCTTGTTCGGCGCCTCGGTCCCGGTTTCTGCTCTCGCGTTGCGGGCGACCAACCGCTCGAGCTCGGTCTGTAGATCGCTGGCGATGGTCGCGATGGTCGGCGCGTCGTCGGCCGTGAGGGTGTTGGTGTCGCTCTGGACGCCGAAAGAACAGGTTTCGAAGGCGCCGGTGTCGCGCACCAGCTCGAAGGCGTCGCCGAGGCGGTTGGTGTAGAGCCGGGTCTGGCGAGCCGCGGTATCGGTGACCTCGAGATCGACCTCGAGGTTGGTGAGGCCGGCGGCGAAGACCCAGTAGGAGTCGAACTCGGAGCCGCAGGCGTCGAGCACCTTGACCACCAGCTCCACGTTGTCGGGATCGAAGAAGGTGAAGGTACCGCTGTCGGCGGTGAGCACCTGCCCCTCGGCGGCGCCGCCTTCCCCGGCGAAGTCGGAGAAAGAGGCACGGACGCGGAAACGAGCCTCGTTGAGGCAGAGGGTCGAGGCGTCGGGAGCACACTCTCTGCGGTTGAGCCGGAAGTCGATACCCTCGACGATCTGGTCGCCGCCGACCTCGACAGGCGTCCCGTCGCGGGGAATACAGGCCGAGGGTCTCGGGCAGGACAAATTCTCGTAGACCTGGGCCTCGAACGTGCCCGAGCCGAACGGCTGGGCCTGCAAGTAGTAGGTATCGATCGGCAGGGCGAAGAAGAAGCGCCCGGAGGGGCCCGTGACGGTGCCAGCCTGCGGGCCGAAGTCGTCCCAGACCTCGACCTGGACATCGGCCAGGGGCAAGCCGGTGCTCTCGTCGGTCACGGTACCTACGATGCCCTGCTGCAGGCCGAGCTCGAAGTCGATGTCGGGAATCTCGGTGTTGAGCTCCAGCACGAACGGTGTGCCGGCGCTCTTGTCACATCCGAGCCCCACGCAGAGCAGCTCGGGGAAGAGCTCGGCGAGCAGGCGGCTGCCCGAAGCGGTGAGGAAGAAGGTGTCGTCTTCCGGGGCTACTACCTCGTAGAAACCCTCCGGGTCGGCGCTGAAGGAGCCCTGGAATCGCCCGGTGGCATCCCAGAGGGCGACGTCGGCATCGACGCCTTCGCCCCAGAAACCGTCGGTCACGCGGCCGGTGACGATCCCGCGCCGGTCGAGCACGAGATCTTGCTCCGTGTCGCTACCCAAGACGACCTGGACCGGAGTCCCGTCGGACGGGTCACACAAGGTCTCCTCGCAAGAGCCCCCGCCGATGATGGTCGCGAGGTAGCCGTCGAACGTGGCGCGGGTGGTGACCAGGTAACCGCCGGTCTCCAGCCCGTCGAGCACGTAGCTGCCGTCGTCTGCGCTGACGGCGAACCACCGCTCGTCGCCTTGCTCGGCGCGGATCGAGATCCCCGAGACCGGCCGGCCGCGGCGGTCTCGAACCGTTCCCCGAATCGAGCTCAGGCGGTCGAGAGTGAAGTCGATACCGGTCGTGTTCGAGCGCACCTCGACCACGATCGGGGTAGCGGCGGAGAGATCACAGGCGTGGACGTTGCCGCTGGAGCAGGCCTGCTCTTCGAAGGCCTCGGCGCGATAGCTCGGATGCCCGGCAGCGACTCTGTAGGTCGCCGAGCCCGCGGTGATCCGGTATCGGCCGTTTTCATCGGTTCTCGCGGCAGAGAGCAGGGAATCGCCTTCTTCGGCGACATAGAGGGTCGCGTTGGCAATGGGCTCGCCGGAGTCGGCGTCGAGCACGGTTCCCGAGATCGTTCCGAAGGGTTCGAGAGCGAAGTCGATGCCCGAGGTCTCGGTTGCGATGGCAACGACGACGGAGCTCCCGGAGAGCGGGTCGCAGGGGCTCTCGGAGGTGCAGGGAATATTGTCGTAGAGCTCCGAGACGAAACCCGTAGCGGAAGCCTCGAGGAAATACGCGCCGGGTCGCAGGCCGGAGATGGTGAATCCCTCGGGATCCGTGAAGAAGATATCTAGAGGGATGCCCTCGCCGTCGTAGAGCAGAATTCGGCTCTCGATCCCTTCGCCGGTGATCGCGTTGGTGATCCGGCCGGAGATCTGCCCACCTGCATCGAGGGTGAAGTCGATATTCGAAACCTCCTGGCCTTCGGAGACCTGGATCGGTGTCCCGAGATCGAGGTCGCAGTCCAGGCACTGAATCTCTTCGTAGAGCTCGTCGACGAACCCGATGAAGAGGGCGAAGGTCTTGGCGCGGTAGGTGCCCGCCGGCAGCCCTCCCGCGACATAGCGACCCTCGGTATCGGTTTGCGAGCCGCCGACGATCTGGCCGTCGGAGTCGTAGATCTCGATCGAGACGAAACGGATGGGCTCGCCGGTAGCCGCAGAGGTGACACGACCGGAGATCCGGCCCTGGGGCTGGAGGTCGAAATCGATTCCCTGGGCATGGGTGTTGAGCTGGATCGAGATCGGTGTGCCGTTGGCGGGATTACAGAAAGGCTGGCAGGGAATGTCGTCCCACAGCTCGTCCTGGTAGAAGAAGCTGGCGGCGGAGACCTTCCAGATTCCGGGCTCCAGCCCCTCGGCGAGATAGTTTCCCTGCTCGTCGGTCCGGACTTCGAGGGTTTCCTGTGGGCCGGCGAGGCGCACCTCGACGAAGGCGAGAGGAGAGCCGTCGGCAGCATCGCGGACCTGACCCGAGATCCGGCCCAGGCGAGAGAGGGCGAAGTCGATGTCTCCGACCTCCGAGGCCGGTGGCACGGAGAAAGGGGTGGCGTCGATCGGTGGGAAGCAGGGGAGGGTCGGGTCGCCGGGGCAGGGAATCCCGTCGAACGCCTGGGGCAGGTAACCCTCGGCTCCCGCCGTCGCGATGTAGGTGCCAGGGGTCGGCACGGGAGCCCGGAACCGCCCGTCGGCATCGGTCTCTCCCTGGCTCACCGGGAACTCGGAATCGCCGTATAGGTGCACCGTGGCCCCGGCGATCGGCTGTCCGGTGACCTCGTCGACCACCCGGCCCGTCACGACCGAGGCGGTGCCGACCTCGAAGGCCGCGGTGTCGACGCTGGATTCGGAGTGCACGGCCACTCGGATCCACACCTCTCGCCCGGCCTCGGTCGTGAAGATCAGGGGATCGCGGTGGGTACAGGAGAGCTGGTTGAGCTCGGTGCCGGGACAGCCGGAATGTACCGAGAGCGTGAGGTCGTCGTTGGGTGCGGCGAGCCCGGCGGCGACGAAGCCATCGCTCGTCGGGGCATAGCGAAACCAGACGTCCCGAGTGCTCGGCGCGAATCCGCAGCTGGCGGTACCGTCCTGGCTCGCCTCGCCGAGCTCGGCGACGAAGGTGCCGTTGCCGATCGGGATCGCCGATTCGCAACGGTCGTTCGTCGCCAGGAAGGTCTTGGCCCGAGGTGCTCGGGCCGCCGACGCCGCGAGCGGGGATTGGGGGCTCCGCGCCGCCGGTTCCCGCGGCGCGGGAGCCCGGCGCGGCTCGAGCGTGGCACGCAGCGCCGACAACCGCTCCAGCACGTCGGCTCCCTCCGCACCCCAGGAAAGAGCCTGCGTCTCGAGGCCTCGCAGATGCTCCTGCAGCCGCCGGGTCGTGTCCTCGCCCCGAGGCCGAGAGCCGACCTCGGTCGGTTCGGAATCCGGTTCGGAATCCGCGCTCGTCGCGTGGCTCGAGACCAACCTCTCGAGACGATCGAGGTGCTGGTCGAGGGCCGCGGCCCGTTCGGCGAGGCCGGAGCCTTCGGCGGCGCTCGAGGGCGACGGCAGGGCTGCGAGCAGCAGGATCAGAACGGTGAGAGATCTTTCGAGGAGTCGAGCTCTTGGCATTTTCGTAGTTCCTGGAGTCTTCGAGGACGTCTCGGGTTCTTGTGAGGGTATCAACTTCACGCAAGTTGGTTGCTCGTCCGCTGAGATTGGAATCACAGACCAGTTGCCCCAGGGGGCAGCTCTGGAAGGAGCCTCGAGCGGATATCGTCTTCCACCAGGTACTGCGGAATAGGACTCGGAAACCGGCCACCCTTCGACGAAGAAGCGGAGCCGACCTTCCGATTTGCCGCCCGCTTGACCTCCAGCATTCGCGGCCGTAGACTCCCGACCCCGCGGTAGGCTGCCGACTGGCGGACGTGTGTCTGCCTTCGATGAAAAAACTTCGAGCCCTCGAGGGCGAGAGTGGAGCGGCAAGTGACGACAGAATCGGTCCGACACCTGAAGGAACATGCTGGAGCCACGGTCACGGTGCGTGGCTGGGTCGCCAACAAGCGCAGCAAGGGCAAGATCGCCTTCTTGCAGATTCGCGATGGCTCGGGAGTCGTGCAGACCGTGATCAGCCGTGCCGACGTTTCCGAGGAAGCGTGGGAGGCGGTGCAGACCGCCACCCAGGAGTCGACCGTGCGGGTGACCGGCATCGCCCGGGTCGACGAGCGAGCCCCTGGCGGCGTGGAGATCCAGGCCACCGACTTCAGCCTGAGCCACCTCACCGAAGGGTTCCCGATCACCAACAAGGAGCACGGCACCGCCTTCTTGATGGAGCATCGGCACCTCTGGCTGCGCTCCAGCAGGCAGCGGGCCGCCCTCCGGGTGCGCCACGAGGTCTGCCAGGGGATTCGCGATTTCTTCTACGAGCGCGAGTTCACCCTGATCGACTCGCCGATCCTCACGCCGAACGCCTGCGAAGGAACCTCCACCCTCTTCGAGACCGACTATTTCGGAGACAAGGCCTATCTCAGCCAGTCGGGCCAGCTCTACCTGGAGCCGGCCTGTGCCGCCCTGGGCAAGGTCTACTGCATGGGCCCGACCTTTCGCGCCGAGAAGAGCAAGACCCGCCGCCACCTGATGGAGTTCTGGATGGTGGAGCCGGAGGTCGCGTTTCTCGAGTTCGACGGCGCCGTTCGGCTGGCCGAAGAGTTCGTCTGCTCGCTCGCCGCCCGGGTGCTCGATCGCTGTGCCGAGGATCTCGAGGTTCTCGAGAGAGACCCCGCCAAGCTCGAGAGCATCACCTCCGGTTTTCCCCAGATCACCTACACCCAGGCGATCGATATCCTCAAGGAGAAAGGGAGCGACATCACCTGGGGCGACGACTTCGGCGGCGACGACGAAACCGTGCTCGCCAACGAGTTCGACAAGCCGGTCTTCGTCACCCGCTTTCCGGCGGCCATGAAGGCCTTCTACATGCAGCCCGACCCCGACGACCCGAAGCTCGCCCTGGGCATGGATCTGCTGGCCCCGGAGGGTTACGGCGAGATCATCGGTGGCAGCCAGAGAATTCACGATCACGACCTGCTCCTGGAGCGGATCCACGAGCACGAGCTACCGGTGGAAGCCTTCCAGTGGTACCTCGACGTCCGCAAATACGGCAGCTTTCCCCACAGCGGCTTCGGTATGGGCATCGAACGGTTCGTGGCCTGGATGACCGGGCTCAAACATCTGCGCGAGACGATTCCGTACCCGCGAATGCTCTACAAGATCTATCCCTGAAGTCGGAGACCGAGTCGCGATGTCGAGGGCAGCCGATCCATCCGCCGCCCTTTCGCGGCCCCGCCCCGCGATCGTTTTCGGGGCGATCGCCCTGCTGACCTTGATCTGGGGCTCCACCTGGAGCTTCGTCCGCATCAGTCTGGAGGGTTTTCCTCCGCTCCTCGGGGTCACGGTGCGCTTCGCCATCGCCGGCATCCTGCTGCTCTTGCTGATGGTCTGGAAGAAGACCCGGGTCGAAGGCAGCCGTCGCAATCTCCTGGTCTGGCTCGGGCTGGCGGTGTTCAACTTCTCGATCCCCTACATGCTCGTGTTCTGGGCCGAGCAATGGGTACCCTCCGGCCTCACCGCGGTGTTGTTCTCGGTCATGCCCATCTTCGTCGTGCTCTTCGCCTACGGG
>CAZMEL010000091.1:0-25080 GCA_964565225.1 uncultured Thermoanaerobaculia bacterium | reverse complement strand
TTCCAGGGGAGGCTGAGCACGCTGGCCAGACCGATGTTGGCGAGGGACACGCCCGCTTCCCGCAGGTAGACGGGAAGCGCGGTCAGCTGGAAACCGTAGGGAAGACCCTGTACGAAGTAGAGGGTCGCCAACACCAGGAGATTTCGCCGCATCAAGTGCTCATGCCTCCAGGCCACCGACGAGGCTGGTATTCTCGCCGCCGCGGCGCGGCCGCCTCTTCATCATGTCGTCGAAAATCGCTTGTTTCGTCTCGTCTCACGGCTTCGGTCACTCCGCACGGGTGGCGGCGGTCATCGAGTCCGCACAGACCCGGTACCGAGGTCTGCGCTTCGAGGTTTTCACCGGTGCTCCCGACTGGTTTTTCGCCGATTCCATCACGGATCCTCCGCAGATTCATCGCCAGGTGGTGGATTTCGGGCTGGTGCAGCGCAACGCCCTCGAAGAAGACCTCGCGGCCTCGATCGAGCAACTGCGTTCCTGGGTTCCTCCCCCGGCGGACCGAGTCCGCGAGCTCGCGCGAAGGCTGCGAGCCTCCGAGGTCGAGCTGGTGCTCTGCGACATCGCGCCACTGGGCATTCTGGCGGCGCGCGAGGCGGGAATTCCCAGCGTGTTGCAGGAGAATTTCACCTGGGACTTCATTTACGCTGGCTATCGCGACACGGAACCGGTGATCGGCGAGCTCGCCGATCACCTGGCCGAGGTCTTCGCTGCTGCCGACCACCGGATCCAGGCCGAGCCCTCTTGCCAGGCGGCTCCCGGAGCCGTGGCAGTGCCACCGATCAGCCGCCGGCCGCGGAGCTCCCGGGAGGCCATCCGCCAGGAGCTGGGGCTGATTTCGCCCGGAGAGCCGGAAGCTCCGATGGTGCTGCTGACCATGGGCGGCATTCCGTGGTCGTTCGAAGATCTCGCCACGAGCCTGGCCGAAGCGCAGGTACCGGGCCGGCCATGGCTGGTGATTCCCGGCGGCGCCGACGAGCCGACCCGCCGCGGACGCACGTTGTGCCTTCCCCACCGCTCGCGCTGGTACCACCCCGACCTGATCCACGCCGCCGACGCGGTAGTGGGCAAGCTCGGGTACAGCACGGTGGCGGAAGTGGCCGCCGCCGGGGTTCCTTTCGCCTACATACCGCGGGACCGTTTTCCCGAATCTCCACCGCTCGAGGCCTGGGTAGAGGCCCGCCTGCCGAGCCTGCGGATCTCGGCGGCTCGTTTTCTCTCCGGAGAGTGGCTTCGGGATCTCGGCGTGCTGCTCGCTCTCGGACCCGCGAAGAACGCGGCCGCCGCCCCACGCAGCAGCCAACCCAACGGTGCCGACCTCGCGGCAGATGCCCTCGTCGGCTGGCTGCCGACGCGCCCCGAGCGCCGGTCCGAGGCCTGAGGCGGAAGGCTTCACCGATCCAGATCGGGCAACGGATATTCGTCCACGATCCTGGGATTCACGTGATCGATGGTCTCTCGCAGAGCCAAGGCCTCCTCCGCCCTCCCGTCGAGCTCCAGGGCGCGCAACCAGTTGAGCCGGTTGAAGACCTTGAAGCTGGCCCTCTCTCCACCCCAATATCCCAGCCGCCCGTCGGCGGCGGCGAAAAGCTCCGCCGCTGTTCCGAAATCGCCATCCGCAAGGTGCTCGAGGCCGTGCATGTGGTCGAGCACCGCGCGGTAGAACTCGTGGTAGATCGGCAGGGAGAGCGTGGAGATCTCCTCCGCATAGGCGGCGAGCGCCCTCTCGATCTCCTGTGCCTCTTCCCTTCGCCCGGTCATCACCGCCGTGCGATGGGCGAGCAGGTCGAATCCCCTTCGGCGCTCGAGGCAGCTACCCTCGAGGCGATTCCAGGCGCCCTCCGAATCGCCCGACTGGTACAGGTGCCAGGCCTCCATCACACAGAAAAAGCCCCACTCTTCGTAGATCTGGCACGCGGACACCTCGCGCATCTGCTCCAGGAGCTCCGTGGCTTCGCGGAACCGGCCCTGGAACCCTCGCAGCTTCACCCGCACCCGGTAGGCCTCGCAGAAGTCGTCTTTGATCTCGAGCGCCTGCACCAGGGCCTTCTCGGCTTCTTCGTAGCGGCCGAGCAGGGTCAAGAGCTCGCCCATGCTCTGGTAGGGATTGGCCTGGTCGGGAGCGATGTAGCGGTAGGTCAGGAAGTGCTCGTAGGCTTCCTCGAACCGACCGCGGGCGAGAGCCAGCAGGCCGAGCCGGTTCTGGGCCATTACCCAGTTGGGATGCAGGCGCAACAGCTCGCGGTAGCAACGCTCCGATTCCTCCCAGGACTGGGCTTCCCACAACAGATCGCACCGGGCGCGGATGGCGAAGGGATCTTCCGGCTGCTCGGCCGCGAACTCCTGCAACACATCGCTCGGGTCGTCCGTGGTCAGGCCGCGGCCCGCGAGCTCGTAACGCACCAGGAAACGCTCCCTGGGAGTGACCTCGGCGAGGTCGGCTCGGGTGAGCCAGGCCAGGTCGTCGCTGTGGCCCGGGAAGTTGGCGGCGAGGAAGAAACGGGCCGCGACGAATTCCGGATCGAGCTCCAGGGCGCGCTGGAATTTCTCCAGGGCATCGCTGTAGTAGGCCTTCGAGAGATCCTCGACGCCGCCCTCGAAGCTCTCCAGCGCTTCCGGCGAGCGGCTGGTCCACTCCTTCGGCTCCGGGCTCCAGGGCTGACAGCCCAGGGCCAGAATCGCCGCTCCCCACACCAGGACCCCACCTCGAATCAGCATCGATCAGCCTCCGGATGACGCACCAGCGCCACCAATGTCATGTCGTCGTACTGCAGGCCCTGGCGGCTGAAGCCATCGATCTCCTCGAGAATCGATCGGATCATCGCCTCGGGCTCCGGCGGCGCCTCGGCGATCACCTGCAGGAGCCGTTCCTCGCCGAAGATCTCGCCCGACGGCGATCGCGCCTCGACCACGCCGTCCGAGTAACCGATCACCATGTCGCCGGGCTCCAGATCGAGCTCCAGGGCTCGGTAGCCCCCGTGGGCCAGAGCTCCGATGGGAATTCGATAGGGGGACAGGGGGACTTCCTCCACCTCGCCCGAGACCCGGCGCAACACCGGCACCGGCTGGCCGGCGATCAGGTACCGCAGACGTCGGCCGTCGTCGCTCAGGCCGAAGTACCCGAGGGCGACGAAGTTTCGTTTTCCCAGGGCGTACAGGCGGCGATTGGCGAGCGAGAAGAGGGCCGCGGGGTCGGGCTCGGTCATGGCCAGGGCATGCAGCGCCTCGTGGGCCGCCATCATCATCAGGGCGCCCGACACCGACTTGCCCGCCACGTCGCCGAAGATCACCGCCTCGTGCCCCACCGACGAAGGGGGTAGCTGGGCATAGAAATCTCCGCCGACGATTCGTGCCGGCCGGCACGAGGCGGCGATTCCCCAACCGTCGGCGAAGCGGAGCTCGTCGGGCAGGAGCTGCGCCTGGATCGTGGCGGCGATCTCCATCTCGCGGTCCAGCTCCGCCTTCTGCGCCCGCTCGTCCAGCAGGAGGCTGGTCTCGAGAGCGAGAGACGCCTGCTGCAAGAGCTGCTGCAAGAGCTGCAGCTCGTCGTGCTCGAGACCGATCTGCCCTTCCCGACCCGAGAGCAGAACCATGCCCAGGTGTCGGCGGCGCGATGCCAGGTCGCCGATCACCTCGACCCCCGTCTCCGCCAGGGTTTCCACCATCTGCGCCACCTTCGGCGCTCGCAGCAGCAGAGTTCCCAGCTGATCGATGCGCGATAGCCGGGCCCGGCTCCGCAGGTGCTTCTGCAGCTCCGGCAGCAGCGGCAGGGTCGTCGGCAATGACCCGGGACCGGCGACCCGTTCGAGGCGGTAACCCCGCAGCAGATACAGGGCGGCGAACCGCAGCTCCAGGATCTTGGGCAGGCGCTCCACCAGCTCCTCGACCACCGCCTGCAGGTCGACCTGAATGGTGACCGCCTCGCCGAGCTCCACCATCGCCCGCTCGAGGCGCGAACGCCCGGCGAAGAAGAAACGATCGATCAGCTCCTGGATCCGCCGCCGCAGAGGATCGAAGAGCAGCACGATCGCCAGGGCGAGGAAGATCGGGAAATAGCCCGACGCCGCCAGCTCGGACCCGCGAAAGAGGGCGTTGAACGTGGCGATCCCGCCCGCGTAGAGGCCGGTCACCAGGGCCGTGGTCACGGTGTAGAGCAACGATCGGCGAAGGATGACCTGGATGTCCAGCAGCTGGAACCGGACGATGCCGTAGGCGAAGGTGAAGGGCACGAGGACGATCGGCATGACCCCGAAGACGAAGAACGCCTCGGAGTGGCGATAGGGCGCGAACATCAGGGTGGAGACCAGGAAGGGCAGCAGGCCGAAGAACGAGCCCACCAGCACCCAGACCAGCCCGCGCCGCTCGCGCGGATTCTTCAGCCGCCGGGAGTTGGCCCGCAGGGCCAACAACCCGAGCACGATGAAGAGCGCCAACAGCCACCAGCTCGCCAGCGGGGCGCCGTTGAACAGCGCGAGCTCCTTCTCCAGGACGCGCGCCCACAGGAAGCTGCCCGCGAAGACCGCCACCGGCAGGACGTAGAGCGTCGGCCAGAAACGATTCCAGAGCCGGGCCAGGGGCCACCAGGAGCTGCTCGACTCGGTGGAGAGCAACCAGGCGGGGCGCGGAAAGAGCAGGTAGAAGTGCAGAAATGTGGGCGGCAGCATGAGGAACGCCAGAGTGCCGAGATTCAGCAGGAAGGCGTCGACCCCCGAATACGAGGCCGGGCGCAGCCGACAGATCAGGAAGAGCATGAACTGGCCGCAGAGCAAGAAGAACACCTGGCTGGCCCGCAGCCCGGGCTGCCGGATCAGGACGAAGAGACCGATGCCGAAGAAGCTGAAGCCGAGCAACGACGAGTAGAGAAACGTACCGTCGCCGATCCGGCGCCGATCGAGCCGTACCCAGAGCTCCTCGAGCCCGCTCGGCCGCTTGATCAGGTAGAGCACGCGGTCGCCGATCCGGGCTTCGTTGAGCAGGCGGGCGGCGTGCCGAGAGCCCAGGAGGACGTCGTGGTCGATCCCGAGGATCACATCACCCGGGAGAATGCCCCCACGCGCAGCGCCCGAGCCGGAGATCACTTCCTGCACCACCACCCGATCCGAGACGTCGGAACGCGGCACCACTCCGTCGTAGGGCCGGGGTACGAACATATCGGCGATCGAGAGCGCCGAGAGGGCCAGTACCATCAGGCCGAAGACGAGCAGGAGAGAAGCCGCGTTGGGTAGCTTCCAGGCCATGGCGACAAAAATACCAGGTGTCGACGGGTTTGGGAGCCGCCGCGGCACGATCGGCAGAGGGTTCTTGGGGTGATCGGCCGCCGGGGCGGTATACTCGATGGATGGAGGGGAACTCAAACCACGCCCCAGTCCGTCCGGGCCCCCGCGGCTCGCTCCGGTCCGACACCACCTCGAACGGTCTATGTAAGGGCGCCTGGCTCGCCCTCGCCGGCCTGGTCTCGATGGCCCCGGCACAAGGCACCGAGCCGATTCCACAGCCCGAGACCGGACGTTGGGCGGCCACCACCCTGGCGTTGCTCGAATTCAATCACGGCCTCTGCGATCGGCTGGCAGGCCAGGTGATCGAACGCTGGCAGACCCTGGGGGGTGGCGACGGAGCCGAAGACTCGGTGCGTCAGTTCGTGGTGGAGGATGCCCTGCCCGACATGGCCGAGAGCCGCGCCGCGGCCGACATCATCGACCAGCTCCTCCCCACCGCCCGGCAGGAGGCCGGGGCCGAGACCGGCGCGTCGTTGGAGCGTCTGCAGGAGATGGGCAAGAGCCTCTGCGACCTGGTGGCTCTGCCGCGCGCTCCCCTGGCCACCTTCGAGGCCAGTGTCCAGGACACCCTGGATCGAATCGAGAGGGAGCGGGAAGAGCTCGGACGACTGGTCTTGATCCCCGAGCAAGACGAGCTCGACGCCGCCCTGCGACCCTATTTGAATCCGATTCGGCTGGCGGGCTTCGAGGCCCAGAACGAGTACCTCGACTACCTCGAGAGCCAGAAGGCCCCGCCGCGCAAGCCCACTCACCAGGAGCTGATGGAGGCCTGGCACCGCCAGTATTTCCGCGGGGCCCAACCCGTCAAAGAAGCTCTCTCCAGGTACTTCCAGGCGCGGCGCGAGAACCAGCATCGCGATATGGCCCAGGCCTGTCGCGACCTCTCGTCGACCGTGGTGGTGATGCTGCGCAACGAAGACCTGTTCAAGATTCCGACGCCGCAGAAGCCGGCATCGAAGGGGTACACCCCGGTCACCTTGCCGCCGCTGGTCGAGGCCTACAAGGCGATGCGCAACATGGCCAACGAATGCTCGGCAGGGCGCTCCCGCGAGGTCCAGAACGAGCTAACGACCATGCGGGCGAAGCTGGAGGAATCTTCGATCGTGCTCGGCGCCTTCGGGCTCCAACCCTGAGCGACTCGACCCCTGCCGTGGGGCACGAGGCCTGGCTCAATCGGCGACCGCGGAGGCCAGGGAATCGGCGCGAATCTTGAAGTGGCTCGCGTGCCAGGTCACCTCTCCACCACGAATCAGCAATGCCTGGGGCGACTCGTGTCGCACTCCGGTGCGTTCCGCCACCGCGGCGGACAGCGGCCGGGTGTTCTGGATCTCGATCAGGCCGTAGCCGGCGTCTTCGGAATCGGGACGGTCGGCGAGGAACTTCTCGTATTCCCGAAAAGCCGTGCTCGAGATGGGGCAGGTCAGGCTGTGCTTGAAGAGCAGGGCCGGACGCTGGTGGGACGATTCGAAAAACGCCTCGAGCTCTTCGTCGGAGCGCAGGATCTGGTAGTTGGCCATGGGTCGAGGTTCCTCCACGAGCTGGTTGTTGCGGTCCCGAGCGAGCATCGCCCGGGGGCCGAGAGCAGCGGCTGCCGGACGGGGCGAGGCCACGAGTCTATCTCGAATCGGGGAAACGAAACCCGGCGCACCGCGGGAATGGCTCCGGGCAGCGGCCCGTACATTGTCCCCGCATCCGGAGTCCGATAGGCTCCGCTCCGAGGCCAGCCGGAGCCGGCCTCGAACCCAACGGAGATCATCATGCATCGACCCTCGTCCTCCCTCCGATTCGGAGACTCGAAGCTTGCTCGTCTCGGCCTCGCCGTGGTCCTCCTCCTGTCGTCCGGCCTGGTGGCCTGCGGCGGCGGAACCCAGGGCTCCGAAGAGGCGTCCAACCCGGAGCCCGCGCCCCAGGCCTCCACACCTCCGGCCGGCGACTCCCCGCTGCCGGCCCTCTCGTCTCGCGATGGAGGCCCCTCCGGCTCGGTGGCCGACGGCGCCGAAATCGTCGCCCCCGGGGCGATCTTCAACCTGCCGTCCGGGTGGACCTCCGAGCCCCCCGCTTCGACCATGCGCCTCGCCCAGGCGAGCATTCCCGGCCCCGAGGGCGACGGACAGCTCACCGTATTCCACTTCGGAGTCGGCGGCGGTGGCGGCCTGGAGAGCAATCTCCAGCGCTGGGCCGGCCAGGTCGAGCCCGATCCGGGAACCGTGGCGCGGCGCGAGAGCTTCACCTCGGGGGCGTACAACGTCACCTGGCTCGAGGTGCAGGGTACCCTGAAGCCGAGCACCATGGGCACCGGCCCCACGTCTCCCCAGCCGGGCTCGATCCTGCTCGGTGGCGTGGTCGAAGGCGTCGGAGGCCCCTGGTATTTCAAGGCCACCGGCCCCGCAACCACCCTCGCCCCGGCCCGCGAGGCGTTCCTTTCCATGCTGCGCAGCGTGCGCCCGGCGTCTTGATCGGCTCGATGCCCGTCGCTCCCACCTTCCGCACCGTCCACCTCTGTCTCGGAGCCCAGCCCGTGAAGCGATCCATCGTGTCCGTCGCGCTCGTCGGTGCTCTCCTTCCCGTCTCTCTCCTCGCCGACGGCCGCTCGTCCGCGACCGTAACCGAGACCGCGACGCAGCCTTCGGAGATCACGCTCGAGCTCATCATGTCCGACCCCGACTGGATCGGTCGCGCTCCCGAGTCTCCGTACTGGAGCGACGACGGCCAGGCCGTGTTCTATCGCCAGAAGCGGGAAGGCTCGCAGCTCGACGATCTCTACCGCCAGCCCTTGTCGGCCAGCGAGGCGAGCCGGGTCGCCGACGAAGCGCTCGGCACCGTCGATGTCGACGGCGGCCATTGGAGCCGGGATCGGCAGGCCAAGACCTACGCCTACCGCGGCGACATCTACTACAAGAAGGTCGCCACCGGCGAGATCCGCCAGCTGACCCGCACCGCCGGCCCCGAGACCAACCCGAGCTTCCTCGTGGGCGACCGCCGCATCGCCTTTCACCGCGGTACCTCGATCTTCGTGCGCGATCTCGACAGCGGCCTCGAAGAAGAAGTGGCACACCTGGTGCTGGAGGACGATCCGGATGAAGCCGAGGAGGAGGACGACTTCCTCACCCGCCAGCAGGAGCGCCTCTTCGACGTGATCCGCGAGGAGAAGGAGCACGAGGACGAGCAGAGCCAGCGAGCCGCCGAGCTCGCCGAGGCCGACCCCACCCACCCACCGCGGCCGTTCTACCTCGGTACGGGCCAGGAGATCCTGTGGTCGTCCCTCGCCCCGTCGGGGGACTGGATGGCGGTCGTGGTCGCCCCTGAAGACCGCGGCATGGGCCGCAGCGACAAGATGGCCGACTGGGTGACCCGGGATGGATACGTCGAGGTGCACGAGGTTCGGAGCAAGGTCGGCACCGCCGACGGCGCGACCCACTCCCTCTGGCTGCTCGACCTGGCGACCCGCGAGAAACACGTGGTCGACCTCTCCCAGCTCCCCGGAATCAGCGACGATCCCCTCGCCTTCCTCGACGAAGAGAAGGCCGAAGCCGACGAAGCCGAGCCGGCCGAGGCCGAGTCGGCCGAGGCCGACGACGAGGCCGACGACGAGGCCGAGGCCAAACCCCGCGCGGTGCGCTTCGAAGAAACCAGCCGCTGGAGCCCCGATGGCTCCTTTCTCGCCTTCCAGGCCCACTCCTACGACAACAAGGACCGTTGGCTCGCCGTGGTCTCGCGCCAGGACTTCACGCCTAGGCCCGTGCATCGCCTGCAGCAGGAAGGGTGGATCAACTGGTTCTTCAACGAGCTCGATTGGCTGCCCGACAGCCGCCACCTCTTCTTCCTCTCGGAGCAGAGCGGCTACTCCCATCTCTACCTGCACGATCTCGAGGCCGGAGAAACCCGCCGGATGACCTACGGGCAGATGGTGGTCTCGAGCCCACAGCTCTCTCCCGACGGGGAGTGGATCTACTACCTGGCCAACGCCGAGCACCCGGGGATCTACGAGGTCTTCCGGGTTCGGGTCCACCGCGCGCAGACCCAGCAGCTGACCCGGCTCGGCGGTCGCAATGCCTTTCGCCTTTCCCCCGACGGGAGCTCTCTCCTGCTGACCCATTCCACCACCACCCATCCGCCGGAGCTCTACGTGCAGGAGGTGGACGGGGAGCCGCGCCGGTTGACCCACACCGTGAGCGACGCATTCCTTGCCCTACCCTGGGTTGCACCGGAGATCGTCGACGTTCCCTCGACCCACCACGATCGTCCGATCGTGTCGCGCTTCTATCCGCCGTCCTCGGAGCGGGGGGTGCAGGAGGCCGGGCGACCGGCGGTGGTGTTCGTGCACGGTGCCGGTTACCTGCAGAACGCACACCACGGGTGGTCCGGCTACTTCCGGGAGTTCATGTTCCACACCCTCCTCAGCCAGCACGGCTACACGGTGCTCGACATGGACTACCGAGCCTCCGCCGGTTACGGCGCGGCCTGGCGCAGCGCGATCTATCGCCAGATGGGGACCCCGGAGCTCGAGGATCTGAAAGACGGGGTCGCCTGGCTGGTCGAGAGCCACGGGATCGATCCCGATCGGGTCGGCGTCTACGGCGGCTCCTACGGCGGCTTCATGACCATGATGGCGCTCTTCAAGGCGCCCGACCTCTTCGCCTGTGGCGCTGCGCTGCGTCCGGTCACCGACTGGGCCCACTACAACCACCCCTACACCGCGAACATCCTCAACACCCCGTCCCGCGATCCCGAGGCCTACGACCGCAGCTCCCCCATCGAATTCGCGGAAGGGCTCCAGAAGCCGCTCCTGATCTGCGCCCCGATGCAGGACGACAACGTGTTCTTCCAGGACACCGTGCGGCTCGCCCAGAAGCTGATCGAGCTGGAAAAAGAAGACTGGGAGGTGGCGATCTACCCGGTGGAGCCCCACGGATTTCGCCGTCCGAGCAGCTGGCTCGACGAGTATCGGCGAATCTTCAAGCTGTTCGAACGCCACCTGCAGCCGTGAGCGGCGAGCCGGCGCTTCGCCACTTCCTACCTCGGACTTGTCGGGGTTGGTGGGTTTCCCGTGTGGTTTCCTGCTAATATCCTGAGTCCATGTTCGGAGAGCGAATTCGTACATCCGCACGCTCTCGGCCGGATTTCGGCCCGAGCCCAGCCGCTGCAACGCCCGCTCGCAGAGCCGTGTATGGCTCGCCGTGCTCGGCGGACGGCTCCCCTGGTACCCCGTGGACCGGGAGCGGACTGCGATTCCGAATCGACAACACAATCAACGATCTTGACTCGCCGACGACTCTCGGACGGCGAGTGGGAGGTACCCATTCGTAGACCATTCAGACCCGTTCGCCCGAACGTCAACGAGCCTCGGATCAACGACCGGATCCGCAAGAGCCCCGTTCGCCTCATCGATTTCGACGGCACCAATGTCGGAATCGTTCCACTGGAGCAGGCCAAGTCCAGGGCCCGAGAGAAGTCTCTCGACCTGGTGGAGGTCGGCGAGACCTCCGATACTCCCGTGGTCAAGATCATGGATTGGGGCAGGGCCAAGTTCGAGCGCGACAAGAAGGCCAGGGAATCCAAGAAGAAGAACGTCATTATCGAGGTCAAGGAAGTCAAGTTCCGCCCCACCATCGGTGACAACGACTTCAACATCAAGCTCAATCGCGCGATTCGATTTCTCGAGAAAGGCAAGAAGGTCAAGGTCACGGTCTTCTTCCGCTACCGGCAGCTCCGCCGCCCGGAGCTCGGGGCACAGATTCTCGACAAGGTCACCGAGCTGACCGCGGATCTCGCGGCCGTAGAGACCCGTTCCCGGCTCGAAGGCCGCCAGATGACGATGGTGCTCAGCCCCCTGTCTCAGCAGGCCTCATGATTCCCGGGGCCGCGGCGCCCTGCCGCATCGCACCATCGCCGTCTCGCCCCGAAGCGGGACGGCCGCTCCCGGGCATCGTCCAGCCATGAAATCCATCCTCGACTTTCTCGGCCTCGGTGACCGCGAGCCGGCGGCGCCCGGCGACACCCGGACCGTGCGCAAGATCGTTCGTGCTCTCGAAGAGATGGAGCCCGAGCGGGCCCGTTTCCTGGCGGCTTTCGCCTATCTGCTCGGGCGCATCGCCCATGCCGATCTCGACATCAGCGCCGAAGAAACCCGTTCGATGGAGCAGATCGTCCAGGAGTTCGGCGACCTGCCCGAGAGTCAGGCTGTGCTGGTGGTCGAGATCGCCAAGAGCCAGAACCGACTCGTCGGAGGCACCGAGAACTTCCAGGTCGCCCGGGAGTTCAAGTCTCTCAGCGACCGGGAGCAGCGGCGCGACCTTCTGCACTGCCTCTTCGCGGTCGCGGCGGCGGACGAGGAGATCACCGGTGTCGAGGAGGAGCAGGTGCGGCGGATCTCCGAAGAGCTGGGGCTGTCACACCGGGAATTCGCCGAGATCCGCTCCGAATACAACGACCATCGCTCGGTCATGAAACGCCTCGACTCCTGAGCTCGAGCGTCCGGCTCGCAGCGCTTCGAGCCCGGTCTCGAGCTCTCAAGCTGTGACGGCATGGAATCCGAGGCCGAGACAACATATATCTTGATTCCCATCTGCCGAGCACCCGGAATCTGCGGGATCGGAAGCCTCTAAATATCCGTCCTGCTTGACATTCGGAGTCCGTTCGGTAGAATTTCGCCATCCGCCATCGGCGAGAAAGAAAAGTTGTGACCACCCGATTTCGAATGGTTCCGAGCTCGGAACCAAAGAAATGCGCCTCTTTCAATCGCAGCCTGGTAACGAACGCGACTTGAAACAGCACACGATCATCTTCGTACCCCACGCGCGGGCCCAGTTCCGCAAATGGCAGTTCTCGACCCGCCAGGTCTTGCTCGGAGGCGCCTTCCTGCTCGCCCTCACCATCGGCGGCCTCTTCTCTCTCCTCTCCCTCTTCGGCGACTCCGTGGAAAGCGATCAGCTGGCCCGGATCGAAGCGGAGAACGAAGCCCTTCGCGAAGTCAACCAAGGTTTCGAGACCACCCTTCGCGACCTCGAGATGAAGGTCGAGGACTACCAGACCCGAATCCACAAGCTGGCGATCGTCGCCGGACTCTCCGAGCTCTCGCCGAGCCCCGAAGCGGGAATCGGCGGCACCGCTCCTCTGAGCCTCGGCTCGCTCGAAGGAGAGCCGAAGGTCGTTCCGTCGCTCGAGAGCGACCTCCACCGTATCGGTGATCGGCTCGTGGCTCTCGACCAGGGCATGAGTCTTCTGCAGGAAAAGCTCGAGGCCGACCTCGTCTACACCTCCTCGATCCCGGCGGTCACACCCGCCAAGGGCCTTCTCACGAGTGGTTTCGGCCATCGCAACGACCCCTTCACCGGCAAACGCGCCTTCCATCCCGGGATCGACATCATCGCCCCGCTGGGCCAGGAAATCCATGCCACCGGCGACGGAATCGTGACCCAGGCCGGCTGGAACCAGGGCCTCGGCAAGGCTGTGACCGTCTCTCACGGCTTCGACATCGTTACTCGGTACGGCCACATGTCGAAAATCGTCGTGAAAGCGGGCCAGAAGGTACAGCGCGGCGACATCATCGGCTATATCGGCAGCACGGGCCGGTCGACCGGTGTGCACCTGCACTACGAGGTCCGGGTCGACGGCAAGGCCCAGAATCCTCTCGCCTACATGCTCGACAAGCCCTGATCTCGCCTCCGTCTCTCGCAACTTCTTCGCGCTTCTCCCGGACGGCTCTGGTAGCCCGCTTCGATCTCTGGCGTGCCCGGCGATCGGCGCTCCTCGACCTCCGGAAGGACACTGGAGCGTCGATCCTTCTCTGATATGCTCCGCTGCCGGGCGGGCCTCGGGACAACCCGACCGCTCCCCTTGGCCATCCGACTCCAGCTTCGTCCGATCGGGCCCGCGTAGAGCCCCGGCTCCGAAGAGCAGGATGGCTCCGTTCGGCCCTTGCCGTCGCCAGGAGGCGGCACCATTCGAGACGTTCCGGATCTGCCGGCCGACTGCCCACCGGGGTG
Source organism: uncultured Thermoanaerobaculia bacterium (assembly GCA_964565225.1). Taxonomy (GTDB): domain Bacteria; phylum Acidobacteriota; class Thermoanaerobaculia; order Multivoradales; family J023; genus CAZMEL01. The sequence continues at coordinate 11,822 of CAZMEL010000091.1, read as the reverse complement.
GTCGGCCGCAACGAGAGATTTCCGATGTTCAATACTGTACTCACGAAGATCTTCGGCACCAAACACCAGCGCGAGCTCAAGCACATGCAGCCCCTCGTGGACGAGATCAACGGGCGCGAGAGCGAGATGAAGGCGCTCTCGGACGAGCAGCTGATGGAGAAGACCCGGGAGTTTCGAGCGGAGCTGGCAGCCGGCAAGAGCCTCGACGATCTCGTGGTACCCGCCTTTGCGGCGGTACGCGAGGCTGCCTGGCGACAGCTCCGGATGCGCCACTTCGACGTCCAGTTGATCGGCGGAATGGTGTTGCACCAGGGCAAGATCGCCGAGATGAAGACCGGTGAGGGCAAGACGCTGGTGGCCACCCTGGCCGCCTATCTCAACGCCCTCGAAGGCAAGGGCGTGCACGTGGTCACGGTCAACGACTACCTCGCACGCCGTGACGCGGAATGGATGGGCCCCGTGTACCGAGCCCTGGGCATGTCGGTCGGCATCATCCAGACCAACATGTCCGACGCCGACCGCCAGGAAGCCTATCGTTCCGACATCACCTACGGCACCAACAACGAGTTCGGCTTCGATCTCCTGCGAGACAACATGAAGTTCGATCTCGAACGGATGGTGCAGCGGGGGCACCACTACGCCATCATCGACGAGGTGGACTCCATCCTGATCGACGAGGCTCGGACCCCGCTCATCATCTCCGGCCCCTCCGAGGAATCCACCGAAAAGTACTACAAGATCGACCGCATCATCCCCCGCTTCGAACGGGGCGACGAGCACGAGGACGAGGACGGCCAGAAGTACACGACCGGCGATTTTCTCGTCGACGAAAAGGCGCACACCGTCACTCTCACCGACGACGGCGTGGCCAAGGCCGAGAAGCTCCTCGGCGTCGAGAATCTCTATGATCTCGAGAATATGGAGCTGATCCACGGCATCAACCAGGGGCTGCGCGCACACTACCTCTACAAGAAAGACGTGGCCTACCTGGTGAACGACGGCCAGGTGGTGATCGTCGACGAGTTCACCGGCCGCATGATGCCGGGCCGACGCTGGTCCGATGGTCTGCACCAGGCGGTGGAGGCGAAGGAGGGGGTCAAGATCCAGCGCGAGAACCAGACCCTCGCCACCATCACCTTCCAGAACTACTTCCGCATGTACGAGAAGCTCTCCGGCATGACCGGAACGGCGGAGACGGAGGAGGCCGAGTTCGGGGAGATCTACAATCTCGACGTCTCGGTCATTCCCACCAACCGCCCTCTGCAGCGCCCGGACTATCCGGACGTGGTCTACCGCACCGAGGCCGAGAAGTGGAAAGCGGTGGTGGAAGAGATCCAGGACTGCCAGGAACGGGGGCAACCCACCCTGGTCGGCACGATCTCGATCGAGAACTCCGAGATGCTCTCCAAGATGCTCAAGCGGCAAGGGGTGCAGCACGTGGTGCTGAACGCCAAGTTCCACGAGCGAGAGGCGGCGATCGTCGCCCAGGCCGGGCGCAAAGGAGCGGTGACCATCGCCACCAACATGGCGGGCCGCGGGACCGATATCGTCCTCGGTGGCAACCCGGAAGCCATGGCCCGGGCCGAATTCGACCCCGACAAGGATCCCGACGCGTACCAGGAGGCCGTGGAGCGCTACACCCCGCTGTGCGAGAAAGAGCGGGAAGAGGTGCTGGCCGCTGGCGGCCTGCACATTCTCGGTACCGAACGGCACGAGTCGCGGCGAATCGACAACCAGCTGCGCGGCCGGTCGGGGCGGCAGGGCGATCCGGGCTCGTCGCGTTTCTTCATCTCCCTCGACGACGACCTCATGCGGATCTTCGGCGGCGGGACCGAGCGGGTGCAGAACCTGATGGGCAAGCTGGGCATGGAGGAAGGAGAGGCCATCGAGCACAAGATGGTCACCCGCGCCATCGAGCGAGCCCAGAACCAGGTGGAGGGCCGCAACTTCGAGGTGCGCAAACACCTGCTGAAGTACGACGACGTGATGAACAAGCAGCGCGAGGCCCTCTACCAGCTCCGGCAAGAGGTGATCGCGGGGGAGAACAGTCGCGAGCACGTGTTGCGCATGGCCGGCGAGATCCTCGACGACGCCATCGAACGGAACTGTCCCGAGGAGGCCGACCCTCGCGACTGGAATCTCACCGAGCTCAACACCGACCTGCTCTCCGCATTCAATATCGACGCCCATCGCCTGGGCATCGATCTCGAGGAATTCGGGATCGAAGAGCTCCGCGAGAAGCTGTGGCACGTGGTCGAGGGCAAGTTTCAGCAAAAGGAAGAAGCCCACGGTCCCGAGGTGATTCGGGTGATGGAGCGCACCATCATGCTGCAGATCCTCGACAACGCCTGGAAGGACCATCTCCTGGCGCTCGATCACCTGAAAGAGGGCATCAACCTCCGCGGATACGGGCAGAAGGATCCGCTGAACGAGTACAAGCGCGAGAGCTTCGAGCTGTTCAACGAGATGAAGACCCAGTTCGAGGACACCGCCATTCGCAGCATCTTCCGCGTCGAGCCGGTGAGCGAGGAGGAGATGCTCGAGCGCCGTCGCCGGATGGCCGAGCAGATGAAGGCCAAGATGCAGCTCTCGGCGCCCGCCAAGTCTGCCAACGCTCAGCGCAAGCCGGTCCAGCGCTCGGTCCAGAAGGTGGGACGCAACGATCCTTGTCCCTGCGGCTCGGGAAAGAAGTACAAGAAATGCCACGGAGCACGGGGCTGATTTCCCCGAGCCAACCGTCGGCTTGCCTGCGATAGACTGGCTCCTCCCGATGGACGAGCCCCGGAGACATCGCTGGTACCTGCTCCTCCTGGCCTTGCTGGCCATCGCCACGGTCCCCTTCCCGTTCGTCGGCCGCGAGCTGCGACTCTTCTGGGGTCTGCCCTTGTGGCTCTGGTGGAGCTTCGGAGCCATCACCTGCCTTTCCCTGACCACCGCGTGGGGGATCCTCCGCCTCTGGACCCGAGACATTGACCCGGATTGATCGCCGATGATCGATCCGTCCATGGTCACCACGGCGGCGGTGGTGTATGTCCTCATGCTCTTGGGCCTCGGCGTCTTCGGGCGCCGGGCGATGCGGGATCCGAGCCTGCAGGAGTTCTACCTGGCGGGGCGATCCATCGGCCTGGTCGTGCTCCTCCTCACCCTCTTCGCCACCCAGTACAGCGGTAACTCTCTCTCCGGCTTTCCCGGCAAGACCTACCGCTCCGGCCTCTCCTACATCATGAGTGTCGGTTTCATGGTGGCGATCGTCTCGGGGTACCTGCTCTTCGCTCCTCGGCTGGTCGCCCTGGCCCGACGCAAGAAATTCCTCACCCCCACGGACTACCTGCGCGATCGCTTCGGCAGCCCCCTGCTCTGCTACACCTCGGCGCTGATCTTCGCGGTCACCCTCTGTAATTTTCTCCTCGCCCAGCTGATGGCCATGGGCCACTCCCTCGCCGGCCTCACCGACGGCCGCATTCCCTACTGGGCCGGAGTGGCCGGCGGAGCGCTGGTGATCCTGGTCTACGAATGCCTCGGGGGCATGCGGGCAGTGGCCTGGACCGACGCGGTGCAGGGGGTCGTCCTGCTCCTCGGCCTCGGCCTCGTCGCCGGGCTGATCTTCCGCGAGATCGGATCGCCGGCCGAGATCGTGGCCATGGTGGCGGCGCGAGCCCCCGAGAAGATCGCCAATCCCAGCCTCGAGACCTGCTTCGCCTGGCTCTCGAGCTTCCTGCTGCTCGGCCTCGGCGCGCCGCTGTATCCCCAGGCGATCCAGCGCCTCTACGCCGCACGTCGACTCCGGGAGCTGCGCTTGGCTCTCGCCGCCATGGCGGTGATGCCTCTCTTCGCCATCACCACGGTGGTTCTGGTCGGCCTGACCGGCCTCGCCCTCTTCGACGATCTCGGTACCGTGGGCTCCGATCAGGTCACCTTCCGGGTGCTCGCCCACCTGGTCGAGCTCGAGCCGCGGGCGGCGATCCCGGTCCTGGTGGTGTTGATGGCGGTGCTCGCCGCCATCATGTCGACCGCCGACTCGGCCCTGCTCTCGCTCTCCTCGATCCTGACCAAGGATTTCGCCGCTCCGGCGCTGCGTCTCGACGAGGCGGGCACCGAGCGCCTGGCCCGCTTCGCCCCGCTTTCGAGCCTGCTGATCCTGCTCGTGGTCGGTTCTGTGGCGATGGTGCCGCGGCTCACCTTGTGGCGCCTCCTGGAGATCAAATTCGAAATTCTGATCCAGCTCTCGCCGGCCTTCGTCTTCGGCACCCAACACCCTCGCGACCATCCGGACCGCTACCTGGGAATCGATATCGGCCGCGGCCTCGTCGCCGGGCTCGGAATCGCGCTCGTCTTCTACGCCGCCGGTGTGAAGTCGGTGGTGGGCTTCCACCCGGGAGTGCTCGGTGTGGTGGTCAACTACGCCGTAGCCTTCACCAGCCGGGCCCGGCGCCAGAGATTCTCGCGCCATGCCCTCGGGGATCCGCTCGCCGGAGCCTCGCCATGAGACGGCGGTCCTTCCGCGACGCGGTGGCCCTGATCACGGGGGGTGCCGGCGGTATCGGTCTCGCCGTCGGCGAGGCCCTGGCCGAACGCGGCGCCATCGTCGTGCTCGCCGATCGCCGTGCGGAGGAGGTAGAGCAGCAGGCGGCGGCTCTCGTCCACCGCGGCTTGCGCGCTTCGGCCCAGGCACTCGACGTTCGCAACAGCGCAGCGTTCCGGAGCTCGGTCGACAAGGTGGTGAGCGAGCTCGGCCGGATCGACTATTTGTTCAACAACGCCGGCATCGGGATCACCGGCGAGGTGCGAGACATGTCTCTCGAAGCCTGGGACCGGATTCTCGACATCAACGTGCGCGGCGTGGTGCACGGCGTCCAGGCCGTCTACCCGGTGATGCTCGAGCAGGGGTCGGGCCAGATCGCCAACACCGCCTGCGTGGCCGGCCTGGTGCCCTTTCCCATGACCGCCGCGTACTGTGCCACCAAACACGCCGTGGTCGGTCTCTCCCTCGCCCTGCGCGCCGAAGCCGCGGCGCTGGGAATCAAGGTGAACGTGATCTGCCCCGGCACGGTCGACACCGGTATGTTCGATGCCATCGAATACATCAAGACCGACAAGCAGGCCATTCTGGGAAAGATCCAGAGAATTCTGCAGCCCCCGGAGCGCTGCGCCCGGATCATCCTGTCGGGCGTCGAACGCAATGCACCGGTGATCACGGTCGGCTGGGAAGCCAGGCTGGCCTGGTGGCTCTACCGTGCTCTTCCTCGGCCGTTCCTGGGACTCACCAGCAGCTTGTTCCGGCGCCTCGGCTCCCATCTTCGGACCCCGGACACCCCTTCTGTGCAGACCACCCCGCCCCGCACACCGCGAGAACCCTGAGGATCTTATGTCGATGTCCCTCTCCCCCGATGCCGTCGAGCCCGTCTGGGTCGATTCCTACGAAGACCTGCGCCGCCGCTGCTCGTCCTGGAGCCGTGCCGAAGCCCTGGCGATCGATACGGAGTTCGTCCGCACGCGCACCTTCTTCCCGCGCCTCGGCCTGATCCAAGTCGGTGACGGACAGGAGCACGCCCTGATCGACCCCTTGGCGATCCCGGACCTCGGCCCCCTCGAAGAGGTTCTGCAGAGCCCGCGGGTGACGAAGGTTCTACATTCCTGCGGCGAAGATCTGGAGGTCTTCCACCACCGTTTCGGCACCGTGCCCCGGCCCATCTTCGACACCCAGATCGGAGCAGCGTTCGCCACGGTGGGCAACTCCCTCGGCTACAGCCGCCTGGTGCAAGAGTTCTTCTCCGTCGAGCTGCCCAAGGGAGAAACCCGCTCCAACTGGTTGAAGCGCCCCCTCACCGAGAGCCAGATGCTCTACGCCGCTCTCGACGTCACCTACCTCCTCCCCCTTTACCAGCGCTTGAGCACCCGGCTCGAGGAGCTGGGCCGCAGCGACTGGATGGCCCAGGAGATCGAGCAGCTATCGGCCCCCGGACGTTACCTCCCCGACCCCGAAACCGCTTTTCTCAAGCTCGCCCATCCCGCCATGTCTCGCCCCGAGCTGGCGGCCTTGCAGGCTCTCGCCGCGTGGCGAGAGACCGAGGCGAGAAAGCGTGACCTGCCTCGCAATTTCGTGCTGCCCAAGAACGCTCTGACCGAAATCGCCAAAAAGCGGCCGAAGTCCAGGGCACAGCTGGAATCGCTCGGAATTCTCAAGCACCACGAGCTCCGTCGATTCGCCGAGCCCCTCGTGCGCATACTGCAAGAGACGGCAAAGCTCTCGCCCGAAGAGATGCCTTCGGCGCTGCAACGGCCGAGCGACCTCTCCGCCCACAAGTCGCAGGTCGACCGATTCCGCAAGGCCCTCGCAAAACGGGCCGCAAAGATGGGCCTGGCTCCGGAGCTGATCGCCAACCGCAAGACGGTCGAAGGGGTCTGGAGGCGCAAGCTCGACGGCAAGACCCCTACGGTCCCGGAAGCGATGACTCCCTGGCGGCAGGAGGTTCTGCGAGAAGTACTCGCCAGCCTGAGCTGAAGGATCGAGCAGAGATCGGAACGAAGGGTGGGATCTGGATCGGGAGAAAACCGCTGGCTCCCTCGAGGCGGAGCTCTCGATCATCGGGCTTCGCGATGCGGTCGCCCGAGCGGAAGAATTCAGTCCCTGAGAGAGATCGGCTCGGAGCCACCCTCTGAGAAATCACCCAGTAGGGTCAGAGACGGAGCTCGATAGACACGCCGGGACGGAACCTCCTGCGCTCCTTCTCCAGGGCCGGCTTCGAGACCCGCCATCCGGCGGTCGTCGAAAGCGGGAGAAGCAGTGGAGTTCGTCAATTGAGCTTGGGTCGGCATCCCGGTGTCCTTTCTCGAGGAGGTTGTCGATCACCTCATCGGACAAGCACAAATCGTGCCAGAAAGACCCTTCGTCATCCGCCCCGAGAGATCCGGCTAAGGAACGATAAAAGATTTATTTTCAGCACTTTACGGGAAGATCCGAATCGCTTGAGCCACCGCCTCGACGGTAGGTCCGGGGGCTGGCAAGGGAAGGATTCCCATCCGGGGTGAGATTCCCCATCGGAAAGCTCCTCTCGTCCACGTTCCTCCAAAGATCCCGCAGGCGCGCTGATAACGAGAAATTTCTAGATAATCAGAGCAAATACTCGACATATCAAGAATATCTTGTATAATGCCGCAACCATGCGATTCCACGATTATTCTACGTACAAGAGAATTCTCGACCTCTTCCGCACCGCCGCCACCCCCAGCCTCGAGCGCATCCGCCGGGATCGGGCCGACGCCCCCAAGCGGCTCGAGCCTCTGCTCGAGTACCTGGAGAAACACCTCTTCGATCGCTCCCTCAATGTCCACCAGATGAAGATGGCTTGCGGGATTCGCGACAACTCCGTAGCGATCCTCTTCCACTCGCAGATCGGCCAGACCCCGAAGGCCTACATCTCCTCCCGGCGCATGGAAACCGCAGCCCGCTTGCTGCGCGGATCCGATCTCAAGATCTGGGAGATCAGCGAGCTCGTGGGGTACTCCGGTCTCGGGGTGTTCAGCAAGGCGTTCCATCGCTGGGCAGGCCAGCGCCCTCTCAGCTATCGACGCCAGGACGACGCCGGGCCGCACCCGTCCGATCTGCCGATCCCCTCGGCATCGGCGGACGGAGAGTTTCTCCGCTCTCCCCTCGTCGTCGAGGCCGAGGCTCCCGACCCGGAGCTCTCCCTCGAGCGCCTACGCCAGCAGCTCTGAGGATCCGGCCCGGTTCTGCGCAACGGCGAGGAAAGAGGCCAGGAAGGGAGGTGGATCGGAAGACGCCGGTCGCCTCAGGGGCGCCCGGCGCTCATGTCTTCCTCCACCTCGTCATCGTCGTCGAGGGCATCGATCACCGCGATCCCTACCGCGGCTCCGCCGACCGCGATGCCGGCGATGGCTCCCGCGCTGAGCCCACCGGAGCCCACGACACTGGCGATACCCGCCGTCGAGAAGCCCGAAAGGGTCGCACCCCGAGACAGCGAGTAGACCACGATGCCCGGATTCGTTCCCAGGAATCGGTCTTCGTCACACTCTTCTTCGGGAACCACCTCCACGGTGAATTCCTCGGTCCGAGTCGACTCGAACTCCTCCGATACCGCCTCGATGTAGTAGACCACCTGCCGGGTCTGGGTGCCGTCGGGTGCTGGCAGAGTTGCGGTGAAGCCGGACGGCGCGACATCGGCTCCGGCGGGAGTCATCTCCACGTAGAAAAAATCCGCACCCTGGACGGCACGAAAAAAGACCTTGGCAGCGGCCACACCCTCACCGGGCTCGATGGTGGCATCGACGATCGGATACGGAACCGAGGAGATGCAGCGCTCTTCCGCGTCGAGGATGGTCAGCTCGCCCTCGGCGAGCGCCGTGCCGCAGATTCCCAAGGAAAAGAGCAGGGCCGCCACTCCGACGGCGGACCACGGACAGCGTTCGGGATTCTTCGGATCGATCATGGTGCCTAATTCTCCGTCTCCGCTCTCGATCGGCGGCTCTTGCGATCCCAGGCGTTTCGGCTAGTGGAGCACGCCCCGGAGATGGCGACTTGGAGCCGAGGCCATCTCTCGTCCTGTCAAGGCGCTCCAACACAGGAATACTGGGAGTCTTTCGAGAAGGAGCCACGCCGGCAGGGCGGGAGAGGGCCGAGGACAAGGTGCCGGATCTGCGACCCACAACACCAGGACTTTCGGCCCGGCTTGCGCCAGAATTCTCTCGGCAAGACTCTTGGAAGACTCTAGACCAAGGCTTCGCGATTGGCAAGAAACCCACTTCCGGCGGGGCTTCCCAGCCGGCGCTCGAACCGCCCACCCGCCCCGCTCTGGCGCTCTCGGCGGCACCGGTTCTGCGACACGGTTCTGCTACACTTTCACCCGAACATGCTTCCACCCGATACTCAGGTTGGCAAATACAAAATCCGCGCCGAGCTCGGGCGCGGTGCCATGGGCATCGTGTACGTCGCCCACGACTCGGTGCTCGATCGCGACGTCGCCCTGAAGCTGATGGCGGGAGCCATCGTGGCGGATTCCGACCTCGAGCAACGCTTTCGCAAAGAAGCGCGGGCCGTGGCCAAGCTCCAGAGCCCTCATATCGTCACGGTGCACGACTTCGGCTACCACGAGACGGCTCCCTACATCGCCATGGAGCTGCTGTCGGGCATGGATCTGGAAGCGCGGATGCGTTCCTCGCCGCCCAACCTCTCGAAGAAGATCGACATCGTCATCCAGATCTGCCAGGGTCTCGCCCACGCTCACCAGCAAGGGATCGTGCACCGCGACATCAAACCGGCCAACATCTTCCTCACCGACGGCGGTCTGGTGAAGATCATGGACTTCGGCACCGCTCGACTGGTGCAGTCGACCCAGACCCAGACCGGAACCGTCATGGGTACGGTGGCCTACATGTCTCCGGAGCAGATCCAGGGTCTCAAGGTCGATGGCCGTTCCGACATCTTCAGTCTCGGCGTGCTCTTCTACCGGCTGCTGTGCCACCAGCAGCCCTTCGGTGGCGAGAACGTCCACCACATCATCTACAAGATTCTCAACGTCCAGCAGGCGGGTCTCGTGCTCCCCCAGGGAGCCGCCATGCCGGGGCTGCAACGGATTGTCGACAAGGCCCTCGCCAAGGATCTGAACGAGCGCTACCAGACGGCCGAGATCATGGCCGCGGAGCTCTCGGAGTTCCTGCGCGAGAGCTCCGGTAGCCTGGCGGAAGACACCGTCTTCGGAACCCTGAGTGGAGCCGCGCCCGGCATTCCACCGCCGGGCGGCAGTGCGGGAACGATTCCCATCGCGCCAACCGTGCCGGCCCTGGGTACCCTGCCCGTCGAGGGAGCCGGGCAGCCCCAGCTGGCCACCCAACCCGCCTCCACCTCGGTCCGCCCGGGCTCCGTCGGCGCGGACCGGGCATCGGGCTCCGAAGCCCTCGAAGGCGAAACGATCAAGACCGAACGTCTGCCGGCCGGAGTGAATCCGTATCGGCAGCCGGATGCTCCCAAGGAGCGCTTCGGTCGGGGCCTCTGGATGGCCGTCGGATTGGCCGTGGCGATCGTCGCGGCAGGCGCGGGCTACTACTTCAGCAGTCGGGACACCCAGAGCGATCCGGACACCCTCCCTCCACCGGTGGTCGCGGAGAGCTCGGTGCCAGCTTTCACGGAGGGAACCGAGCCCGGGTCGTCCGGAGACAATAGCTCCGAGACCGAGGAAGATGCTCTCTCCCCGAGCTCCACGAGCCCTTCCGGCGAAACGACGACCGAGCCCGGCCCCGGCATGGCACCGCCGCCGCCAGCTCCCGAGCCGCAACCGACTCGATCCCCGGAAAATCGGCCGGCTGCACCGCCTCCGCCCCGAGTCGCGGCAGCCCCGCCGCCACCGGCTCCCGACCCCGTCGACAGCTCCCGGCAGGTCCGGGCCAAGGCCGACGAGGTGCGGATCGCCCTCACCAGCGGCCAGCTCCTCCGAGCCCAACAGCTGATCGACGAGGGCCGGCGCCTGGCCCCGGAGGATCCGACCTGGGATCGCCTCGATCAGAGCCGGCTCGTAGCCGACTTCAACCAGAAGGGTGATTTCTTGCTCGGTCAGGGCGTCGATTTCATCACCTCCGGGCAGATTCCCGAAGCGATCTCCTCCTTCGACGAAGCCGAGCAGAGCTTCCAGCAGGCCAAGCTCCTCGATCCCAGCAGCCGGGCCGCGCTCGAAGGAATCGTCGCCGCGAATCGCATGCGCAAGGATGCCGAGGCCGACCGGGAGACGGTGCAGGTGGCCCGGCGACAGTTCCAGCAGTCGCAGACTCGATTCGAGCCGCCGGAAGCCAACGCTCCCACCGGGTTCCAGAGCGGTTCGGTCCAGGTGGCCCAGGCCACCACCCAGGCCACCTCACCGGCCGAAGTGGTGATCGAGGTCGTGCCCGAAGACGCCAAGGCGGGAGAGCCCTACTCCCTGCGAATCCGTTTGCGCAACGTCAGCAACCAGGCGATCTTCGCCCAGAGTCTCGAGGTCGTGAGCACCTTCAAGGGGCGAAAGATCGGCCAGGGCCAGCCCAAAGATCTGAATCGACGCCGGGTCGACGCCCAGGGCTCGGTGATTCTCTTCGAGAGGAACGATCGGTGGTCGGAAGAGCTCGACCAGGGGGGCGAGATCGAGGCCACGGTGATCCTCGCCGATCGCAAGGGCACCCTCACCAAGACCCTGCAATGGTCGGCCCCATGACGGCACGCTCGTTCCGTTTCGTGGCCCTCGCCTTCGCCCTCGCCACCACCGTGCCGGGAGCCGTCCGGGCCGAGGCGCCGTTGATCGAGCACCACCCGCTGGCCTGCTCCCTGCCCGAAAAGCACCCCCGAGTCTGCGCCACCATCGCCGACGACGGCACCGTGAAGCGCGCCAAGCTCTACTTTCGAGCCAAGGGCGAGGCCGCGTTCTACTGGACCGAGATGGAGCTCGACTTCCGGACCTTCTGCGCCACCCTGCCCATCCCCGACAGCAAGACTCGATCCATCGAATACCACCTGTGGGCGATCGACGACGAGCTGTCGACCAACCGCACCCAGGACTTCGAGGTCTCGGTCGATCCCCAACGCACCTGCGACGCTCCGATCATCGACGAAGACCCCGAACGCACCTCGCGGCTGGTGGTGTGGGCCACCACCAAGAAGCAGAAGCGGCTCCGCGGCTTCGAGGACGAAGGCGTCGAGTTCCACCGCATCCGCAAGCGCTGATCGAGCAGCTCCTGCGCTTCTGCAACAACGCGAAAAAGCCGGCGAATGCCGGCCCGGAACGCTGAGAACGGGAACGAACGAAGGTTTCAGGGAGGAGTGGGCTCGCTCGCCGTCTCTTCTT
>CAZMEL010000090.1:0-25266 GCA_964565225.1 uncultured Thermoanaerobaculia bacterium | reverse complement strand
GTCCACCGCCGCCTGGAAGCGCAGCAGATCGCTGGCCGAGAGCCGGAGTCCTTTCTTGGGGCCGCGGTTCTTCTCGGCCCCCTGGCTGGTGAGCCGCTCCAGGTCGCGCAGCAGGGGAGAGTTGAGGTCGATCCAGCCCCCGGTGGTCTCGAGGTAGGGGAGTCCCTGGCGCCGCGCGTTGAGGATGTCTTCGAGCGAGATCGACTGGTCGCCGAAGCCGTAATCGATGGACAGCCAGTACCAGCTGCGGTCGAGGGCTTCGGGCGAGACCTGCACGTAGTCGAATTCCTTGAAGATCCGCAGCCCGCGCAGGGGCTCGGCCAGCGACTCGTCGCTTCCCCCGGGCTCCATGCGGTCGGGCTCGACGAAGCTCGGCACCAGGCTGCGCTTGAGCCGTAGCTTGAGAGGGGCGCGGAACTTCCGCTCGCGACCCTCTTCCTCGAGCTCGGCCATCACCCGTAGCTCGCGCACGTAGACCAGGGGGCCGTAGCGAAACTTGCGTCGCTCGCGGTCGGTGATGAAACGGCGTTGCCCCTTGACCTGGAGGGTGCGGATGATCGGTCGCACCAACATGTCGAGCTCGGTCTCCTGGGTGACCCGGAAGAGGGTCTGCAAGGGGACCGCCGAGATCGCCAGGTGCTCTTGTTCGGGAAACGTCTCGGCGAGGAGTGTGAACAGGGCCTGGACCCGGTTGCGCGGCACGGTGACCCGGAAGATCAGGGGGTTGTCTCCCTCCTCGGTGGGGTCGAAGTCCTTGGGCCCCGGCTCGCCGCCGCTGCGGTACACCAGGTGGAAGTCGCCGCTCTCGCGCTCGATGGCGTAGTGGAAGGTGCCCTCGAAGTCGTTCGAGGTGATGTCTCCGAGCTCGCGGACACAGTGATAGGCCCAGCGGTACCAGAAGCTTTCTTCCCACGCCTGGCGGTTGGTCTTCATCCCGTGTTTGTTGAGCTGGCGCTCCTCGGGACTGGCCTGGAAGAGGTGGAGACGGTCGAGCAACGCGGAACGTTCGCTGAACTCGCCGTCCTCGGGGGTCGTGCCGGTGCGTTCGAGAAACCGCAAGCGGGCCGGGCTGTGGTCGTAGTAGCGCAGGATCTCCGCGCCCTGGCGATCGGTCCAGGCCACGGCCACGTGGGATTCGTTCTCGATCTCGGCGATGCGAACATCTGCCAGGGGCAAGGGGCACCCTTCATAGAGAGTGTGTCCCAGCTGATGCCAGAAGGTAGCGCCGAAGTATTCGTGCCAACCGGAGGGGCCGAACCGCTTCTTGCTCTCGGAAATACCTCGGCCGAGGGTTTTCAGGTGGCTACAGGTCTTGCGGCGGCTGGTTTCACAAGTACAGGAGCGTAGGGGCTTGGAGCTCGACGGCAGCTCGATGTAAATGGCCGAGCCCTCTTGGCCCTGTCCCGGTGGGGGCACCAGGCCGTACCCCTGGCGGTGAAACTCGAAGTTGGCGAGTTTGGTCGACATCTTTGCTCGTGTTCACGCTCGAGATTTTGTTTTGGGTGCCGATCCCTCGACGGCGAAACAGAGATTCTACTCGAAAAAGCGAGATTGTGAAGCGGGCGGACCCATCTCCGGTTCGAACGGACTCCCCTCGGGCGTGGTGACTTCGGCAAGCACTCCGGCAAGCACTCCGGAGTCCCTCCTATTGTTTACCGATTCGGCCTCGTTGCGGAATCGACAGAAAGGTTTTCAGGGGGCTAGTTCTCTGGTCGATTCGTAGAGCGCCCGGATTTCGGGAGTGGGCGGGAAAGCCTGGTCTCGGGCCGAAGCGGATACCGAGCGGTGGGGTTGGGTGCTCCGGAACGATGTGGCAAGATGAAACCACGCCGGGTCCACTCCCCCGGCGAATCGAGGAGCGGCAGGTGCGCGAGCCCGACAGCGAAGCAGCAGAGGAATCCGGCGAGCCCGAAGAGCCGCGGCGTGCGTTCGGCTGGCGAGCCCGGGCCCAGCTCGACAGCACGGACCGCGCCGCGAGCACGCGGACGGCAGCCGCTCCCGAGGCCGGCGAAGCACTCTCCGCGGCGAGCGCCGAGCAGGCTCCGGGCGAAGACGCGGCGATCACCTGGCGAGAGAGCCGCCGCCGGGCTCCGCTGCTGATCGGAGGAGTGGTGCTCGTGGGGCTGGCGCTGGTGTTCGTGTTGCGCTCGCTGATTCCGGAGCCGGAGATGGTCGATCTCGAGCTCGATCTCTCGGGGCGGTTGGCGCTCCTGCCCATCGGCAACTCCACCGGTGATCGTGCCTACGATTGGGTGGAGACGGGATTGACCACGATGGTGGCGGAAACCCTCGGCCGTGCCACCGGGGTACAGATCGTGCCGCCCGAACGCCTGCGCCGAGAGCTCGCGATCCGCGGGCTCGATATCGGCAACCGCGGCCTCCGCGATCGCCTGCACCAGATCGCCTACGCCGTGGGAGCCGACCTGGTGGTCGAGGCGGAGCTGCGCCAGGGATCTGCCTCCGACCGTGGAGTCACCGGGCTCGGTGGCGGTTCCGCGCGCTGGAGCCTGGACTTCCGGATCTCGAATCGAGAGCGGAGCATCGCCGCCAGCACCCTCGCCGGCACCGACCCCTTCCTCCTCCTCGACCGGCTGATCTTCTCGATCGTCCGCGGGCTGAAGACCAGCGGCGAGCCCTTGACCGTGGAGAAGGTCTATTCCCAGGATCTCTTTCTCGACCGTCTCTTCGCCATGGGTCTGCAAGCGAAGCAGACCGAAGGGCCGGAGGCGGCGCGACCGTTCTTCGAGATCATCCTGACCAACAAACCCTACTTCCTCCAGGCGCGCCTCGCCCTGGCGGATTGCGAGCGGCGGCTGGGTAACCCGGAGCGGGCCCGGGAGCTCGCCTATGCCGCCCTGGAAGAGGCCGAGGCCCGGGCCGATCGCCCCCTGCGGATCGCCGCTCTCCGCCTCCTCGGCCTGATGGCGGCGATCGAGGGCAATACCGACACCGCGGCGGAGTACTACCGCCAGGCCCTCGACTCGATGGATCTCACCGAGTCCCGCTCGCTCGCCGCAGAGGTGCTCTTCGAAGAGGCGCGGCTGGCCTTGGCGAAGGGAGATCTGGAGCTGGCAGCGGAGAAATTCGAGGAGATTCTGCAGCTGCAGCGATCGTTGGGAGACCGCCTCGGCGAGGTCGACATCCTGATGCAGCTGAGCAGCTTGCGGGTGACCCAGAAAGATCTGGACGAGGCCGATCGTCTGCTCGCCCAGGCCTTGATCTCCTCCCGCGAGCTGGCCGACCGCTGGACCGAGGTCAGGGCCCTGGCCAGCCTGGGCCAGCTGCACGTACAGCGGGGCGACCTGGAGCCCGCCCTCGACTACTGGGCCGACGCTCTGGCCTTCTACGAGCAGCGGGACGATCGGACCCAGCAGATGTGGCTCAACCGCCGCATGGCCGACACCCTGATTCGCCTGGCGCGGCTCCAGGAAGCCGAAGACCGCTTGCACCAGGTGGTGGCCCTGGCCTCGGAGCTCGACAACAAGTCGGCCGAAGCGGCGGCGACCCTCCGCCTGGCCTGGGTCCTGCTCCGCTCCGGCTACCCGTTCCAGGCCAAGCCCCATCTCGACCGCACCCTCGAGCTCGACCGCTGGCTCAACGAGGATCGGTCGTACCTGCAACGGGTCATCGCCTGGTTCGCCTACGAGCAGGGCAACTACCGGCTGGCGGTCCGCACCCAGGAAGAGCTGAAGCAGCAGAAACCCGAGATCTGGCGGCCGCTCGACGAAGAGTTCCTGGAGGTCTACCGCCGGGCGCTGGCCGCGGGCGAGAGGTTGCCGGTGCCCGGGGAGCGGGAATACCGAGCGACGATCGGAGCGACCTGAGCCTCGCTGGCATCTCCGTCCGATCGGCCGGCTCGGTTGCGGCTCCCGAGAATCAAGGATAGTTTTGAGCCATGGAAAGACTGCGCACTCATTCAAGCTCCGTTTCCCGCACCGCGGGCGACGTTATTCGTCGCCTCTGCCGGCCACGCCTCTGCCGGCCGCGCCTCGGCCGGCTGGCGGCAATGGTGCTCCCGACCCTTCTCGCCTCGGCCGCCGGGGCTTCCGCCCCTCCCCTGCGACCACCGGAGGGGGCCGAGGTAACGCCTTCCGGCCTGGCGTCGCAGGTGTTGGTGTCGAGTGACAAGGAGAAGTCTCCCGACGCCAACGACCTGGTGATGGCCCATTTCGTAGGTTGGTCGCCCGCGGGAGAGGAGTTCCAGAACACCTACCTCACCGGGCAGCCGCAGCTCTTCAACCTGGAGCAAGTGTTCCCCGGCTGGCGGGAAGGGTTGAGCTCGATGGTGATCGGCGAGAAGCGCCGGCTGTGGATTCCCGAGCATCTGGGGGCCACCAATCCCACGCAGGGGCCACGGGGAGCGGCGGTGTTCGATGTCGAGCTGCTGGCGATCAAGTCGGTGCCCAACCCGCCGCCGTCGGGGGTCGAGCCTCCGCCCGATGCGGAGCGTCTGCCGCTCGGAGCCTTCACCCGGGTCTCCATGCCCGGCACCGGTGACAAGCATCCCGCCGCCGACAGCCGGGTGCTGGTCCACTACATCGGCTGGGGAGCGGACGGACGAATCTTCGATAGCACCCTGCACCGGAATCGGCCGACCGCGTTCCTGCTCGACATGGTGCTGCCGGCCTTCTCCGAAGGAGTGCAGAAAATGGTGGTGGGGGAGCGCCGGTACCTGTGGATTCCCGGCCGGATCGCCGCCGGCCAGTGGCCCAAGGCTCCCAAGGGGCGCCTGCTCTTCGAGGTCGAGCTGTTGCGGATTCTGGATCCGGAAGCTCTGCAAGTGAAGCCGAAAACCGAGAGCTGAGACGTTTCCAGGAACCCAGGAGAAACGAATGCCGAGTTTTGGCCGTAGACCGCCGGGCGGAGAGATCGACCTGGGGGGGCTGTATCGCATGCCCCAGGACATCATGGCCCTGTTGATTCTGCTCTTCGTCGCCTACACCATGACCTTTCTGCCCCCTTTCCAGGGGTTGATGCAGGCCCTGGTGCTCTCGCCGGCCGCTTGGCAGGGGCCCTATCTCTGGCAGCTCCTGACCTATGCCTTCGTGCCGGTGACCTCACCTCTGTGGTTCCTGGTGACCCTTCTGATCTTGGGAATGTTCGGGCGCGACGTGGTGCGAGTGCTCGGTCGGCAGGGCTTCTGGCGCATGCTCCTCGGCTCGATCCTCGCCGCCTCGCTGGTAGCGGTGGGCAGCCACGTGGTGCTGTACTTCCTCGGTGCCGACGGCGCCGCGCCGCTGGTGTTGATGCGCGGCGACAAGATCCTGCTCAGCATCTTGATCGCGGCCTTTGCGACCCTCTTTCCCACCGCCGTGATCCGCCTCTTCTTCGTGCTCCCGATCAGGGCCAGCTCGTTTCTCTGGCTCGAGATCCTCTTCGCTTTCGTGCTCGGATACCTGCCGACCCTCGATTTCGCCGGTTTCCTCGGCATCTGCGCCTCGGTGGGTGTGACCTACGCGTCGCTCTCGGGCGGTATCCGGCGCTCGGGCCGCGAGCTGTGGCTGCGGGTGCAGCGCAAATACTTCGAGCAGCGTCTGCGTCATCTCCGCCGGAAGCGGGGGATCCGCGGCGTCAAACCCGACGAAGGTGGTGACCTGCGGCGGGGTCCGTGGGTGAACTGAGCGCTGCGAGCGGCCGCGCGAAGGAGGAGAGGGCCGACTCCGGCAACCCAGCGCTCACCGCGGAGCCGAGCTCGGGGCTCTCGCTCTTCCATCCCCTGATCGCCGAGTGGTTCCGCGAGACCATCGGCCGGCCGACCGAGATCCAGGAGCTCGCCTGGCCACGGATCGCGGCCGGCGAGCATGTCTTGATCTCGGCTCCGACGGGCAGCGGCAAGACCCTCACCGCCTTTCTCTGGGCTCTCCAGCAGCTCCTCACCGGCCGCTGGGACTCTCCCGTGGCCGGGCCCCGAGTGCTCTACATCTCTCCGCTGCGCGCCCTCAATTCCGATATCGGCCGCAATCTGAGGCGTCCCCTGGCCGAGCTCGAAGAACGTTTCCGCGCCGCCGGCACGCCGCCACCGGGCATCGAGGTGATGATCCGCAGTGGTGATTCCACCCCGGCGGAGCGCCGTCGCCTGGTGCGGCGGCCGCCGGAGATCCTCATCACCACCCCGGAGAGCCTGAACATCCTGCTCACCGCCGGGCGTGGCCCGACCTTCTTCCGCGCCCTCGAGACGGTGATTCTCGACGAGATCCATGCCGTGGCCGGCAGCAAACGGGGCACCCACCTGATCACCGCGGTCGATCGCCTGGTGCCGTTCGCCGGGGAGCTCCAGCGCCTCGCTCTTTCCGCCACCGTCCGTCCGATGTCGACCGTGGCGGAGCTGATCGGCGGCCTGCGCCTCGAAGAGACGGAAGGGGCGGTGCGCTACCAGCCCCGCCCGGTGGCCATCGTGCGCTCCCGAGACGCGAAAGAGTACCGGGTCCGGGTCTGCTGTCCGCCGGAGCTTGCGGCCCTCGAGAGTCCCGAGCCGGGAACCACGCGCGAGGAAGGAAGCGAAGACGGCGTGTGGGAAATCCTCTCGCGACGGTTCATGGCACTCGCCCAGCAGAATCGCTCGACCCTCTTCTTCGCCAACAGCCGTCAGCTCACCGAAAAGGTCGCACGGTTGATGAACGAGGAAGTGGGCGGCGAGCTGGTGTACTCCCACCACGGCTCGCTCTCCCGAGAGGTCCGGGCGGTGGTGGAGCAGCGCCTCAAGAAGGGCGAGCTCCGGGCCATCGTGGCCACCACCTCCCTGGAGCTGGGCATCGACATCGGCAGCCTCGACGAAGTGGTCCTGGTGCGTACCCCGCGGTCGATCGCCTCGGCGGTCCAGCGGGTGGGCCGGGCCGGGCACGGGGTCGGCGAGGTCAGCCGTGGCCGTTTCTATCCCACCGACGGCCGTGACTTCCTCGACGCCGCGGTGGTGGCGCGTTCCGTCGTCGACCAGGAGATCGAGCGTGTGCGCCCGGTGGAGGCGCCGCTCGACGTGCTGGCCCAGATCCTGCTCTCGATGACGGCGTCGGAGTCGTGGCGGATCGACGATCTGCACACCTTTCTGAAGACGACCTATCCCTACCGCCACCTGCGCCGCCAGCAGCTCGAGCTGGTGCTCGAGATGTTGAGCGGCCGCTACGCCGACAGTCGCATCCGAGAGCTGCACCCGAGAATCACGGTCGACCGCGTGTCGGGTACGGTGCGCGGCCGCCCCGGAACCGCCCGGCTGCTCTACATGGCCGGCGGCACCATCGCCGATCGCGGGTACTTCGCCCTGCGTCTCGAGAGCTCCATGGCCAAGATCGGCGAGCTCGACGAGGAGTTCGTCTGGGAACGCTCGATCGGTGATCGCTTCTCCCTCGGCACCCAGAGCTGGCAGGTGCGCAAGATCACCCACAACGATGTGCTCGTTTCGCCCGCCCGGGGAGGTAGCCACATGGCCCCGTTCTGGCGGGCCGACGCCCAGGACCGCTCCTTCGAGTTCTGCCGCGCCACGGCGGCGTTCCTGTCTCGGGCCGAGAAACGACTGCAGTCGGCCGAGCTCCGCCGCGAGCTCGAGGAAGAGCATTTCCTGGAGCCCGCGGCCGTGGAGCAGCTCCTCACCTTTCTCGAGCTCCAGAAGTCGGCCACTGGCGAGGTGCTGCCCGGTGATCGGCATCTCCTGGTGGAGCATTGCCCGGTGACCATCAAGGGTGGTGAAGAGCAGCGGCAGATGATCTTGCACACCCTCTGGGGCGGTACGGTGAACCGGCCCTTCACCATCGCCCTGGCGGCGGCGTGGGAAGAGCGTTTCGGCGAGCCCCTGGAGATCTTTCACGACGACGACTGCATTCTCCTGCGAATGCCTCGCTCTGTGCCGGTGGCGGAGATCCTCGATCTCGTCGATCCCGATCGGGTCGAAGAGCTGCTCCGGGGTCGGCTCGAAACCACCGGGTACTTCGGCTCCCGGTTCCGGATGAATGCGTCTACCGCCCTGCTCCTGCCGAAGTCCGGTTTTCGCCACCGGACCCCGCTGTGGATGAACCGGCAGCGGGCCAAGAAGCTGATGGCCGCGGTGGCGCCCTATGGCGATTTCCCGGTGCTGGTCGAGACCTGGCGAACCTGCCTGCACGACGAGTTCGACCTCGAGAACCTGAAGAAGATGCTGGGCCGGGCTCGCTGCGGCGAGCTCCCGATCCAGGAAGTCCGCACCGAAAGCCCGTCCCCCTTCGCCAAGGGTTTGATGTGGCGGCACACCAACGAGCTCATGTACGGCGACGACACGCCGGAGACTCGCGGCCCCGGGGTGTCGAGCGATGTGCTGCAAGACCTCGTGTTCACCTCCGGCGGCCGGCCGCGCCTGCCGCTGGAGCTGGTGGAGGGATTCCGGCGCAAGGTGCAGCGCCTCGCCCAGGGCTACGCCCCGGCCCCGGGCGACGAGCTCTGCCACTGGATCTCCGAACGCCTCCTGCTGACCCCGGGGGAGTGGGAGGAGCTCCTGGCGGCGGTGACCGGCGACCACGAGACGTCCGAGGCCGAGGTGCTGAGTGGCATCGAGACCCGGGTGCTCTCGCTCCGGCTACCCGGCGCGGCCCACAGCGCCATCGTGGCGCTCGACCGCCTGCCGCGAGTCCTCGGCGCTCTGGGCCTCGCCGCGGGGGCCGTCGAGATCGGCGGGATCCATCCCGACGCCAAGATCGAGACCCTGGAGGAGGATCTGGAGACCCTGCTCCGGCACTCGGCCGGCAGTCTCTCGGAGCCGGGATCGCCGGAAGCGTTGACTCGGCTGTTGGCCGAGTGGGCTCGACTGCAAGCGGTGTTCGATCCCGAGCTCCTGGCGACCCTCTTCGGGTGTTCGCCGGAGAGTCTCCAGGCGGCTCTCGAAGCGCTCGCCGAGTCGCGCCAGTGGGTGCTCGATCCGCTGCGGGTGGGAATCGACCGGGCCGAGGCCTGTGACGCCACGAACCTGGAAACGCTTCTGCGCTGGCTGCGCCGCGACCGCCGGCCCGAAGCACAGATCCAGCCGGCCGAGCGGCTCCCTTTGTTCCTGGCCGCGCACCAGGGCCTGGCGAGCCGCGGAGACGGGGTCGGTGATCTCCAGGACCGCCTGGAGCAGCTGCTCGGTTATCCGCTACCGGCCCGGCTGCTCGAAACCGAGGTCTTGCCGGCGCGCCTCGAGCCCTACTACTCGGCCTGGCTCGACTCGGTCTTCCAGACCACCGATCTCCGCTGGCTCGGGTGTGGCAAGGAGAAGCTGGCACTGGTCTTCCCCGAAGAGCTCGACCTGGTCCGGGAAGCCGCCCGGGAAGCAGTCGAGCCCGAGGAGCCCGAAGCCGAGTCGGAAACGACTGCCGCGATTTCGTCCCTCGACCTGCCTCCCGGCGGCAAGATCGAGCTCGAAGAGCTGGCCGAGCGCTCCGGCCTTTCGTCGGCAGAAACCCACGAAGCCCTCTGGCACCGAGCCTGGAAGGGAGAGGTGAGCAACGACACCTGGGCCGCCGTACGCCAGGGAGTGACCCAGAGCTTCCAGCCCCGTGAGCTGCCGAGCCGGTCGGCAGCTGCCTCGGGTGGCGGGCGTCGGCGCTCGAGCCGGCTGCCAAGGCGTTCGTCGCTGCGGCGCTGGCAGACCCAGCGCCTTTCCCTCGGCCGCTGGTTCGAGCTGCCCGAGCCCGAAGGCCCGCGGGATGCCCTGGAGGTGGAGGAGTGGAACAAGGAGCGGATTCGCCTGCTGCTGCAGCGCTACGGTCTTCTCTGCCGCGAGCTGCTCGCCCGGGAGCTCCCCGCGTTGCGCTGGGGCCGTCTGTTTCGCACCCTGCGTCTCATGGAGCTCTCGGGAGAGGTGCTGGCGGGGTATTTCTTCGCCGGCCTGCGCGGCCTGCAGTTCCTCTCCCACGCCGCCTTCCGGAATCTGCAGGAGGGCCTGCCGGACGACGCCGTCTACTGGCTCGCCGCCGCCGACCCCGC
This sequence comes from uncultured Thermoanaerobaculia bacterium, assembly GCA_964565225.1. GTDB lineage: Bacteria > Acidobacteriota > Thermoanaerobaculia > Multivoradales > J023 > CAZMEL01. The sequence goes on along the minus strand of CAZMEL010000090.1, from coordinate 15,342 downwards.
CTCGCTCTGTGGTGTCGAGATCGAGGGTCTCTCCCCCAAGCTCCCCTCGCGCCTCGCCAGCAATCATCTCGTCTACCACGGGCATCGCCTCGTGGTGGTCTCCAAACGCCGCGGGCGAGAGCTCGAGGTCCACGCCGAGGCCGACCATCCCCGGCTCCGCGAGTACCTCGCCTTCCTCAAAAATCCCCTCACTCGGGAAGCGCACCCCGCCTCTCACCTCGAGATCGAGACGATCAACGGCGAGCCCGCGCCACGCAGCGAGTACCTGGCGGCCCTCGAGCAGGATTTCCGACTGACCCGGGAGCCCCGGTCGGTGCGGTTGTGGAAGCGGTACTGACTTGCCGAACGGGGAACCACCCAGGCTCCAGCGAATCGCCTGGACGGTGCTCCTGGCGGCGCTGATCCCGCTCGGAGGGTACCTGCAGATCCCCATCGGTCCGGTGCCCATCTCGCTCCAGACCTTCTTCGTCCTGCTCGCCGGCCTGGTCTTGGGACCGGTCCACGGCGCGCTGGCCGCGGCGCTCTATGTCGGGGTGGGCGTGTTGGGTCTGCCGGTGTTTGCGGGAGGAGCTGCCGGCATCGGAGTCGTGCAAGGTCCGACCGGTGGATTCCTCCTCGGCTTCCTGCCGATGGCGGGCGTCGCGGGCCTCGCCACCCGGGCGGGAGAAGACTCGCTCGACTGGGGCCGCGGACTGTTCTGGGCCACCGCCGCCACGGTCCTACATCTCGCCATCGGCGTGCCGTGGCTGAAGCTCGTGGCGGGCCTCGAATGGGCGAAGACTCTCGAGGTCGGGCTGTTCCCGTTTTTGCCGGGCGCGGTGGTGAAGATCCTCGCGAGCGTTGCCGCCTGCCGTCTCCTGGGTGAGACGGGCTGGCTTCCGCGGCGCTGAGAGAGGAGGCGCCGCTCGTGGGAGCTCAGCTCGATCACCCTTCGGCTCGGGCGTCCAGCATGGCGAGCTGCCACTTGCGAAAGCTCAGACGTTGGTAGAGGAGGCAGCCCGCCAGGAGCAGATCGATCCAGATGGAGTCTGCGACGACTGCGAGGAGCAGCAGATAGCCCGAGAGGGCGATTCCCAGCAGGGCTCGGTCGGCCCAGCAGCTGCGGGAAGCGGCGGTGCCCGTCGTGTCGTCTCCGGCTCTCATGAGCCGGTGGATCCACGGAGCCAGGCGGCGGGCCATCCGCTGGATTTTTTCCTCGGAAACCAGGATCCAGGGTACGAGCAGAAGGAGCAAGAACACGAGCCCCAGAGAGAGGAAGGAGAGCTCGATCCGTTCGGAGAAACCCTTGTCGATCAGCAGGTCGAAGGACCAATGGAGCCCGAGGAAGCCGACCAGCACCGAGAGAGCGGCCACGAAGAGCCCTACCGGAATCCAGACGACGGCGCCGGCAGCCCGTCTCCTGGCCTCGGAGGACTGTCTCGAGTAGGCCCCCAGATCTCTGCGAAGAAGCCATCCTTCGGCAACGAAGATCAGTGTCAGGGCGAAAATGATCGGACCGAAGTCCGCCAGGTACGTGGCGTCCCAACTCGTCTCGAGCATCGTTTCTTTTTCCCTCCGCTCATGGTCTTCGGTCCCTCAGGGAAACGGTCCTTCCGCCTGCTTCCGAGTCCCTATTCCTACTAGCGGAGTCGAGCCGAAAAAGGGACCAGGCTCGTTCCCTTCGCGCCGACCTGCTCGGCTATCGCTCGTTCCGCTACCGATGCCCGAGAGGTCCGTGCCTTCGCGAGGGCATCTCCGGATGGAGGGAGCCCTTCGCCGATGTGTGTTTGGAATACTTCTTGCAAACATTGCAGGATATCATGACGAAATACTTTCGATCTCGCCCGACATTCCTCGGTTCTCTCGCCATCTCCCTCCTCTCCTGGGTCTTCGCAGCCGTTGCTCCGGCGCAGGGGGTGGCCGTCGGCGAGGTGCTCCGCGCACAAATCGCCCTCGATCTTGCAAATTTTTCACCCGGAGCCATCGATGGCATGTGGGGAGCGAACACCCGCGGTGCGCTCCGCGCGTTCCAGTCGGCCCGTGGCCTCGAGCCCTCCGGAGAGCTGGACGAGGAAACTCGCGAGGCCCTGCGGCTGGATCGCGAAGACCTGCTCGTCGAGCACGTCCTCACCGCGCAGGATCTCGCGGGCCCGTTCGTGGACGAGATTCCCGAGAGCCCGATGGACCAGGCCAAGCTCGAGTCGCTGGCCTACACCTCTGCAGCGGAGGCCCTTGCCGAGCAGTTCCATCTCGATCGAGACACCCTGCTGTCGTTGAATCCCGACATCGAGCTCGAAGAAGGGGCCACGATTCGAGTGGCCAACCTGGCGGCGAGCGCTGGAGTGGCATCGGGCTCGCCCGGCGAATCGGCGGGTCCCGTAGAGATCACGGTCGACAAGAGCGACAGCTTTCTCGAGGTTCGTGACGCCGAGAACACCCTTCTGTTCTATGCCCCGGTGACCGCCGGCAGCAGCCGGGAGCCCCTGCCTCTCGGCGAGTGGCGGGTCGAATCGATCGGCATCGACCCCGTGTACCACTACGATCCCGCTCTCCTCGCCGATGCCGATCCCGCGGACGAGGAGGTCTCGCTGCCCGCCGGACCCAACAATCCTGTCGGGGTCGTTTGGATCGGCATCGACAAAGAGCACTACGGGATCCACGGTACTCCCGAACCCTCCGAAATCGGCTACACCGGGTCGTCCGGTTGTGTTCGGCTCACCAACTGGGATGCCAGGAAGCTGGCCCACATGGTCTCGGCCGGCTCCAAGGTGCTCTTCCGAGAGTAGGAAGATGCTCGGGCTGTACGACCCACGACCCATCGACGAGCTCGGCCTCGGCTCCTACCTGCAGAGGCTCGTCAAGAGGAGCCTCTATCTCGTGTCGATCTGCGCCCTGGTGGGTTGGATCGCCTGGAAGGGTCCTTGGCGCGACGAGGTTCCTCGGGCTCCTTCCGAGGTCGAGCCCGCAGAAACGCCGACCCCGGAGGCCCCGCCAAAGGCGAGCGCCGATCTATCGGGCGATTTCGCCATTCCGGTTGCCGGCGTGGCGGTCTCGGATCTCGTCGACTCGTACCACGATCCGCGGAGCGGCGGCAGGACCCACCTCGCGCTGGACATCATGGCGCCGAGGGATACGCCGGTTCTGGCGGTGGCCGACGGAACCGTCGAGCGCCTGTTTCTCAGCGAGAAGGGGGGCCTGACGATCTACCAGTTCGGGCCCCGGGAGAAATATTGTTTCTATTACGCTCATCTGGAGAGATACGCCGACGGCTTGCAGGAAGGCGACCTGGTTCGGCGTGGTGAGGTGATCGGCTACGTCGGCGCTTCCGGCAACGCGGCCGAGAACGCGCCGCATCTCCATTTCTCGATCTCCCGGCTCGGGCCCGAGAAACGCTGGTGGAAGGGAGAGCCGATCAACCCCTTCCCGGTTCTGCAAGCAGGGGTGCTGCCTTGAGCCGAACGCCTGAGCGGTGACCCGCTCGACGTTCGCGTTCGACTCAGGAGGCGGCGAACGCAGCGACCGATGCTCAGCTCAGGTTTTCGAAGATCCCCGCGGCACCCATGCCGCCGCCGATGCACATGGTGACCATGCCGTAGCGCAGCTCCCGGCGTTTCATTTCGTAGAGCAGCTGGGTGGTGAGCTTGGCGCCGGTGGCTCCCAGGGGGTGGCCGAGGGCGATGGCGCCGCCGTTGACGTTGACTTTCTCGAGGTCGAGGCCGGCTTCCTGGATCACGGCGAGGGCCTGGCAGCCGAAGGCTTCGTTGAGCTCGATGAGCTCGATGTCGGAGAGCTCGAGACCGGCGTAGCGCAGGGCCTTGGGAATGGCTGCCACGGGGCCGATACCCATGATCTCCGGCGGCACGCCGCCCACGGCGAAGCCGAGGAAACGGGCCATGGGCTCGAGTCCGAGCTCGTCGGCCTTCTGGCGCGACATCACCACCACGGCGGCGGCGCCGTCGCTGGTCTGGGAGCTGTTGCCGGCGGTCACGGTGCCGCGGGCGTGGAACACGGGTCGCAGCTTCGACAATACCTCGGGGGTCGAGCCGGGGCGCGGGCCTTCGTCGGTGTCGAAAGGGAAGGTGTGGGCGTATCTCTCGCCCTCGGAGAAGGTCACCTGCTCGACCTCGAACGGCACGATCTCGTCGCGGAAGAGACCGTTCTCGATCGCCGCCAGGGCTCGCTCGTGGGAGCGGCTGCTGAACTCGTCGGCGGCCTCGCGGGAGATGTCGTATTTCCGCGCCACGTTTTCGGCGGTCAGGCCCATGCCGATGTAGACCTCGGGGCGGTTTTTCACCAGCCAGGGATTGGGGCGGAAGTGGAATCCGGTCATCGGCACCGAGCTCATGCTCTCGGTGCCGCCGGCCACCACCACCTCACCCATGCCGGCGAGGATCTGCTGGGCTCCGAGAGCGATGGTCTGCAGACCCGAGGAACAGAAGCGATTGACGGTCTGGGCGGTGACGGAGTCGGGCAGGCCGGCCCGGATGGCGATGTGGCGACCCATGTTGAGGCCCTGGGCGCCCTCGGGCATGGCACAACCCATGATCAGGTCGTCGATGAGCTCGGGATCGAGATCCCCGGCCCGGTGGAGGGCTTCCTTGACCACGGCCGCGCCGAGATCCTCGGGGCGGCTCGAAGCAAGGGTTCCTTTCTTCGACCGGCCGACCGCGGTACGCGCCGCACTGACGATAACTGCTTCGGACATTTCCTTATCTCCTAGTTGCGCAGGGGCTTGCCGGTTTCGAGCATGTGGCGGATTCGGGCCTGGGTCTTCTCGGTGGCGACCAGCTCGGCGAAGGTCTCCCGCTCCAGGCGCAGGAAGTCCTCTTCGCTGATCCAGCGCGGCTGGCTGGCGTCGCCGCCGGTGAGAATGAAGGCGATCTTGCGCGCGATCAGGGCATCGTGCTCGCTGGCGTAACCGGCCTGCTCGAGAGACCAGACGGCCACCTCGAGAGCGGCGAGCAGGTCGCGTCCGCCGGCGTAGACCGGGGCGGGAGCCGCCGGCAGATACCCTTCGGCGTGCATCGAGAGGACTTCTTGTTTCGCCTCGTAGAGCAGGTGGTCGCGGAGCATGACGATGCGGTCCTGCGGGCCGAGGAAACCGAGCTCCCGGGCCTCGGCAGCGCTGCCGCTGACCTTGGCCATGGCCACCGTCTCCAGGGCCTTCTGGGCCCCCGGAAGCGGATCGGACTCGGCCTTTTCCATGCCGGGGGAGATCTGTCGGCGTACCAGCTCCTTGAGCCCGCCACCGCCCGGAACGAGGCCGACTCCGACCTCGACCAGGCCGATGTAGGACTCGGCGTGGGCGACGATCCGCGGCACGCCGAGGGCGATCTCGGCACCGCCGCCGAGGGCCATGCCGTGCACCGCCGCCACCACCGGCTTGGAGCCGAAACGGAAGGCCTGGAGGGCGTTCTGGAAGGCCTTGGAGCCTTCTTGAATGCCTTCGAAGTCTCCCGCGAGAGCGGCCTGGCCGACGTTCTGCAGGTTGGCGCCGACACAGAAATTGGGTCCGTCGTTGCCGATCACCAGACCGTAGTAGGCCTCGTCGGTCAGGAACTCGCGGGCTCGGCCCATCATCGCCACGATGTCGTCGTCGATGGCGTTCATCTTGGAGTGGAACTCGAGCAGCAAGACGCCGTCACCGAGGTCGAGCAGGCTTGCCGAGCCGTTGCTGGCCAGCGGCGCCTGGGCCTTCCGGAGATCCTCGACCTTCAAGTGCTGCTCGTCGTAGAGCAGGTCGGCGTAGGTCTGGGAATTCCAGTCGTAGTAACCGGTCACCCAGCCGCCGTCGTGGCGGTAGAAGCTGTCGATCTCCGCGAAGAGCATCTCCTTGACCCAGTCGGCCACCTCGATGCCGGAGGCTTCCATGCGAGCCGCCGTCTCCTCGACGCCGAGCAGATCCCAGAGCTCGAAGGGCCCGACGTCGTAGCCGAATCCCCAGCGCACCGCGCGGTCGACGCTGGCGAGGTCGTAGCTGATGTCCCGGGCGACGTCGGCGGCGTAGCCCAGGAAGTGGCCGACCACGGCCCAGACCAGGCGAGCTCCGCGGTCGTTGCGCCATTCGTCGTCGAGTATCGCCCGGAGACGGGGACCGAGGTCGCGGATCTTGCTCGCCGCGGCGAGGGAGGCGATCTGCACGTCCTGCGCCGGGCCGTATTCGAAGGTCTCGGGGTCGAGCACCTCGTATTGCTTCTTGCCGCCCTTGCCCTTGGTCTTGCGGTAGAAACCGGAGCCGGTCTTGTTGCCGGATCGGCCGCGCTCGAGGAGGCCGTCGATCACCCGGGTGACGTTGGGGGCCCGGAGCACCTCGCTGTAGGGATCCTTGGGGATCTGCTCGTAGAGGTTGCTCGCCACGTGGTAGGAGACGTCGATGCCCACCAGATCCTGGAGACGAAAGGTGGCGGTCTTCGGGCGGCCGATCAGGGGGCCGGTGAGAGCGTCGACCTCTTCGATCCGGTACCCGTTCTCGAGCCCGTATTCGATCACGAAGGAGCCGTGTACCGAGAGCAGGCGATTGGCGATGAAATTGGGGGTGTCCTTGCAGAACACCACACCCTTGCCGAGCTTGCGGATGATCAGGTCGGCCAGGCCCGAGACCGCGATCGGGTCGGCTTCGTCGCCGCGGATGATCTCCACCAGGTGCATGTAGCGTGGGGGATTGAAGAAGTGGGTGCCGAAGAAGTGTCGGCGAAAGCCGGCGCTGCGCCCTTCGCTGATCTGGCCGATGGGCAGACCCGAGGTGTTGGTGGTCACCAGGGTGTGCTCACCGCGGACCTGGTCGATCCGTTCCATCAGCTCCCGTTTGACGTCCAGTCGCTCGACGACGGCTTCGATGATCCAGTCGCAGTCGGCGAGCTTCTGGAAGTCGTCTTCGAGGTTGCCGGTGCCGACCAGCTGGCGTGCCTTCTGGCCCATGAACGAGGCGGGCTTCAGCTTCTCGATCCGCCGCAGGCCATCGGTCACGATGCGGTTGCGGACCTTGGGATGATCCAGGGTGAGGCCTTTCTTCTCCTCGGCGGGGCTCAGCTCGCCGGGAGCGATGTCGAGCAGCAACACCGGCAGGCCGGCGTTTGCCACGTGAGCGGCGATGGCCGCTCCCATGGTGCCGGCGCCGATCACGCCGACTCGTTTGATCGAATGCTCCATATGGTTCTCCTTGCGCCGGTCGAGGTGCGGGTGCCGGCGCGTTCTTACTTCGAAGAGGTTGGAAAGTTCGTGGTCGGGTACGTGGAATTCTCGGGCTCGGGCCCGGCGGTGAGAACGGCCGGATCGAGATCGACGCTGATCGGGCAGTGGTCGGAGCCGTACACGTCGGGGTGGATCGAGGCCCGCTCCAGGAAGGGCAAGACCCCCGGCGAGGCCAGGATGTAGTCGATCCGCCAGCCGATGTTCTTGGCCCGGACGCCCTGGCGCTGGCTCCACCAGGAGTAGTGCCCGGGGCCGTCCTCGAAGCGCCGAAAGGTGTCGGTCCAGCCCTCGCGCAGCCAGCGATCGAGCTCTTCTCGTTCCTCGGGTCGGAAGCCGCTGGTCTTGCGATTCTGCTTCGGGCGGGCGAGGTCGATGTCCTCGTGGGCGGTGTTGAGGTCACCCATCACCAGGATGGGGACCCCCGCGGCCCGCTCGGGCTCGAGCAGATCGAAGAGCCGGCGGTAGAAGTCGAGCTTGTAGGGGATGCGGCTGAGGTCGCGATTCTTGCCGTTGCCGTTGGGGAAGTAGCCGTTGACCACCAGGAGGTGGCCGAAACGAGCCAGCTGGAGGCGCCCTTCACAGTCGATCTCGGGCACGCCGATCTCGGTCCGTAGCGAGTCGGCCGGTCGGCGAGAGAAGAGGGCCACGCCGCTGTAGCCGGCCCGCTCGGCCGCCACCACGTCGAGCTCCCAGCCCTCGAGCTGCCGAATCTCCTCGGGCAGCTTCTCGTAGGTGGAGCGGACTTCCTGCAGGCCGACCACCTCCGCGTCGCTGCTCTCGAGCCAGTCGAGGAAGCCCTTGCGGGCGCAAGCCCGCAGGCCGTTGACGTTCCAAGAAGTAATTCGCAAGTGAAGATCCCCAGAAGCTCGATCATATCGGTTCTCGCCGAAGGGGCCTACCCGTGTGCGGTTTCCCGCCCCTCACGACGCCCGGTTGGATAAGATCCCCGAGTGGAACCCACCGAAGCATCGTCCGCAGATCACCGCCCTCTCCGTCGAACGCTCCGTCGCGCGTTTCTCTCGATCCTGGCTCTCGCCTTCGTCCTGGCTCTCGGAGTCTGGTGGCTGCTGGCCTCTGCGTCCGGACGGCAAACGGTGCTGGGTTGGATCCGCGACGCCGTGGAAGGGTCGTCGGGGGTCCGCATCGAGGTCGAGGACTTTCGCTTTCGACCTTCGGGAGAGCTCCGCGCCTCGGGTGTCTCGGTAGCAGCAGGCGATGCCTCTCCGTTTCTTCGCGCCGAGGTGGTGGAGGCGTTCTGGCAGTGGTCCAGGCTCCGACGGGAGATGTGGCATTTCGATCGAATCGTCGTCGAAGGCCCCCTGTATTTTCCGGAGGCCCCACTGCCGGGAGGAAAGGAACCGAGAGAGGAGACGTCCGAGCAGAAGGAGATTCCCCTCGCCATCGACCGGTTGGAGATCCTCGATGGCGAGATGCGTTACGAGCTCGATCCGGACGCCTCGTGGCTGCAAGCCGTGGAGCTGGCGGTCCCCGAGGCCTCGGGGCGGCTGCTGGACGGTCGGCTCGGGCTGGTGGTGCCGGGTGCCGCGGTGGATCTGGAACGGGAGCCCGGCCGCGGGGAGATTCCCCTGCGCCTCGCCACCGAGCTCGCGGGTCCGCTGACCGGTCCCTTTACCGTGGACCAGCTCTCTCTGCGCGGCGAAGGCCTGGAGCTGACGGCCGAGGGCACCTTGGGCGAAGGGCCCGAGAAAGGGTTGCCCTTTCGCCTCTCGGCTCGGGCAGAGCCGGCTCGTCTGCTGCCCGACCTCTCCAGCGGCAGCGGTACGTTGGAGGTCGAAGGTGAGCTGGAGCTCCGGGAGCTGGTGGGGGAGCTCGATGTCGAGGCTCGAGGCTTTCCGGTGGCCCTTTTCGAGCCCTGGATGGGCCGCGAGACCCTGGAAACGTTGGGCGCGGTGGGCACCCTGCTCGATGCCGATGGCGAGCTGCGCCTCGGCGGGCCTTCGTTGGAGCAGCTGTGGGGGCGCCTCGATCTGGAGTGGCGCCGGGGCGAAGAATCCCTGGCTGTGGCCGAGGTGAAGACCCTGGAGCCCGCCGGTGAGACCGGCCTGCGGCTCGCAGTATCGGGCCGGCTGCTGCCTCGCACGGCGGGCGAGAGGAGCTGGCAGACGGTGCTCGCCGCCGGCAGCTGGGAAACCCTGGGAGAAGCCGTTTTCGAGCGTGGCTCGGTGCGCATGGAGCTGCCCGGCATGCAGCGCGGGCTCGCCGATCTACGCCGCCACTGGCCGCGGTGGCTGCCGGCGGAGCTCGTGCAGTGGGAGCTGCCGGGAAGCCTCCGGGCGCAGGCGGAGCTCAGTGGGGAGATACGCTCTCCCGAGGCCGATCTCGAGGCGTTGTGGCAACCCGGCGAAGGGCAGAGGATCGCTCTGAAGGCGCGGGGAAACCTCCCGGAGCTGCGCGGTGAGGGTTCTCTCGACATCTCCGGCCTGCCTTTGGAGGGCTGGGTCTCTCGGATGGCGGGCCAGCCTCTGGAAGGGCAGCTCGACGGAACCCTCGAGCTGCGCGGATGGCCCCGAGATCCCGAGGGGAAGGCACGTGTCGTGCTGCGCGACCTTCTCGCACCGGAGATGGGAATTCCCCTCGAGGAGCCCATCGAGTCGTTGCAGATCGAGGCCCGAGTGGCGGACCGTCGGGCCTGGCTCGACGAGCTGCAGGCCGTGATCGGGAACTCGCTCCTGGAGGGAGACGGGGAAGTGAGCCTGGAGACTCCGATCGACGAGGGACGCCTCGATGTTCGTTGGGACCACCCGGCGCCCGGGCTCGCGGAGGCCCGGCTGGCGGCGGTGTTGAGCGAGGGGACCGTCGGGATTGGAGCGTCGGTCGAGAAAGAGGCCGTGGATCGGAAGGTTTCGAGCTCGGAGCAGCCGCTGGTCGAAGAGCCGCCGGTCGAAGAGCCGCCGGTCGAAGTTGGGGTCGGGGAGCTTGCAGAGGCGGAGATTTCCGCTGTGGAGGTTTCGAGCGAGAGGAGCCGGGCGGATCTGCAGGCACGGATCCCGCTGGCCAACCTGGGGCGGATTCCGGAGCTCCGCGAGCTGCTCTCGGATCTCCCGATCCGGGCCGAGGGTGGACCGGTCGAGCTGAGCTGGAATCTGTCCGGAGCGAGCAGCGAATGGCTCGCGAGCCTGCTGCCGGAGCTGGCCTCGGAGGTCGCCTGGCAGACCTCGCTGGAGGGCGACCTGACGCTGGACCTGGCCCGGCCGGAGGAGACGAACGGGACGGTCCGGATCGAGAGTTTCTCCGTCGAGCTTCCGGGCGACGAAGAAACCGGCCGTCCGCCGTTTCCCATGGCGACCCGGGAGCAGTCGACCCTGGCGCTGGCAGCGGGGCAGCTGAGCTTGGTCGTTCCCGCCCTCGAGACGGGGGGAGGCATGGTGGAGCTGCGGGCCAAGGGCCCGCTGTCGGGCCTCGGAGCCCTGGTGGAGTCGTCGACCTGGCCCGTCGAGCTGCAGGAGCTCCTCGCCACGGGAGGGGGCGATCCGGGAGAGCTCTACCTGCTCTGGCCGAATTTCGATACCGAGGAGCTGCTGGCCTGGTCGGGAGCCCTGCCGGCGGAGCTTCGGCTGCGGGGTGATCTCTCGGTGGCCTTGGACCTCGACCCCCAGAAGCTCGACCAGGCGACCGCCGAGGTGCGGATCGAAGAACTGGTGTTCAGCCAGGACGACCACCGCCTGGAGGCCGAGGAGCCCCTGCGTCTGGTGTTGCGAGATCGCCGATTCCAGCTCGACCCCGGTCGCCTGCGTTTCGATGGCCTGGCGTTGCGGATGGGAGGCACGGGGAAGCTGGTCGGGAGCTGGGGCTCGAAGGCGGACCCCCTCGCGGTGGCAGACCTGGACCTGCGGGCCGACGGGGCCTTTCCCATGGTGTTGCTCGATCCGTTCCTGGCGGGAGGACGTGGCGACGGATTCGCCCTCATCGACCTGCGAGCCCAGGGGGAGCGGCTGGAGGATCTGGAGCTCGACCTGCAGGTGCAGCCGGGAGATGGACGCATCGTCTTCGTCGAGCCCTACCTGAGCGAGATCACGGGGATCGAGACCCGGGTGGTGGGGCGGGGTGGGCGGTACCAGATCGGGCCGGGGGAGCTCGAGCTCAATGGTGGTCAGCTGAATTTCGAGGGGACCTGGAGCGAAGAGGAAGGGCTGAAGCTCGATGGGAATCTCGGCTCCGTTCCCTACCGCCTCGACTACGGTCTCAGTATCGTGACCACCGGCAACTTCGATCTGCTCTGGCGGGAGGAAGGGGAATCGAGATTGGGGGCGAATCTGCTCGTCGAACGAGGGGTTCTGCGGCGCGATCTCGATCTCGACCGCGAGCTGTTGGAGCGGATCTTCGGCACGCCGCTCGAGCCCACGCTGGCAGATGAAGAGGGGGTCGATTTCGAGCTCGACCTGTCGATCGCCACGGTCGACGGGGTGCGGGTGAAGAACAACCTGGCGGATCTGCGCACCACCTGGAGCCCGATCCGGGTTACCGGAAGCTCGCGGCAGCCGATCATCGCCGGGGGGATCGACGTCGAGCGCGGCGGCCTGCTCTTCGCCTACGGCCAGACCGTGCGAATCGACAGCGCGGCTCTCACGTTCTCCGGCCTGCCGGGGGTGCCGCCGGAGCTCGAGCTCGAGACCACCAGCAGCCTCGAAGACCAGGGTCTGGGAGCACGGGCCAGCAACGACGTGTTCTACTCCGAGAATCCCCTGGCGGAAGGCTCCTCGACCGGGCGCGGCCAGATCCTCGCCGAAGGGCTGGGCGCCTATGTGGGCAACCGGCTGGTCGGGGCCCTGGGTGAGCCCCTGGGCCGGACCCGGGTCAGCCTGCAGCCCCTGCGGATCTTCGGTGAGACCGATCCCGATGCACGTCTGACCTTCAGCCGCGATCTCTCGCCGATCTTGTCGTTCATCGTGGCGATCAACCTGCGAGATACCCAGGACCGGACGTATCTCCTCAATCTCGAACGGGTGCCTCGCTGGCCCCGATTTGCGGCCCAGGTCTTCTCCAACGAAGAAGAAGACCAGGGGGCGGCGGTTCTCCATACCTGGGAGTTCGGAGGTAGCGGAGGGGAGCTGGAGAGCGGAGAGTATCGGCTGGAGTCGATCGAGCTCGAGATTCCCGATTCGATCGAGAAGTCGTGGATCCTCGGCGCCATCCCCTACGAGGAGAGGGAGCCTCTGCCCGCCAGCGCGGACTTCGACGTGGAGATCGATGTCGCCGATGCTCTGAGTCGCCGCGGGTTTCCGAATGCCGAGGTGGCGGTGGAGCTGATCCCGCTCGAAACGGAGGATCGGGCCCGCCTGCGGGTCGAGGTCGATCCGGGGGCCCGTCTCGAGGTGGAATTCACCGGCGCGCGGCTGCCGAGGTCTCAGCGGCGGCGGATCGCGCAGCTCTTTCGGCCGGGGGTGGGAGAAGAAGAGAGCCTGGATAGGGTTCGCGAGCGCACGGCCAGGGTATTTCGCGGTCTCGGGTATCCACGGCCCGAGGTAACGGTGGAGCTGGCGCAAGACGTGCTCGAGGATCCTCCGGGCCATCGCCTGAAAGTGCACACCGTGCCGGGAGACCGCTGGAAGCCGAAGACACCGGAATTCGTCGGGGTCGACGAGGAGGCCGCCACGGCTCTCCAGCTGGCGTTCAGCGGGCGCGGGGAGCGGGTGGAGCTGGCGCTCGAGTCCAACGCGGCGCGGCGCCGACTCCTGTCGACCCTCGCTTCCCTGGGGTACGCCCAGGCCGACTGGACCGGTACTCGCCTGGACGAGGAGTCGATGGAGCTGACCGTCGATGTCGAGCTCGGGCCTCGCCGCAAGCTCGGGGAGGTCAGGATCGAGGGCTGGCCGGAGGCCCTGGATGCGCCGCCCGAGCCCGCGGTTCGTTCGGGCCAGAGCCTGCGCGCCGCAGCGGTGGCCGGCGCGGCTCTCGATCTGGAGAGGAGGCTGCGTCGGGAGGGTTATGGCGAGGCGCGGGTGCGCCCCAACAGCCATCCGGTGGAGGGGGCCGAGCATGTCTTCGATCTCGTTCTCGAGGCCGACCCGGGTACGCAGCGCCTGTTGACGGAGGTCTCGGCCCGAGGAGAGGAGGTGACCCGGCCTTCGTGGATCCGCAGAGTGGCGGGGCTCGAACCGGGCACACTCGTGCGTTCTCGGGAGCTGGCCGAAGCCCGCCGTCGCCTGCTGAAGATCGGTGCCTTCGAGACCGTGCAGGTGGATACCGAAACCCTCGAAGGGGTGCCCGGTGAGAACGGCGAGGTGCCCACCGCGGTGATCTTCCAGGTCGAGGAGCATCCGCGTTACGCCCTGGCCGCGGGCCTCCGCTGGGTTTCCAGTGAAGGACTGTCGACCGTGGTCGACGTCGTGGATCGAAATTTCACCGGCCGCGGGACGACCATCGGGTTCCGGGTGCGGTATTCCGGCGACGATCGGGCGCTGCGGCTCTACTCGGTGGTGCCCAGCCTGCTGGCGTCCCCTTTCGATCTCGAGCTCTTCGCCGAGCAGCGGATCCGCACGAACGGTTCTCGGCAGGAAGACTTCGACCTCGCCGCGCAGCTCTCCCGAGCCTTGAGCGAACGCCTGGCCCTACGCTTCTACAGCCGATTTCGGGAACGCAAGACCCGGCCCGATGGCGACGAGCTCTTCGACGTAGTTCGCACGCCTCTGCTCGGCGCCCAGCTGGTGTACGGCGAGCAGCAGGTGGCAGAGCTGGAGCCGCGGGGCCTCTTCGCCAGCTTCGATCTATCGGGCTCCCACGAAGCGCTGGGAGGTGACCAGGATTCGCTTCGGTTGTTCACCCAGCTCGCCGGGTATCGGCCTTTCCGCCTGGCGGGACAGTCCTTCACCTGGGGCCAGTCGCTGCGGATCGGTCTCGCCGGTGCCTTCGAGGGAGAGCTGGAAGACACCCTGCGGTTCCGGGCGGGTGGTGAGCTCTCGGTACGTGGCTACAGCACCGAGAGCCTGGGGCCGCGCCAGCTGGTAGATGACGAGCTCGAATCCCTGGGTGGGGAAGCGCTGCTGGTGCTCAACCAGGAGCTGCGATACCACTTCGCGACCGACTATGCGGCGGTGGTCTTCTTCGATGTCGGCAACGTCTGGGCGGAGCGCTCGAGCTTCGGCGAAGACCTGCGCACGGCCCTGGGGCTCGGAGGCCGTGCCAACACCCCGGTAGGGCTGGTGCGGTTCGACATCGCCTGGCCGCTCGATCGCCGCGAGGAAGACGACTCGGTGCAGCTGTACCTGGGCCTCGGCAACACCTTTTGATACCTGCCTGTCGTCGCCGGTGATTCGACCGCAAGTAGCGGAGTGTTTCCCGGCACGGGGTTTCCTATTCTTCTCCGGTGCTCGAGCCCTATTCCGGGGCCGGGCGATCCCAGAGGAGAATCACCATGTCGAGGTTTCGAGTCGTTTCCCTTTCCGACCGTCTGGCTGATCGGGTCCGCGAGACCATGGTAGCCCCGGGCTACGGGCACCCCGCCCACCTGGAAGTCGCCTCCAGCTACGGACCTTGCCGGGTTTGTCTGCAGACCTTCGAGTCCGGCCGAGAGAACCGGATCCTCTTCACCCACGACGCCTTTGCCGGGCTGGAAGAGCAGCCGCTGCCCGGACCGATCTTCATCCATCAAGAGAGCTGCGATCGATACTCCCCGGCGGCGGGATTCCCCGAAGGCCTGCGGGAGATTCCGTTGACCCTGAATGCCTACGGCGGAGGACGGCACTTGCTGGCGCAGGTACCGGTCCTGGATGGCCGGGTAGAGGGCGAGGTGGACCGATTGCTGGAGGATTCTCGGGTCGACTACATTCACGTACGGAACCGAGAGGCCGGTTGCTACATGATGCGGATCGAGAGAGGGGCGGCTTGAGGAGTATCCACTGAAAATGCGGCTTCTTGCGTGCTCGGACTGCGGAAAAGCCTGCGGAAAAGTGGGTAGAAAATTACGGCCTTCAGACGGGCCGAACGGGCGCGAAGAATTTGCCAGAGTTTTGGCCTATAGTTGTATCTTGTTTCGAATCAGATCTTTGTGCTAGCTCGAAGGAAATGGCCTTTTCCGCTTCCGGCTCGGCGGGAGCGGGTTTTCCACAGGCTTTCCTTACGTTTCTATGAATTTGGCAAAAAGGCTTTATTGATGGGCATTTAGTTCTACTCTGTCAGATTCCCTGGCGGGGTCGAGTCGGCGTTCCTTCCGCC
>CAZMEL010000089.1:0-25436 GCA_964565225.1 uncultured Thermoanaerobaculia bacterium | reverse complement strand
TGGCCCGGCTGGCCGCGTTACGTGGCGCGGGGGCCGGACGAGGGCGCGGCCAGCTATTCGAGCTTGCCGCTTTCGGCCAGCAGGGTATCGTCGGGATGCTCGCTGCGTTCTTGGGCCATCTGATCCTCGAGATGCCGGTCGGGTTTCACGTCGTCTATTTCTTCGGCAAGCGAGACGCTCTCGGGATCCTTCGGTCGGTGGGTCGCTTCGTCGGCAAGGGGCGGTGCCAGCTCGGCCGGTTGCAGCAGGTGCACTCGGTAGATCGGCTCGGGCAGATCCATGCCGGCGTTCTCCAGGGCGGTCTTGACGCGTCGGATCGCGTTGCCCCTGACCTTTCCGAAGCTGGCCGAGCGCTGGTCGACCCAGCCGTAGAAACGCAGCAGGACGTTGGAGTCGCCGAGCTCTTCGATGAGGGAGAGGGAGCCGGGCTCGTCGACCACTCCCGGTGTCGCGGTGAGCGCTTCGAGGCCCAGGGCCTGGGCACCCTTCATGTCCTCGTTCACCCCGAGGCCGATGCCGAAGCTGAACCGCCGTAGCGGATTCCTCGAGTAGTTGAGGATGGTGGCCTTGAAGACCTGGGAGTTGGGGATACGGAGGTGGTTGCCGTCGAGGGTCATGAGAATAGTGGCGCGAGAGGTCAGGCGAACGACCTTCCCCTCCTGGTCGTCGATCACCACGTGGTCGTCGGGGTTGAACGGCTGGCGGATGCTCAGCAGGATGCTCGAGATGTAGTTCTCGACCAGATCCTTGAACGCGAAGCCGATGGCCAGGCCGGCGATTCCGGCCGCACCGAGAACGGCGCCCACCAGGGCAGTTGCGTCCATGATCTCGAGGGCGATCAGGATGCCGGTGAGCAGCACTGCCACCTGCACGGCTTGTTTCAGAAGGTCTCGCCCGAACCGGTTGATCTTGATCCGATCGAACAGACGGTCGAAGCGCCCTACGAGCCGCGCCAGCATCCAGAAGAGGAAGACGACGACGAGACTGACAACGAGGAGCGGAAGGTAGGAAGCGAGGAGCTGCAGCCGTTCGATGGCGTTGTCCATGGCCGGGCCGAGCCGCGCGGTCGGGTCGGTGACGAGAGAGATTTCGTCGACGACCTCGGCGACTCCGTCGATTCGGGAGGCCAGGCGTCGAACGCGCTCCTGGGTCTCGGAGTGCATCACGGAGCCCGAGAGGGTGACCACACCCGCTTCGACACGGACCTCGACACCGTCCGTGCCTTCGAGCTGTGCCAGTCGCTCGACGATGCCGCGCTCGATCCGAGCGTCCATGCGGCCATCGACCCGAGGGGTCAGGGAGCCCGCCGCGGGCTCGCCCTGGGCGAGGGTGGGCCCCCCGAATGCCAGGGTGAGACAGAAAACCAGCAGCACGAGGAAGCCTGCGGATCGCTTCGGTCTCCGGCAGAGTGCCGGTGGGTTGCGGAATGGGTCGATGGGGAGGTTCGTAGGCATGGGTGGGTTCCGGTTCGGGCTTGGAAAGAAGAACGCCGAAGCTCTCGGCTGCTACGGCGGAAGGCTTCGGCGCGGTGTCTGACGTACGGCTGGCTTTGGCTCAGTGGACACCGTAGAGGTGGCGGGCCTGCTCGGCGCCGTCCTCTAGATAGACCACGACCTCGCTGGGCTGGTTGTTCTGAGCGAGCTCGCGGGCCGCGATCATCGCCTCGGCCTTGGTCGAGAATTCGGTCTCGATCCCTTCGATCCCTTCGATTCCTTCGGCGCTCTCGGCGCCATCGAGTGAGATCTTCCAGCCATCGTCCGCCGATTGGAGGCGAAAGACCTTGCCGTTGTCTTCTTGGTTGGTCTTGGCCTTGCGTTTCTTCCAGTAGCTCCGGGCTGCGATGCCGGAAACGACCAGAGCCACGGTGGTGAAGGTCAGGGTAGTACCCTTGAGCTTGCCCCCAGAAAGACGTTTGAGAGCCGGTTTGACCAGAGCGGTGCCTGTGGTGACCATCTTGAGTTTTTCGCTTTTCATATCCTATCCTTTCGTGCATGCTCGGTCATGAAATCGCCAGTCCTCGAGGTTTCGAAGGTCTCCCCGAGGTCCGGGTTCGAGCTGGGTTGTGCCAGATCGAGAATGCAGGGTGCGTGCCAGCCCTTGGAGGCCCTTGAATGGCGAATAGAGCGCGGTGGCTCGTGCGGTTGCGGCGACGACTTGTAAAATCCGCGGCGGTGCTTGTAAAGCTTGCAGGTCTCGATGGCTCGGGCGACCCGGGGCGATGGAACGAGATGAGCGGCACCGATCGCGTCACGGCCTCACGGAATCGCCCTTCCGAGAAAAGGAGCTTCGTCATTTTCGAGCAGCGTAGACGTCGGTTCGTACTCTCCCTGGCCATCGGATTCGTCTTCGGGCACGGATCCTCCATGGTCGCTCAAAATCCTCCGCCCGAGAGGGTTGTCCTTCCGGAGCAGGGACCCGAAGACCGGACCACGGATGCCCCCGAGGCGCCGATCGTGGTCGATGCCTGTAGCTCGGATGCCATCGTAGGCTACGAGCTGCCGAGCATCGGTAGGGCCTATCAGCGGGAAACCGTCGGCTTTTCGCTCCAGGTTCGAGACGAGGTGATTCCATATCGTCTGATGTCGATCTCGACCTTGCCCGATGAACCGGTGGAGATCGAGGTCGTGCTCGGCCACAGAGGGAAGCAGTACAACGCCTGTGCTTCCGGAGGCGAGCTCATCCGGCTCGACTCGGACGAGTGGGTCTGGTGGCCCGAGAAACCCGGCATTCAGTCGGTGTATGTCACCGAGGGAGATACGAAAGAGATCATCAAGCTGCAGATGCTGGTGCTCGAGCCCTACTCGGGTGAAGATGTTTTCCACGGCTACCGCGTCGGCAAATACGAGGCGATTTCGCTCCGTGGGAACCCGAAGTACGAGATGCCGCCCGGTCTGCTGCGGGTGACTCCCGACATGCTGGACCTCTGGTTGTCCCCACACTTCCAGCTCCGGCAGTTCTTGTGTAAGCAGGAGAGCGACTTCCCTCGATTCATCCTCGTGCATTCGAGAATGCTCTCGAAGCTCGAGCTGCTGCTGGAGAAGGTCAATGCTGCGGGTATCGAAGCGAGTAGCTTCGCGGTGCTCAGCGGCTACAGGACCCCGCACTACAATCGGGCGATCGGCAACAAGACTCGCTATAGCCGACATGTCTACGGGGATGCCGCGGATATCTACATCGACCGCGATGGGGACGGTCACATGGACGACATCACGGGAGACGGCCGGGTGACGCGGAAAGATGCCGAAAAGCTGGCCTCGATCATCGAGGACAGCTATGACCGGATCTGGTACAAGCCCTTCATCGGTGGTCTGGGCATCTATGGCCCCAAGCCCCACCGAGGGCCCTTCGTTCACGTCGACACTCGAGGCTCCCGCGCTCGCTGGTAGCTGGCCAGCTGCTCGGCGATCACAGAATCGAGACCGTATAGATCCTCTCGGAAGTGGAGTCGGCCATCGTCTCCGACAAAAGCCGTCCGATACTCGAAGAGCACCGGCATGGGCTCTCGCAGATCGAAACGTTCGGGGCCGCTGGAGGAGCTCAGGGCCGCGTCGAGCTTTTCGAGCTGGTCTTTGTCGAACAGGAATTCGGCGAGGGCCGCGGGCTCTGCGAGCCGAACACAGCCGTGGCTGACCGCCCTGTCGGCGCGACCGAAGGCGCGTTGGGCCGGCGTATCGTGGAGATACACGGAGTGGTCGTTGGGGAAGATGAACTTGATCTGCCCCAGGGCGTTCTTCGGTCCGGGGAGCTGGCGAATCCGATAGTCCGATCCGTACCTGCCGGGGTTCGACTCGTCGAGCTCCAGGGGCTCACCCGGTGTTTCGGCATTCCAGCCGGCGATGATTTCCATGTTCTCTTCGACCAGGTAGCTCGGATGGGTTCGCAGAGCCGGCAGCACCTCGCCGAGGGCGATCGATTCGGGAATGTTCCAGTAGGGATTGACCTCGGCATAGACGATCTCGTGCTCGAAGATCGGTGTCGCCCAGGTCGGTTTGCCCACGGCGACCGCCATGCGCAGGGTCGGCTCTCCCTTGCGAAAGCCCGTGAGCTCGAAGGCGGCCACGTTCACCTCGATCCGAGTCTCGGGTAGCTCCTCGGGAAGCCAGCGCCAACGCTCGAGGTTGGCTTCGATCTGCTGTAGACGCTGCTCGGCCGAGACATTGAGTGCGGAGAGGGTGTCGCCTCCTATCTTGCCGTCGACGTCCAGACCGTGGCGGTGCTGGAACGAGCGCACGGCGTCGACGAGGGTCGGGCCGTAGAAGGAGACGTGGGGATTCCAGGAGGAATCGAGGTCGCCGCCGGCCTTCAGGCGCTCGACCAGGGGCGCCATCACCTCGTCGGAAATCGGATCTCCGGGTTTCAAGACGTCGAGATCGGGGACCCGCGGCCAGCCACCCTCGGCGACCAGCTGCCGCAGCTCCGCGGCATGCTCGGCCAGTGCTCTGTGCTCTTCGTGCTCGGGCGCGATGTCCAGGCCCTGCTGGTTGTCGAGAATCTGCCCGACCTGAGTCACCAGGTCGGCGGGGCTCCTTTCTCGATACCAGTTGGGAACCTGCTCGGCGTCGATATGACCCTCGTGCAGGTCACGGACCAAGACGACCAGGGCGCCGGTCAGCTCGATTTCGGCTCGGACCAGGTCGAGGGGTTGCGGAAAGGGGTCGAGCTCCAGGAGCTTGATCCGGCTCGTCAGCTGCTCGGCGGGGTAGTGGGCCGGAGACAGCCCGAGGCTCTCGGCGTCGGTGAGATGACGCAGCATGGCTCGTGCACGACGAAAGCTGGTGTGCTTCGTCGATTCTCGGGCCCCTTCGGAGCCCAGATGCCAGGCGGGGCGAAAGCTGCGATGTCGGTAGATTTCGACCACTGTTTCGAGCAGGCGATCTTCTTCGGCACCAGAATCGAAATCGGCCAGCCAGCGTTCGGCCCGGTCGCTCGTCACTGCGATCTCGAGCAACGAGGTACCGGCAGCGGAAAAACCGGTGCCGTCCACGACCTCGGGCAGGGTGTAGGTATTGGTATCGATCTTGGGAGTCGCCGCGATCAGTAGCAGCGGGACGGCAATGGCGGCGGTGCTCCAACCAAGGGCACGAAGCGCCATGGGGGCAGCGGATGGGTTGGCTCGAGAGTCATCGTTGCTCATGGTGTCATTCGTCTAGAGCACGAAGTGTGCCAGGTGCTCCACGAGGAAAAACCAGGGCCGAGCGCCGATGCAGAGTAGTGCCGAGGTCGATTTTTCAAACCGAATGTAGAAACTGCCGCGCGTTCCGGTTGGCGAGGCCGTGAGATCGGATCAACGACCGGTTGGGTGCGGGTGTGTGGTGCGCTCGGTCGCTGCCGTACGGCACGGCACGGCCCTTGCAGATCAGTCGGTCGTTCCTGCCACTGCCTCGAACGATCGAAGAAAGGAAACGAACATGACCAATCGCAAGAAAGAGAATCTGCTCGACCTCGCCGAGGACTTCGAGACGGCGATGTTGGTGACCCGAGCCAAGAATGGAGACCTGCGGTCCCGGCCGATGCGACTCGCCAAGGTGGAGGACGACGGAACCTTTTATCTCGCGACCGATACCGAGAGCGAGAAGCTCGAGGAGATCCGGATCGACAGCGAGGTCAATCTGACCTTCCAGGGAAGCACCAAGTTCCTCTCGATCTCGGGGCGAGCGCGGGTCGTCTACGATCGCAAGGTCGTCGAGGAATTCTGGAGCCCCGCGTGGAAAGTGTGGTTCCCCGAGGGCAAGTCCGATCCGAATCTCTGTCTCTTACGGGTCGACGGGCGTCGGGGGGAGTATTGGGATATGTCGGGCACCCGGGGGATCGCCTACCTCTGGGAGGCGGGCAAGGCGCTGGTGCGGGGAGAGCGACTGGAGATGGACGACCTCTCGGTCAACGCCAAGGCGGAGCTGGTCGGCTCGGGATCGAGGTGAGCCGACCAGCGAGCGAAAGGGCAGTGGCCGTTTCGTGACTCCGTGGCCTGAAGCCCTCGTCGGCCACGGTCGGTAGGCGAGCCCCGATCGAGAGCTGAAGGATGCTCGGGGTCAGGGGGCTTCGATGCGCACCACCAGCCCGGGGAGACCGGTCCGGGACAAGGCCTCGGAGAAGGCCGCAAGCTCGCCTTCGACGAACGTCTTCCAGGAGGCGGTGGCCTCCTCGGTAGCGGTTGCGAGCTCGGCGGCGAGCTCGCTCTGGGCGGCAGTGGGAGCGGCAAAGGCGCTGTCGACGTTGCCGGCCAGCGAGGCGATGCGGTCGGCGAGGCGAGGGCCCTGGCTCCAGAACGGCTTCTCGTCGTTCCGCGTGAGGCTCTCGAGCTGCTCGGTCAGGGTTTCTTCGAGCTCTTTCCACTGGCTCTCCAGCTCGTCCGAGAGCTCGATCTCGAGAACCTCGGCGGTGGCCCGCCGGCTCTTCAGCTGCTCGTGCAACAGATCGATGGCTTTGAGAATGTCGTTGACCGAGGAGAGCTGGTCGCGCAGGGCGAGGGCCGTGTCGAGCTGGGCCTGCAGATCTTCCCGGGAAACCACGAGCAGAGGATCGAGGGTCACCGAGACCCGGGTTTCGTGGGCTCGACCGTCGAGAGTCAGGCGGGCGGTGTAGGTTCCCGGTAGAACCTGCGGACCCCGGGGCGGCCCGGAGAAATCGCTACCCTCGACCTTCTCGCCGGTGCGGCTGCGAGGCGGATCCAGGGTCAGGTCCCAGGCGACGCGGTGGAGGCCGGCACCCAGCGGCAGCTCGTCGAGGGTGCGGAGCACCTGGCCGTCGTCGTCGAGGATTTCCAGCGCCAGGCGTTCTTCCGGCTTCGACTTGTCTCCCTCGCCTTCTTCTTCCTCACTCTTGTCTCCATCCTTCGCTTCCGGCTCCAGGCTCTCCGCCAGGTAATAGGTGAGCAGAGCGCCTCCCGGGGGATTGGGGGTGACGAGCTCTTTGTCGCCGAGGCCGTAGCGGGTGAAGTTGGTCGGAAAACGCATCGCGTCGCGCACGGGGAAGAGGTGGGCGGCGGCATCGTCGGCCGCCACTTCGGACCACGTCTGCAAGGGGGTGATGTCGTCGAGAATCCAGATCGCCCGACCGTGGGTGCCGACGATCAGGTCGTTCTCCCGTGGGTGTACGAGCACGTCGTGCACCGAAACCGCCGGGAGCTCTCCGAGATTGGCGCGTTGCCAGGCCTTGCCGCTGTCGAAGGAGAGGTAGAGCCCCACCTCGGTACCGGCATAGAGCAGGTCGGTGTTCACGGGATCCTCGCGCACCACCCACAGCCAGCCTTCCTCGGGCAGACCCTCTCCCAGCCGTTTCCACGTCTGCCCGAAATCGGTGGTCTTGAAGAGGTGGGGCCGGTAGTCCTGGAACATGTGGCGGTCGAAGCTCGCATAGGCGGTGCCCGCGGCGGCGCGCGACGGCTCGATGTGCGATACCGGCGAGTGCTCGGGAACCCCGGGTACGTTGCCGATCAGGTTGTTCCAGGTGGCGCCGCCGTCGCGGGAGAGCTGCAGGTTGCCGTCGTCGGTGCCGGCCCAGAGCACTCCGGCTTCGACCGGGGATTCGGCGAAGCTGATGATCGTGCAGTGGTATTCGGCGGTGGTGTTCTCCGGCCATACCGGGCCGCCCGCGGTCTTCTGCTTCTCCGGGTCGTCGGTCGTCAGATCGGGGCTGATGGGGCGCCAGGTGTTGCCGAAATCGGTGGTGGCGAACACCCGACTGCCGGCGAAGTACACCGTGCTGGGGTCGTGGGGCGAGGCGATGATCGGTGCGTTCCAGTTGAAACGCACCTCGAGCTCCTCCACCGGGCCGCCGTCGTTGCGCCGCGGCTGAGGGCTGACGTCGATCTGCTGCCGCAGCCGCATGTCGGTGCGCACGATGCCGCCGGCCTGGTATTCGCTGAGGAAGAGGTCGACCCGTTCCGGATGGGGCACCACGAAGTAGGCGTCGCCGAAAGACATGAGGCGCCAGTCGTCGGAGAGAATGCCGGCCGGCTCGCGGGTGCGGCTCGGGCCGATCCAGGTGCCGTTGTCCTGCATGCCGCCACCCACGGCGTAGAAAGGCTCTCGCAGGTCGTAGAACACCTGGTAGAACTGGCCGATGGGCAGGTTGGTGAAGGGCTCCCAGGTATCGCCACGGTCGTAGGACACGGCGACTCCGCCGTCCTGACCCTGCCAGATCCGGTTCGGATCTTGCGGGTCGATCCACAGGGAGTGGTAGTCCACGTGGGTGTTGCGGGAGATGCGCTCGAAAGTCTTGCCGCCGTCGATGGAGCGGAAGAGCCGGCTGGCGATGGCGAACACACGGTTCTCGTCGGTGGGGTCGACCCGCAGATCGGTGTAGTAGAAGCCGCGGGAGACGAGCTGGACGTCGTCGTTGACCTTCTCGAAGGTCTCGCCGCGGTCGTTGGAGCGAAAGAGAATGCCGTCGTTGCTCTCGGCGATCACGTAGACCACCTGTGGATGGCTCGGCGCGATCTTCACACCGATCCGTCCCATGAGCTTCGGCAGGCCGTTCTCGAGCTTCTTCCAGGTGTCGCCGCCGTCGAGGGAGCGGTACACGCCTCCTTCTTCGCTGCCGCTGGTCATGGTCCAGGGCTTGCGTTCGAAGTGCCAGAGGGCGGCGAAGAGCACGTTGGGATTCCGGGGGTCGAGGTCGAGATCGGCGACCCCGTGGCGATCATCGGTATAGAGCACTTTCTCCCAGGTGTCACCGCCGTCGCGGGTGCGGAACACTCCGCGCTCCTCGTTCGGCGCGAAGATGTGGCCGAGAGCGCCGACCCAGGCCGTGTCGGGGTCGGAGGGGTGGACCACGATGCGCGAAATGTGGCGGGTTTCTTCGAGCCCCAGGTGTTGCCAGTGGCCTCCGCCATCGTTGGAGCGGTAGACGCCGTTGCCGAAGGAAACGCTGTTGCGCACGTTCGATTCCCCGGTGCCGGCGTAGATCACCTCCGGCTGGCTCGGCGCCAGGGCCAGGTCGCCGATCGAGGCGATGGGCTGGTCGTCGAAGATGGGCGCGAAGCTCAGGCCGCCGTCGGTGGTCTTCCAGATCCCGCCCGACGCCGAGCCGACGTAGAGCACCCGCGGGTCCCCCGGCAGACCCTCGACATCGGCCACCCGGCCGCTGGGGTGCAGCGGACCGATGTTCCGGGGCTCCAGGCCGGCCAGCGGATCGGCCGGTTCCTTCTCGGCTTCGGAGGCGGTGGCCAGGGGTGCCAGGAGAAACAGGCAGGCGGCGACAGCGATCCAGCAAGGAAACCAGGGGGTACGGGGCACGGCGATCTCCAGGAATGTGGGGTCGGTCTTCAGTATCCGCGGAGCTTCTGCAGGGCGCGGCGCTCTTTCTTGGTGGGAGCTCCCTTGCCCTTCTCGCGCACGACCGGAGCCTTCCGCATCAGGCGTTCGAGCTCGCTGAGCTTCGGGCGGGGAAGGCTCTGGTCTTCGAACAGGCGTGGTACCTCGGCCTTGGGCAGGGTCTTGTCGCGAAGCTCTTTGACCACGAGGACCCGGGCCCAGTCGCCGAATTCCACCTCGATCCGGTCGTCGAGGCGGAGCGTGCGATGCGCCTTGGCTTTGGCCCCGTTGACCTGCACTCGGTTGAGATTGCAGGCTCGGGTGGCCTGACTGCGGGTCTTGAAGACCCGAGCGACCTGGAGCCATTTGTCGAGGCGGACGTTCTCGCTCATGGAGAGCTATCATACCTCTCGAGAGAACGTATCTGTCGATCACTGGAGGACCCGTGCGCCGCTCGACCCGACGTCTGCTCACGATCATCGCTCTGTTACCGGTGCTGGTGCTGCTCGCCACCGGCGCCTACATGGTGGGGATGCGCGAGCTCGAAGGCGAGCCGCGAGATTTCTTTCAGGCCCTGGAATTCGCCAGCGAGACCATCACCACCACCGGCTACGGAGGAGACTCCAAGTGGCAGCATCCGGTAATGGTGCTCTACGTGGTGGTGCTGCAATTCCTCGGCGTGGTGATGATCTACATGATCGTTCCGATGGTGTTGATCCCGGTGCTCGAGGAACGCTTCGAGAGCCGATTGCCACGGCGGAGCGGGAAGATCGAAGACCACGTGATCATTTTCCGCTACGGGCCGGCGGTGGAGACCTTGATCGACGAGCTCCGATCCCAGGACATCGCGATGGTGGTGGTCGAGCCCGAGGAAGCGGTGGCCCGGCGCCTGGCGCAGCGCAAGATCCCGGTGGTCTTCGACGACGTGCTCGGCACCTGCCTCGACAACGTCTATCTCGATCGTGCCCGGGCCCTGATCACCAACGGTAGCGACGAAGAGAACGCGGCGGTGATCCTGGTGGCGCGTCAGGAGGGATTCGAAGGGGAGTGCCTGGCCCTGGTCGAGGAGCCGAGATACCGCCAGCCCCTGGCCCTGGCCGGTGCCGATGCGGTGCTGACCCCGCGGCATGTGTTGGGAGCCGCTCTCGCGGCCCGGGCCAGTCGCCGGATCGATCCCCGGCTGAGCGGGATCCAGCGGCTCGGCGGTCACCTGGAAGTGGTGGAGATCCGGATCGATCCCTCGAGCCCGGTGGCAGGTCAGACCCTGGCCGAAGCGGCGATCGGCTCCCGTACCGGCGCCACGGTGATCGGCCAGTGGACTCGTGGGATCATGGAGGCCGACCCTTCCCCCGACCTGCGGCTCGATCCGGGTGGGGTGCTGGTGGCGGTCGGTACCGACGAGAACCTCGAGGAGCTGCAACAGCTGGTGGGTAGTCGCTCCGAGCCGACGTCGTCCGGACCGTTTCTGGTGGCCGGATACGGGGAGGTGGGCAAGAAGGTCGCCCAGTTGTTGCGAGATGCCGACGAGCCCGTGTTGGTGCTCGACCGTGAGGCGCTCGAGGGTGTCGATCTCGTGGGCGACGTGCTGGACTCCGACCTCCTGCAGGGAGCGGGTATCGAAGAAGCTCGCGCCGTCGTCCTGGCTCTCGACGACGACCGGGCGACCCTCTTCGCGACGGTGATCCTGCGGGACCTGCGCCCCGAGCTACCCCTGGTCGCGCGGGTCAACCAGGCCGAGAATGTCGACCGCATCCACCGGGCGGGAGCCGACTTCGCCCTCTCGATCAGCCACGTATCGGGCATGATCCTGGCCCGTCGGCTGCTGGGGGAGGTGGCCGTCTCGATCGATCCGGGGCTGCGAGTGCTGGAGATCCCGGCCCGCAAGCTCGTGCGCCAGCACCAGACCCTGGAGAAGGTCCGGTCGGCGACCGGCTGCTCGGTGGTCGCGGTGCAGAGGGGCGAAGAGGTCATCACCCGCCTGCGAGCGGATTTCGCCCTCGAAGGTGACGATAGGGTCTTCGTCTGCGGCAGCGAAGAGATCACCCGCCGCTTCCAGGATCTCTATGGAGACGGATTCTCCGGGTAGACCACCACCACCAGGGTGGCGTCGTCCTGGAGCTGGGTAGCTCCGGTGAACGATTCGAGATCGGCGAAAATGGCGTCGATCACTTCTTCCGCGGTCTTGCCCAGGTTGGCCCGAGCCGCCTCGACCAGGCGCTCCACGCCGTATTCGTCGTCGATCTGGTCGGGAGAAGCGGATTCTGGACGCAGCCCGCCTCGCAAGATCTCGCTGATTCCGTCGGTGTAGAGAACCAGGAGGTCGCCGGGGCGCATCTGCACGAAACACCGGTCGTAGTTGGCGTCGCGCAGCGGGCCGAGCACCGGGCCTCCCTCCTCCAGGAACTGCACTTCTCCTTCCCGGGAGATGTGGAACGGCGGCGGATGCCCCGCGTTGACGCCGATAAAGGCTCCGGTCCGCTCGAGCTCTCCATAGAACATGGAGACGAATCGGCTGGTGAGGGTGCTGGCGTGGATGATGTCGTTGAGGCGCTCGACCGTGCGCACGATCTTGAAGTCGCGCCCCAGGCCCATCCGCAGACCCGTGTAGATATCGCGAACCTGCAGCGCGGCCGGCAGACCGTGGCCCGAGGCGTCGGCGATGGCGAGACCGAGGATGTTCTCGGTAATGGGAATGAAATCGAAGAGATCGCCCCCCACACTCTCGAGAGACCGGCTCCGACCGGCGATATCGTAGTTGCCGAACCGAGGCGCTTCCCGCGGCATGATCGAGGTCTGAATCCAGCGAGCCTGCTGGAACAGATCGTCGACGTCCTGTTGGAGCAGCATGCGGTTGATGCTGTGGCGTACCACCCCGAGGGAGAAGAGGATCTCGTCGCGATTGTGCCCGGGCTCCACATTGAAACCCAGGATGAACCGCTCGTTTCCCACCTCCACCGCCGCGAATTCCTTGACGCCGAGAGACTCCTCGAGCTCGAGATCGACCAGGGGATCGCCGGGCTCCATGTAGACCGAGCCCCGCATCAGGCAGATCTCGATCGGAGGATAGCTCCGCGGAATCCGAATGTCTTCCGCCACCTCCCGGGCATCGGGGAAGGTCGCCTGTAGGCGGTAGCTGTCGCCGTCGAGCTTGTAGAGGCGACCTCCGTAGATTCCCAGCTCGTTGCGCAGCTTGCAGATGATTTCGTCGGCCACGGAGTGGATGCTCAGGCGCTCCCCCGCGACCGCTTCGATATGGGCCACCACTTCTTCGACCCGCCGCATCAGGGCACGGTAGTGGGCGGGGTCCGAGGGTTTGGTCACAACGTTCTCCTGCAAATCGTTGACGTGAGGATCGGTGAAGATTCTCGAGAGTCGGGCTCCCCGGCGGGAGCGGAATGGACGCATAGACTATCGTGAATCTCCGGTGAATCTCCGGCCCGGAGCTTTCGGTCCATTCGATCGATCGTCGGATCCGGGCGGATCCGGTCAACCCTGATCGATCAGAGCGCGCAAGATCCGGTCCTGGGCCTGCTTCGACCTCCAGGAGGCGCCGGCGGAGTTGAGCAGGATGGAAAAGGCGTAGAGAGTGCCGGACCGAGCCTTGGCATAGCCGGACAGGGTCGAGACACCGTTCAACGAGCCGGTCTTGGCGAACACGTTGCCCCGGTAGACACCCGTCGCCAGGCGCTTCTCCCAGCTGAGGTCGAGCTCGCCGCTGTAGGGCAGGGTGCGCATGAACTCTTCGGCCAGGGGATGGTGGTACATGTGCCGCAGCAGCCGGGTCAGCTGCCGGGGGGTGAAGCGATTGTTGCGGCTCATGCCGGAGCCATCGGCCAGGCTGTAGGAACCCTCTTCGATGCCGACCTCGGTCAGGAATTCCTGGACCGCGCGGATGCCTCCGTCCCAGCTGCCGTCGCCGCAGAGGCGGGCGCCGAGGAGCTTGATCAGACTCTCGGAGTAGAAGTTCTGACTACGCTTGTTGATCACCTCGAGAATGGTCAGGAGGTCGTTGCGGTGGGTGTGGAGAATCCGCCAATCCCCTGCGGGAAGCTGCGGCGTCGCCCGGGAGATTCCCTCGATGAATACCTCTTCTTCTTCGAAAGCAGCTCGCAGAGCCGCGCCGAAGTATTCCACCGGATCGGCCACCGTGACCCATTTGTCGACCTTCTCGGTCCGCCGATAGATCTGCCCCCCGGCGGTGACCACGTGTTCCTGCCCCGGAGTCTCCAGCCGGCCGATTCGCACGTTCTGGGAGCGGCTCCGGCCGGTGGTCGACGCCTGGCTGCGGATCTGGAAGATCGGCAGGTCGGGCACGGTGGAGACCCTGGCCGGGCGACCGGGTGCGGGCCCCGGCTCCACCTTCACCAGCACGCAGTTGTCATTGTAAGAAAGAGCCTCCACCGGCGCTTCGTACCATCGGGTGAGCTGGTCTCGGGGCCAGTCTTCGTGCACGATCTCGTCGTCGAAGAGGCCGTGTACGA
The DNA here is from genome assembly GCA_964565225.1 of uncultured Thermoanaerobaculia bacterium. Taxonomy (GTDB): domain Bacteria; phylum Acidobacteriota; class Thermoanaerobaculia; order Multivoradales; family J023; genus CAZMEL01. Next base: position 11,701 of record CAZMEL010000089.1, on the reverse strand, counting down.
GCACGAGCTCCCCGGAAATCCGCTCGACCCCAAGATCCTGAAGGGCCTGGGCCCAGGGGCGAAACGGGCCGTAGGAATCGCCGTTGTACTGGCGCCCGGAAAGGTGCGGATCGCCGCCGCCGATCACCGCCAGGTCTCCGCGCAACACACCGTCTTCGAGGGTCCCGCGAACGACCACTCGGGTTTCGAAGAAAAAGCCCGGACCCAGGCGATCGAGGGCCGTGGCGGTGGTGAAGAGCTTGGTGTTGGAAGCGATCACCCGGCGGGTGTCGGCTTGGAACGAGTACACCGTATCCCCGCTCTCGGCCTCCACGATGTGCACGCCCAGGGCCGGCGCCTGTTTTCGCGCCGCGGCCACCTGGGTGTTGACCGCTGTCTTGAAGCTCGGCGTGCGTGCTTCGAGAGGTGTGGGGAGGAGCGTGAAGACGAGAGAGAGAACGAGCAGGCGCCACATGGGCGAAATTGTATCGAGAAAACCGTATGGAAAGCATGTGGAAAATGAGCGAACGAGCGAAGACAGCCAGGGTAGACTCGGCACGAATTGCGAACCGCAGCCGGAATCCTCGTCGTCCTGCTCCTCCTCTGGATCACCATGGAATTCTTGATTCGACAAATGCTGTACCCCGCCCCGGAGATCCCCGTGGGCGCTGTTTCCGAGCCCCTCGAAGAATGGAGCCTCACGACCTCCCGAGAAGACTCGATCGTGGGCTGGCTCTCGGAGCTGGAGCAGGGGCCAGTGGTGCTCTACCTGCACGGCAATGGAGAGAATCTCGAGACCCTACGCTTCTCGGGACTCTTCGAAAATCTAGGCGGTCTCGGTGCTACCGTGCTGGCCATCGACTTTCCGGGGTATGGCCGCTCCACCGGTGACCCCGGCGAGGAAGCCCTGGTGGCGTCCGGGCTGGCGGCGTTCGATGCGTTGGTGGAGCGATTTCCCCGGCGTCCACTCCATATCGTCGGCTGGTCCCTGGGAGCGGCCGTCGCCGTGCAGACCGCCGCCGCCCGACAAGAACAGCTCACCGGCCTCGTTCTGCTCTCCCCCTGGCACGACCTGGTGTCGGTCGCCTCGCGGCACTATCCCGAGTTCCTCGTCCGCTCCGTGCTCCGCGACCGCTACGACTCGGGAACGGCCGCGGCAGGAATCGAGCTTCCGGTGCTGATCGTGCACGGCGCGGCCGACGACCTCATTCCCGCCACCGAGGGCCGGCGCCTGGCCGGCCGCTTTCCCGGTGACCCGAGGCTCGAGATCCTCGAAAATGTGGGCCACAACGACCTGCTGTCCCGTCCCGAGACGTGGAGCCTTCTGGCCGAGTCTCTGGGGCGGGCGGATTGATCAGACAGGCCTCACAGTTCGAGCACAACCGAAACCGCCAGAATCAGCCCGAGCACGACGAGCCCATAGCCGGCGATGCTCAGCTTCTTGGAGGTTTCGGGGCGGACCTGCTGCATGGAGCGGAGGCCGAGGTCGGGCCGGAGGAAGAGGACGAGGCTCTTGGCGACGTAGAGCCAGCCGAGGATGGTCAAGAGCACGGCGGGTCCGGAGCAAAGAAACGCTCGCCGGTGGCCGTGAGCTCCACGCCTTCGCCCCGGCGAGCCAGGTGGCGGTGGTGGAGCAGGCCCTCGAAGAGGCGGACACCGAGGGCACCGGCCAGGTGGTCGTAGCAGACCCGGGCCCGGCGAAGGCTGGGCTCCTCGGGGCCGGTAAGGATCCTCGAAACGCTGTCTCGGGCGGCGAGACCGCAGAGTTGCTCGATCAGCCGGGCTACCTTCTCGTCGGCGATCTGGAAGTAGCGATGCCGACCCTGTTTCCTCAACACGAGCAGCCGGGCCTCCGTGAGCTTCGCCAGGTGGCTGCTGGCGGTCGACGGAGCGATCTCGGCCTCCAGGGCGAGCTCCGTTGCGGTGAGAGCACGACCGCCCATGAGAGCGAGGAGCATCCGAGATCGGGCCGGGTCGCCGATCAGGCCGGCGAGTGAGGCAATATCGGGTTGCTCGTCCATGCCGCTCTTTCTATCAAGACCGGTTCTCCCATCCTTCGATCCGGGCCGAAGTATGCCACGAGCCCGGACAATACTCTCTTCTCGAACCAACGAGGAGACCAACCATGCAAATGACGTGTTTTATCCGCTACCAGATCGATCCGTTCCAGAATGCCGCTTTCGAGGAGTACGCCGAGCGCTGGGGGCGGATCATTCCTCGCTGTGGCGGCAGGCTCCTGGGATACTTCCTGCCGCACGAGGGCACGAACGACGTGGCCTTCGGGGTGATCGGTTTCGAGAGCCTCGGGGCGTACGAAACGTATCGAGAACGTTTGCGAGTCGACGAAGAAGGGCGGGCGAACTTCGCCTTCGCCGAGGAGAGGCGCTTCATACTGCGCGAGGAGCGCAGCTTCCTGCGTGGAGTGCCGGCGACAACAGGTAGGGTGGAATGAGGAGAACGACATGGCGCGGACCCAGCTCGAGAAAGCGGAAGCCTTTCGCTCCCTGCACCGGCCGGGAAATTGTTTCGTGATCCCGAATCCCTGGGATGCCGGCTCGGCGAAGATCCTCGCCAGCCTGGGCTTCGAGGCGCTGGCGACCACCAGCTCGGGTTGTGCCTTCGGCCTCGGCAAGGCAGACGGCTGTCGTGCGGTTTCGCCGGAGGAGGCTCTGGACAACGCCCGGGCCATTGCCCAGGCGACCGATCTGCCGGTGAGTGGTGACCTGGAGAACGGCTGGAGCGAGAAGCCGGAGGGTGTGGCCGACGCCATTCGCCGGGCGGCGGATGCGGGATTGGTGGGCGCCTCGATCGAAGACTCCACCTCGGCCTCGGGAGAGCCGATCTACCCGCTCGAGCTTGCGGTCGAGCGTATCGCGGCGGCCGTGGAGGCGGCGAGGGACCTGGGTTTTCCTTTCACCCTGACCGCCCGCTCCGAGAACTTCCTGCACGGTCGTCCCGACCTCGACGATACCCTCCACCGGTTGCTGGCCTTCCAGGACGCCGGAGCCGACGTGCTCTTTGCACCCGGGCTGCGAACGCTGGAGCAGATCGCAGCCGTGGTCGAAGCGTTGGATCGGCCGGTCAACGTGGTGATGGGCCTTTCCGGGGTCGACGCCGATGTCGAGCGCCTGGCCGCGGCGGGTGTGACCCGAATCAGTGTCGGCTCGAGCCTGGCGCGAGCGGCTCTTGGCGAGCTGACCCGAGCGGCGACGGAGATCCTCGAACGGGGGACCTTCACCTACGCCGAGAGAGCCACGCCGTTTCCCGAGCTCAACGGATTCTTCCGGGGAGGGTAGATCGGGCACCGAAAAGGATCGAACACGGCGCCGGGTTGCGTCCGAAGTTCGAGGCTTCAGGAGCTGTCGCGAATCGGGACGATATGAGGAGTGGTCTCTCGACCACGGCCGATCTGTTCTCTGCCTAGGCGCTCCTCGAGGCCGCTCACCTTGATTTCGAATTGTGCCAGCAGTTGCCGCAGCTGTTTGACGTCCAGTAGCGAGAGTCGCTCGGGAAAGTGGATCTCGGCCTTGCCGTGATCCAGGGCGACGCTGAGCTGCAGAGCCTGAGAAGACGAACCCGGAGGAGTACGAGAAGGTTCTGGTGTCTCGGTACGAACCGGATCTACGGGGGCCGGGCGTGGACCTTCGAACTGTCCTTGGTGATCGAGCACCTCTGCGAACTCGCCGGATTCGAGGAAGATCGAGGCGACGTCTTCTTGGGCCGATTCGCTGATGCCGTGGTCCCTGGCCAGAGTCGGGCCCAGCATGGAGGGGATCCGGCCCAGGGGGCGATAGGTGTCGTAGAGCTCGCGGAAGAGGGTGGGGTTGAGAAATGCCTTCCTCCGCGCGCTACGCACCGTCTCCCGTTCCGAGGTCTCGAGCAGCTGGCGAGCCAGCGGGGTCGGCTGATAGAAGCCATGTCGGCGGTCGAGCAGGCCGTAATGGGCCATGGCGGCGATCTTGCGCGCTGCCGGTCCGCTGGGTTTGGCGTGCCCCAGGGCCTGGGCAATCGACTCGCGACGGTGCCCACCATAGCCCAGGGCCTGGCATTGCCGAGCGACCAGTTGGATGGCCGCCCTCAGATCGACGGCGGGATACGCACGGCTGCGTTTGGGCCTAGGTCTGGGCATGAGCTGATCGATCGTTGGTTGGCATGGGTCGCTCGACCGTTTTTTTGCGTCCGAATCGTTTGGGGTACTGTGGCCCAATATCCAGACCTCGTAACTTACCAAGATTCGAGCCAAGAGTCAAGGTTTAACTGTGAGATCTGATTGGGTCGGCTTTGGGCTCGAGAAGCAGGGGAATGGCTTGAAATAGGGGTTCTCAGTCGGATTCTGGCAACTGGAGACGAAGGCCTTCGAGGAGCTGGCGATAATTTGGCTCCTATTTGTCTGTGAGTTTGGCCGGGGGGTCGGGTCACCATGAAACGGCCTCCTTCCTCGGATGTCCTCTCCAGGTGCTTCCTGAGAGATCGCCGAGACCCAGGGCCATCTGTCTGTAGAACGTGATCGAGAGTAGGTCGGAGCTCGAGGATCTCTTCGGATCCACGGACGCCACATGGGGGTCGTGAGGGTCGGAGTGGCCGCCGATGGAGAAGGTCTTGGGAAATAAAATGACTAGATGTGCTCGTTTTTTGAGCCAATACTGTGGGCTGGTAAAGATTGATGTTTTTTTGGCTCGTTCAGACCTGTTGTTTCTTGCGATTCTGCGGCCTGAAAGGGGATTTTGAGGATGGATCAAGCGAAGGAATAAAGTTTAACTCGGCTCGTATGGGCCATTTGACGAATGCTCGTTTCCCAACTAAAATTGACTGGCCCGGAGTTGATGGCTGGGTTAAAGCTTCAGCTAAAATCGAGAATGTCCCAGTACTCGATCTCTCGCCGGAAAGGACCGAATCCACTCATGAGTCGCGAGTCGTTCGCAGACAGGCCGCCGAGGGCGCTCGGGCGATTCAACAAATATCGTGAGCGGATCTCCGACGTGGAAGAGAACGGCTGGCAAGTGACTGGGCTACGTGCCGAAGGTGGCTATCTCGACGAGGTCGGTGCCTTTCCCGAGGTCTTGTTCAAGGAGTTCCCGGATCTGGCCGCTGTCGAGATGCGTCGACGTCCCTGCGACGGATTCTCTCTACAGAGCGAAGGAGCTCGGGAGTTCGAGACGAAGAATTCGGAGTTTTTCCCCCACCCGTATCAGATCCATCGCCGAGAAGGCCTGGACCAGCATCTCGACCAGGTTCTACGAATCGCCGACGAAGAGCTGGGTGCCCTGGACTATCTGCATCCTCTATCCAGTGTCATCCAGGTGGCCCGGGCAGATTCTAGAGCTCCGTTCATTGCCCGATGCTGGGACTTCGGGGGTGCACCCGGTGCCTTGATCAAGGCCGCCGAGCTCGAGTGCGAAGGGATTGCGGAGCCGGTGCAGGGAACCTGCATCTGCTACGAGCCACCCACCCTGGAGCAGCTCGATCGAAATCCCAACAACTACCATTTCTTTCGCAGTGTCGTCGGGCACGAGATCGGCCATTATTGGTGGTCCACCCTCCAGCGACGGGGGAAGGATCAGTACTTCCCCTGGGAGCTGAAAGAGATTTCCGAGTCCAGGACCGGCGAGAAAGATGCGTTGGTCGAGCAGGTGGTCAGCCTGTTCTCGATTTTCGTGATCATGTATCGCGGCTCTTATACGAGCCGCGAGCCGTTCTCCCGCGATCACCTGGGAGAAGCCTTCGCCAAGCTCCGCTTCGAGAGTCGGGCCGCGGCGCGACGCGAAGCGGAGATCCTGGACAAGATCGAGAAGCTAGGAGTCCTGCACCTGTTTCCACCACCGGAGACACATCTTCAGCCAACGGGTCGGGCACGGGACGACGATGGACCGGAGCTCTCTAGCGACGCCATTCGAGTCATCCGGAATGCCGCTCGGGAGCTGGTGGCAAAGGCGGAGCCGATTCCCTTCGCTTCCTCCGCCGCAGTCATCGGTCAGCGCAAGCTCGACGCCTTCGTGAATTTCCAGCTCGTAGCGCCCGACGAGGGCCCGACCTGGGTATCGTATGATCGGCAAGCCGAGCATCTCGGTTCCCGCCGCCAGGTGACTTCTCGATGGCGGGAATATCAGGTCCGGATTCCCTACAACGGCAGTGAGCTACTCTGGGGCCACCGGCTCCAGGTCGCTCGACACCTAGCTCATATCCGCCTGCACGGTGACTGGTTCGGTAGCTCGAACGACCTTCGTCGCGCGGAGGACATCGAAAGAGAGTGCACACCGGAGGCTCGCGATCTGGCTCGGGTCATGGCTCTGGCGATGTATGCCCAACAAGGGGAGCTACACCGCGGCAAGCTTGGTCTGGGGCTGGCCCAGCTCCTTCTCGAACGGGATCCGGCGGGCCTCGACTATCTCGTCGATTACGCGAAATCTCTCTTTCAATGGTCGGCCGCGGATCCGCATCGGCCCGACGCCACCACCAGGTATCTCGCCGAGGTCCACAAGGTCGGGCTCGACGAGATCGACTGCACCTTCTGGGGCGAGGACTGCAAGAGGTTTCGTGTCTCTCTGCGGAGAGAAGAAATGCTCGAAGCCGGCTTCCCCGGTGAGTCGTTGCGACCCGGAGTCCCTTTCAAGCTCTTCGAGGTGGAGAAGGGTGGGAGAGTCGAGCTGGTGCCGATGCCTCTGGAGGGCCCGGCCCGGCGGCACGACTCGGCAGGGTTTGTTTCAGGAGCGCCCGAGCAGGGCCGCTCGGTTACCCCCGAACCAGCCTTCAGTCGCTGATCCGTCTCGATCGAACGATCGCGAGACCCAGCAGATCTCGGGCATCAGCTCGGGCTGTACCGGTCTGCCGAATCTCTTCTCCTTGGCCTTGGCTTCTTTCCTGGAGCCAACTCGACCGAAAAGAAGCGGGATTCGACGAATACCTCCCTCTTTTTCGAACCGCTCCCGGATCTCGTCGTCGAGAAGGCTCGTGTCGGGAACGGCGATCTGTGCTCCCTGCTCGAGGATCTTCTCGACTCCATTGATGTCGGGAAGGTTGTACCTGCCTCGGCAGTGATGGGTGGCGATGGTCGACTCGCTCTGGCGGTAGAGGGACTCCAGAGACCCGTGCCAGGCCCGGGAGGATCCGTGGTGGGGTGCTTTCAAAAAACGAACGGTCGACAGCGGGTTCGATGGCTCTTGGCCTGTGAGCCCTGAGCTCGGCTCCAGGGCAAGGGTGGACCAGGCGTGTTTTTCGCAGTCCCCGGTCAGGAGCACGCTGGCTTTGCCGAAGGTGATCCACAGTGCCACGCTCATATTGTTGAGAAGAGTGTCTTGGTGCTCGACCGACAGGTCGACGAGCCGACGGGTGTCCGGGTGCAGGCTCGCCAGGAGACCCTGTACGGTCCAATCCCTCGCCATTTCCCGTGGTGGCATCACGACCTGGACCTGGCAGCCGGCCAGCGGCTCCGGAAAGATCGGGTTCCACTGGGCAACGTCCTGACATCCAGCTCCGAGCATTTCGACCACCTCCCGGGCTCGAGCTCCGGTCTGGTCTACGGCAGGTGCCCTATCGTCCCGATTCTTCAGAAGCTGTTGGATCTCCAGGCGACATGCGTTGTGCATGTAGACGGAATGCCGCACGACCTGCAGCCGTGGATTCTTCAGCCGAAGGTATCTGACCAGGCTGGGAAATCCCTTGTAGTGATCTTCGTGCAGATGAGTCAGCAGTGCGAATCGGCATTTTACTGGATCGAGTCGAAAAGCCTCGAGAAAGCCGATCACGTCGTGCAGAGGTAAGGAGGCATCCGAGTCCAGGTAGCTGTTCTTCGGGGAGCCGCCGTCTCGACTGTAGCCGAAGAAAGCATCGACCACGAACCAATGACCGTCGGGCATGGTCACTATGATGCTTTCGCCGAGGGATGCGGAAAGGACGTGAATGCCAAGCTTGTCCGGAAAAACGGGTGAGTCTACGCTCGCCTTCAAGATCATCTCCCCGAGTCGAGGAACCGACGAAGCTTCGCCTTGGCGAAGCAATACAAATTGTTGGCTGCAGGAACAGCGATCGGAGCTTAACTCAATCGTTGCACCGATGTCGACGAGGCTGGTCTTCTCGACAGCTCCGTTCGACCGGACATGAAAAGCAAGACGGCCCGTCTCTGGACGGGCCGCCGGGAGCTCCAGATCTCAGTTGAGATCCAGGTGATCCGGGGATTCGGCGTTGGCCCCGGGAGAGGCCGGGTCGAGTCGAACCAGGGGTTTCGGGCCTGGAGCTTCTTCTCGAGCAAGGAAGCTTTCGAGACGTCGAGGAAGGTCAGGCGGTCCGAAAACGGGCCGATTGGATGGAAGGCGTCCCTGGAACCGATGTGAGCGACCGCCCGAAAAGGGAAGAGCCCGCTCGGAGGGAGCGGGCTCTCGAGAGGCTCGGAATCAGGGCTCGATCAGCCCGGATCCACACACAGCTTGAACGAGGTGCTGCCGCTGTAGGCGCTCACCCGCCAGCGGTATCTCCGGTTGCGGTTGTTGGAGTAGTTGATCTCCTCGTTGCAGCCGGCACTGGTGGAGCTGGCCACGGTGTTGCGCACGCTGCCGTTGCTGCGCATGCGGTCGAGGTAGAGGTCGAGGTCGGCACCGTCGCAGATCAACAGGCCGTGGAAGGAGCCGCTGGCGGTGAAGGTGGCGGTGACCTGGTCGGGATCGCCAGCGGAGATCGACGAGTTGTACTCGGAGTAGCCGGCCGGGCAGTCACCGGCGGGCGGCGGCGGGCCACCACCGCCGGGAACTCCTACGGCATCCCAGGCTTCCTGGACAGCGGCTTCTTCCGTCGCGCCGTAGAGGGCGAGAGCGCCGGCGGCGGTGCAGTTGCGGGCCGCCTGGAAGTTCGAGGAGGCGGTGAGGCAGCTGGTGTTGGCGTAGTAGAAGATATCGGCGGCCTTGTCGAAACCGATACTCGGGACGTTGTTGGAGGTCACGCCGGCCGGGTGGGTTCCACCCTCGACCAGGAGCACGAAGGCGAGGTTGGCGATCCCGGAGTTCCAGTGCACGCCACCGTTGTCCTGGGAGCCGGTGTAGCGGGTCGGGTAGTAGTCGAAGTCGCCGACGGAAGAGGGAAAGGCCATGTCGCGCAGGCCGTCGCCCGGAATGTTCGGGGTGTAGATGTCTTCACCCAGGAGCCAGATGTCGGCGCCGGTGGCGCCTTCCTGGCGATCGACCATGGCGCCGAAGATATCGGAGAGAGCCTCGTTGAGGGCGCCCGACTCGTTGGCGTAGATCAGGTTGGAGGAGCGTTCGGTCACGCCGTGGGTGAGCTCGTGGGCCACCACGTCGGCATCGCGAGACAGGGCGATGAAGGTGCTGCCGTCGCCGTCGCCGTAGGTCATCTCGACACCGTTCCAGAACGCGTTGTTGTAGTTGTTGGAATAGTGCACCCGGGAGCGGAGGGTCATGCCGTTGTCGTCGATCGAGTCGCGCCCGTGGTTGGCCAGGTAGTAGTCGTAGGTGGCGATGGCGAAGTTGTGGGCCGCGTCGGCCGCGGCGTCGCCGGTGTTGATCGGGTTGCTCGAGCTGCTGATCAGGCTGTTGCAGTTGTTGGTGCTGTTGTTGCAGTCATAGGTCAGCAGCGAGCGGGCGTAGAGGATCTGCGGCACCCGGGCGATCTCTTTGCCGCCAATGGCGTCGGCGAAGACCAGGTCTTGCTGCGGGCCGGCTGCGTTCTCGTACTCCACCGTGGTCTGCCAGGCCAGGAAGGCCTCGCCGCTGGCGGGCGCCAGCACGTAGGTGAGAGTCGGAGCGGCGAGAGCGAGAGGATCGACCTTGATGCCGGCGGCTTCGAACGCGGCGGCAGCATCGAGAGCCGGGGAGATCGGCAGCAGGGAGCTGGGCACGAACTCACCGTTGATGGTGTGGATCCGGCCGCGGCTATCGGCGTTCATCAACATCTGGGCGCCGAAGACGGGCAGGCCGTTGTACGTCTGCTGGAAGCGGATGTGTTTGCCGCCGACCTTGTCGGTGTGGGTGCCGATCACTTCCATCACCTCGTTGCCGACGGCGCCGAAGTGGTTCCGCAGAGCGTCGTGCAGGATGAGCTGGGCGGTGCTGTTGTCGAGGGCCTTGCCCAGGTCGAGGGAGCCGAAGTCTCCCTGCACATAGGTGGGTGTGCCGTTGGCGGCACGGCTGATGGTCCGAGCCTCGGCGCTGGCGAGCGCCGGGACCAGGAGCACGGCGAGAACAATGGCAAGAAGACGCACTTTGGTCATGGAAACCTCTCTCCTCTGAACATTCTCGAAAGAGAATCCGACTCGGATCCCCCGCTGTCTTGGATGCTCAAGGAAGGGTTGAATGCAAGGAACGAAAATATAGGTGCAGAGCTTTTGCTTATGAGATCTGCTACGTGAGCCGGCGGAGCAGAGGCCGGGTCAGGCAGGTGGGGCCCCCTTCGGCCTTGTGCGAGATTTCCGCGCCGCGGTAGGTCGAGACCTCACATCCGGCGTCTTCCAGCCTCCTCTGAGTGACCGGATTCCCTTCCAGCATCAGGCATTTCCCGGGTGCCAGAGCCAGCACATTGGGTGCCATGGAGACGAGCTCCGCCTCTGGAGCCTCGACCATGCGGAAGCCGCGATCTCGGAGCAACCGCCAGAAGGGAACCGACAACAAGGGCGGATAGACCACCGCCAGATCGTGATCTACGAGGCTGATCAGGCCCAGCAGATGCAGACAGGCCGCGGGGCCCTGGAAATAGGGCAGCTCCACCGGAATGACCTCGACCTCGAGCGGCTGCAAGCCCTCTCGGAGCTGGCGAAGCCCTTCCCGGTTGGTACGAAACCCCTGCCCCACGGCCAGGGTGTGGGCATCGAGCCAGAGGAGATCACCGGCTTCGGCTCGGGCCTCTCCTTCGAGCGAGAAGAAGATCGGAATGCCCAGGGACTCGTAGCAGCGGGCGAGCCCCTGTTCTTCCCCGCGGCGAAGCTCCTTGCCCATCTGCAGGATCACCGCGCCGCGATCGGTCATCAGGGAAGGGTCGGTCACGTAGATCGAGTCGGCGAGCCCGGGTAGAGGTTCGTCGTGGTAGAGCACCTCGGCCCCTGCGTTTCGCAAGATCTCGGCAAAGGCGTCGTGCTCCTCCACGGCTCGTTCGAGGTCGGGCCGATCCGTGTAGCTCCAGGTCTTCGGGTCCGCCGCCCCGAAGGCCGCATCCGGCCGCCGCACCAGGACCCTGAGCAGCGGATCGATCATGCTCTGCCCGCCGTAGCTCGTGCTCATCCGAGTGCTCCTTTCGCCGGGAGTGTAGCAACCTCCGGAACGTCCCCGGTCTCGCTCAGCGTCTCCAGGTGACGGTCAGGCGGGCCGAGAACGGGCCGACCGGGTGGAAGTGTACGTCCTCGATCCCCTCCGCCGGCTCTCCCGGGAGCCGCGAGGCGTAGAAGTACTCGATGTCGGAGTCCTCGGAGTCGAGGAGGTTGAAGAGGTCGAGACCCAGCTCCAGCCCGTTCTCGAAGTGATAGGCGATGCGGGCGTTGAGCAAGGAGGAGGAGTCCCACTCGGCGGAGCCGTCTTCGATCAGGGCCACGTCGCCGAAGTATCGCCAGCGAAGCGACCCGGAGAACCGCCCGAGGTCTTCGAAGGTGAGGCCCGCGGCCAGGGTCGTGCCCACCGCGCCGGGAATCTCGTCGCCCGCCGGCGCGTCGTCGGTGACGGTGGGGTCGGGGCGGGTGTGGTCGCGGTCGGGTGCGCGGTGGCGGCGCAGGCGGGAGACGTTGGCCGAGTGC
>CAZMEL010000088.1:0-25646 GCA_964565225.1 uncultured Thermoanaerobaculia bacterium | reverse complement strand
CTCGCGGTCGATCCAACCTCCTTCCGGCCCGATGGCGAGCTGGATCCGCGACGGGCGTTGTTCCCGCCACCAGCCTTCGAAGGTCAGCTCCGCGGCGGGATGAGCGACAATCCTGGCGGTCTCGTCCGCCGAGGCCGGGCGTCGTAGGAAAGGCACCAGCCGGGCATGGATCTCGACCGTCGGCAGCGACGTGGTGGCTCCCTGCTCGGCTCCCAGAACCAGGTGGCGCCGGAGGTTCTCGGCGTGCAGGGCCGGAGACTGGAAAAAGCTCTTCTCCACCCTCCAGGCGTTGACCAGGTCGAGGTGGCCAATGCCCATGGCCGCGGCGTTCTGCAGCACCCGATGCAGCACCGCCGGCCGCGGCAGGGCCATGACCAGATCGATCTCGGACCGCGTCGCCGGCCGGGGGGCGATCTCCATCCGCAGCTCGATGCCGTCGGCATCGATTCGGGTCACGGTGCCGGTACCTCGGCCGCCGCCGAGCACGCCTACCTTCAGCTCGCGGCCGATCTCGACCTTCAGGATCTTGCGCAGGTGCCGGGTGCGCCGCTCGTCCGTCAGGCGGGCGAGGTCGCCCTGCAGCTCGTGGGCCTCGAAGAGCAGAAGATTCATCGCCGGCCCGGATCCGTCCGGGTGTAGAGATCGATCACCGCTTCGATTCCTTCCTGGCACACGGTGCAGAAGGGCACCGGATTGCGCGAGAACATGATGCAGTCGAGCTGGGGGCGGTAGAGGCCCCGGGGGGAGTACATCGCACCCTCGAAGGCGCCCACCCGGCCGGCCAGGGGATCGGTGCCGAGGAGCTTCATTTCGAACGATCGCTGGGCCTCGAAGAGTGCCGTCATCTCCTGCTCGGGCCTCTCCTCGGCCCGCAGCTGGCGTCGGCGCTCCTGCACCGCCAGGCTGTGCTCCTCGAATTCCTGCTTCGGCCAGGGTGACGGCACCGGGGTCTCCGGCGCGATCAGGTGGCGCCACTTCGGCCTCTCGGGGTCGAGCAGAGCGGTGGCGTTGACCTCCCAGGGCTCGACCGGATTCTCCGGAATCTCATAGGCTACCGACGAGGTGTAGTACTCGTCGGCCAGGCCGGCGAAGTGGTGCCCGAACTCGTGGATGAAAAGGTACTCCGCCCAGTCGTTGGCCGCGGCCACGGTGCTGTAGAGGCCATAGATTCCGCCGCCGCCGTAGGTTTCGCTGTTGACCAGGATCTCCACCACGTCATAGGGGGCATGGGCCGCCACGTCGCGGAATCGGCGATTCTCGAAGGTGAGCACGTAGCGCTCGGAGCCGAAGGCATCGTAGGTGGCACCGACGGGAGAATGGCGATGGATTCCCGTCGATGGGCGGGAGACGCCGGATTCGACGGCCGGCGGACAGAGCCCCCACACGTTGAAGTCGTCGCGGCGGCGGGCGAAGGGCTCGGTGCGGAAGAGGCCGTCGGTCAGCTGCCGGGCATGGGCGAGAAAGGAGCCTTCGCACTCCTCCGCGGTGTAACCGTCGCCGAGAAGGAGCAGATCGACTTTCCGGGACGGTGCTCCGCTCCGGTGCAGGGTCGAGAGCCGGGGTGCCGGGACCGCCGACGGATCGAGGAAGGGATCGTCGGGATCGAAGGTCGTTCGCCAGACCTCGGAGAAGGTCTGGTCCGCGCCGCGCCGCTCGACCACGACCTCGGCCGCGCCGCCGGGGTGGGGAAAGCGCAGAGACTCGTGGAAGGTACGGAACATCCGCCGCGCCTCGGCGGTGGTGATCCACTCGCCGAAGATCGACGAGTAGCCGCGTGAGTAGAGAACCTCCCCGGTTTCCGGCCGCCGGACCTCGAAGCGGTAGCTGCCGAAACGCAGCGAGTCGATGGGACGGTCGGGATTGCCGGGCCACGGCAGGGGCTCGATCACCCAGCGATCGAGGCTGAAGATCTCCTCCTGGCTCGAGCCGGTGTGGAAATAGTCGAGCCGCACGGTGGCGGGTGTCTCGGCCGGAGCCGGCTCGGTCGCCGGCAGGGGCAGCGCCGCGGCGAAGGAAGCGAAGAGCAGGGAAAGTACCTGGGATCGCATCGGGTCTCCAGAAGAATGGGTAGGGAACGATGCCGGTATCTTACCGCGGCCGTAAGGGCTCCCATCCCTCGGCCACCGGGTCGCAACCGGCTGGCCCCATGGCGCGACGATCTTCGTTTAGCCGGTTGTGGACGCAATATGGATAGAATCGAGCATCATCTTCACGTCGGGACCCGCTGCGAACGGGCCCCCTGGAAGGCCGGAGGCACCGCCTCCGAGAGGTGGGGCCCCCGCGGAGCCCGGCCTTCTCGGAGCCAGGCGGGACCGTGACCCGGGGAAAGGAATGCGTCATGGGTTGGACGATCGAACCGAGAACCGAACCTTCGGAGCCGAAGAAGGCGGTTCGCCGCGTGATCTGGGCAGGATGGCTCCTGCTGGTGTTGAGTCCCGGCCTCGCCCTGGGCCTCGACTCGGCCGATGGAGACGAAATCGACATCCGTTTCTTCAACGGGGCCGCCAGGTCCCTCAACATCGAGCCCTTCAGCGGCTGGCCCCTGACTCTCCATCTCACGGCCAACGAGGAGAAGCTGAAAGGTATCGGTTACGAAGTCGCTCCCTACCACTTCCCGCGTCGCGACGACAAAGGCTTCCTCGTCTTCGCAGACCCCGACGGCTGCCCGTCCTGGGTCGAAACCTCGTTCCAGACCATGCACGAGAACGGCGTCAGTCAGGGCTTCTTGTTCTATCCGGACTGCCCCGAGGCGCCGCCGGTTCCCTGGCCCTGGGACGAGGCGATGTTGGAGTTCGATCCGGGGCTGAACCTGCCCGATCTTCCCTGCGGCGACCGACCGATGATCTTCGTCTTCGACCCGGGCTCCCGCAAGGGAACCAGCCTGAAGTCGATCGGCCCCTGTGTCGGCTCGGCGGAGGACTCCTTCGGGTACGGGCGCAACGCGAGGATTCCCGGTCTGGTGCTGGTGGCCGATACCGGGCCCGGGATCGTCTTCGACAAGAGCTTCAACCGGACCAAGCGGCTGCAGACCTGGAACCTGGCGGGTTTCTTCCACAGCATCGCCTACGAGATGAAGGATGCCCGGGGATACACCAGCCTGGTGGCACACATGAACGTGCCGGGTGATCTCTTCGCCCCGGTGTACCTCGTCGACCGGGATGTCGAAGTGGGGTGTGAGGGTGCGAGCGACACCATGATCCGGATCGACGGCGGGCCGCTGGAGTGTGTCGCGTCCGAGCCCTTCCCCGGGGACCACGTGGTCACCGTGCGGGCCTTCGTCATCAATGGGGAGGCACCCGACCGGCTCGAAGATCTCGACGGCAACGGGCAGGTGGATCTTCGCGATGCGATCAAGGCGGGGTACGACCTGCTCTCGGGCCAAGCGGAGTTTCGTTTCACCCAGCTCTTCGAAGACTTCATTCCCTGCCTCTTCGATTTCGACGGCAACGGGCAGGTCGGGGGTGTGGTTCTGCCGGCCGGGCCGGGAGGCATGGTCACTCCGCCCAGGTAAGGGCTTTCAACCGAGGCTCGCCAGGCGCCGGGCCTCGTCGAGGTCCGGCAGGCCCGGGTCGGCCTCGGCCCAGCGATCGAGACACCGGAGAGCATAACGGCGGGCCTCCTGGGGCTGGCCCAGGGCCTCCTGCACCTGCGCGAGCACCAGCAGGGCTCGCACGCGGTCGAGCTCGAGCTCGAGAAAACGGTCTTCGGTGCGAGACTCCTCGCTCGCCTGGCGCGCGGCGGCCATGGCCCGACGCGGCTGGCCGGCGGCGAGGTAGGCCCGGGCGAGGTCGAGGCGATATCCGCGGTACTCGAAGCCTTCCAGCGCCACCGCTCGCGACAGCTCGGCAACGGCGCCTTCGGCGCGGCCGGCGGCGAGGAGCGCACGACCTCGCAGGCAGGCGGCGGCTTTCTCCTCGGTGCGATCCGGATTCTCCGGCGGCAGGGCGTGCTCGAGAATCGCTCGGGCGGTCGCCTCCACGGCTTCCATGCGGCCCGTGGCGAGCTCGAAGAGGCCGCGGGCGAAGAGGTAACGGGTCGGAACGCCGGGATTGCGCTCGACCGCCAGGTCCAGGAGCCGCCGGGCCTCTTCGTGTCGATCGATCTCGAGCAACGAGAGCCCGCGCCACGAGAGGGCGTGCGCCTCGCGGATCTGCTCGGCGGCGAGGGGCTCTTCGAGGCCGGCGAAGACCTCGGCCGCCTCCCGGAAGCGGCCCGCGGCGCGGTACAAGGAGGTCAGGGCGAACCCCGCGTCGATCCGGTGCCGGGGTGCCAGCCGGGTCGCCCCGGTGAGACGCAGAAGGCGCTCCTCGGCGGCCTCGAAGCGGCCCCGGAGCACGTCG
The DNA here is from genome assembly GCA_964565225.1 of uncultured Thermoanaerobaculia bacterium. Taxonomy (GTDB): domain Bacteria; phylum Acidobacteriota; class Thermoanaerobaculia; order Multivoradales; family J023; genus CAZMEL01. The sequence continues at coordinate 21,306 of CAZMEL010000088.1, read as the reverse complement.
AGAGTGGCGAGGGCCACCGCGCTGAAGTGGAACGAGGGGTCGGCCTCGAGGGCGGCGCCGTACTCCACCGCGGCGAGCTCCATCTCGTCCTGGGCGCGGTAGGCATCGGCGAGCAGATGGTGGCCATTGGCCGAGCCCGGCTCGAGCTCCACGAAACGTTCGAGGTCGACCACCGCCTGGTTGAGGTTGCCCAGGGCGAGGTGGGCGGACCCCATCAGGCTCCAGGTGACGTGGCTCTCCGGCTCCAGCCGGGCGAGCTCCTCGGCCGGCTGGAAGACTTCCTCGAAGCGCCCGGTGTCGTGGGCGAGCAGGGCCAGCTGGTAGCGGGCCTCCGTTTCGTACGGGTACTGGTCGATGAGCTCGCGGTAGGCGGCCATCGCGTCGTCGTAGCGACGCTCGATCGTGGCCTCCAGGGCGCGGACGTAGCGGGCGTCGCGGTCACTCAGGCGGTCGATCTCCTGTTTGGCGGTGGCGATCTCCCGGGCCGCGACATCGAAACGGCTGTTGGTGAGGGCGATCTGTGCCAGCCGGTAGCGCGCCATGGTGAAGTCGGGCGCCGCTTCCAGGGCGGCGGTGAAGGACCGCTCGGCGGGCTCGTAGCGGAAGGCGAGGAATTCCCGGAGCCCGGCGATGTAGTGCTCGTAGGCTTCCGGGTTGGCGGCGGCGAAGTCCGCGGCCAGGACGTCGATCGTCTCGCTCAGAGGGACGCCGAGACCCTTGCGGGCTTCGGAGGCGATGTCGTCGACGGTGAGAAAGAGATCTTGGGGGCGAAGCCCGTCGAGCCGTTCCGAGGCCGTCTGCCGATCACCCTCGGTGGCCACCAGCCGCGCCGAGAGGGTGAGGCCCTCTCCCACGGCCAGCAGCTCGCCGGTGAGCAGGTAGTCCACCTCCGCGGCGGCGGCGTGGGTGGTCAGATCGTCGCTCCCGGCCGACTCCAGCAGGGTCTCCATCCGCCGGGTAGAGAGCACGTGGAGATGCCGCGACTGCGCGAGCTGGTCGCTGATCAGCTGGGCCAGGGCCCCGCCGTACCACCCGAGGGAGTCGTCGCCGGTCTGGTTGCGGAAGGGAACCACGCCGACGACCGGTGCGGCTTCGGTCCGGGCCGCCGCGGCGACCGGCTCGGTCTTCCGGTCCGGGCTCGCCTCACGCCAGGCCCACCAGCCGACGGTCAGCAGCAGGAGCAGGAGACCCAGGGCGGCGAGGGGACGGTGGGGCTCTTCGGGCACCTGGATGGTGACCAGGGTCCTGGGCGCGTTGCCGGTCTCGAGAGCGACGCGGAAAGCTTCCATGTTCGGGTAGCGGTGGTCCGGGTCCTTGGCCAGCGCCCGGGCGACGACCCGCTCCAGGCTGGCATCGATCTCGGGGCGGAGGGAACGCAGCGAGGGCGGCTCCTCTTCGAGGATGCCACGAATCACCGCCTGGGGATGCTCGCCGACGAAGGGGCGGCGGCCGCTGAGCATCTCGTAGAGCAGCACGCCCAGAGACCACACGTCCGTACGACCGTCGATCTCGTCGCCGGTCCCCGTCTGCTCCGGCGACATGTAGGCCGGGGTGCCCACCGAGCTGCCGGTCTTGGTGAGGCCCACCTCGCCCGCCATCTTGGCGATTCCGAAGTCGAGCACTTTGGCCTCCGAATGCTCGGTGATCATGATGTTGGCGGGTTTGATGTCGCGGTGCACGACTCCGGCCTGGTGTGCACGTTCGAGGCCGCGGGCGATCTGCAGGGCCAGGCTGCGGGCCAGGTCGATCGACATGGGCCCTTGCTCGATTTCTCGAGCGAGGGTCTTGCCCGCGTAGTAGGCCATCACGATGTAGAGCTGGCCGTCGTCGCTCTCGCCGACGTCGTGGATGGTGCAGATGGCCGGGTGATCGAGCGCGGAGGCGGTGCGGGCTTCGCGAACGAAACGTTCCTTGGCCGCCGGGTCCCGACTCCACTCCGGGGGCAGGAGCTTGACGGCGACCGGGCGATCGAGCCGGGTGTCGAGAGCCTCGTAGACCACACCCATGCCGCCGCCGCCGATCAGACGCTCGACTCGATACGGGCCGAGGCTTCGCCCTTCCCAGGCGCCCCAGAGCGGGATCTCGCCTTGCCCTTTCATCTCCTCGAGCACCGGGGCCATCAGGCTCTCGGCCGGGGTGTCGAGCAAGGGGTCCTCGGTGGAGTCGGCGGCGAGCAGGGCCTCGACCTCGCCGCGCAGGTCCGGATCCGGGCACGCGCGGTCGAGAAAGGCGGGGCGACGTTCGGGCTCGAGCTCCAGGGCCTCGTCGAGAATCAGGGAGATCTGGCGCCAGCGTTCCGGATCGGTATCCAGGGCCATCAGGGATGGTCCTGGACGCTCAGCTGCCGGTGGAGAAATGCCCGGGCCTTGCGCCAGTCCCGCTTGACCGTCCGTTCCGAGATCTCCATCACCTCGGCGGTCTCTTCCACCGTGAGGCCGCCGAAGAACCGTAGCTCCACCAGCCGGCCGAGCCGGGGGTCGAGGCCGGTCAGGGAGTCGAGGGCCTGGTCGAGAGCGAGAATGTCCGAAGCCCGTTCGTCGACTCCGATCTTGAGCTCGTCGAGCACCACCTGCTTCGCGTCGCCGCCGCGCTTCTTGGCTCCGCGGCGGCGCGCATAATCCACCAGGATATGGCGCATGGCAACCGCCGAGACCGCCATGAAGTGGGTGCGGTCACGCCACTGGGCCTGGGTCTGGTCGACCAGCTTGAGGTATGCCTCGTGGACCAGGGCGGTGGTGCTCAGCGTATGGTGGCCGACCCGATTGAGCTGCCGATGGGCCAGCAGATGCAGCTCGCGGTACACCAGGGGCAACAGGCGATCGAGCGCGCCGGTTTCCCCTTGCCGAATGGCGGCCAGCATCTGGGTGATTTCTCCGCGATCAGACAACGAGCAAGTCCTCTTACCAGAGACGTTAGCCGTCTTGGGGCGCCGATTCAAGAGCGCTCCCCGAAGCGGAGCTCGATCCGAGGGCCGAGGCATCGAATCCGAGGATTCGCCGGTAGACGGGAGGCGGTGGAGAAATCTCGGATCAAGATGGCCCCGTGACGAGCTGGGATGCGTTCTCCATATTGAACCCGAAGTGGTGGGCACCGGACCAGCCCAACTGTCGAGGCTACCGATGTCGCCGCCGCTTCACAAGTTCGCCCACGCACCTCATTTCAACACCCGGCCGGCGGCCGGGCTTTTTTTTGGGGGAAAATTCGAGGTCGGCTCGGGATCTACCAGCCGGATTCGTCGAGAAGGCTCGCGGGGTAGCGGAGAAATGCCTCCAGGGTGTCTCCATTCATGGCGGATCCAGCGGACGGCTTGAATTTTCTTGGCAGAGCACGAGAGAGTCCGGACCAGGCCGGCATCGAGATCCCCGGGAACCTCGGCGTGAGAGCGAACGAAAGATCGATGCATGTGTAGCAAGAATTGTGCGTTCTGGCAAACGTACGGACGGCCCGAGCACGGCCGGAGCTTGACGCGGTAGGCCTCGCGGTCTACGTTGCGGGCATGGATCTCGGGCTCTCGAGACGGCACTCGTGCTGACCCTTCCGCTGGCGTTGGGTGGTCTCTGGTTTGTAGTGGCCACCACGGCGATGGGGACCACGGCCTCGGTCTGGGTGCCGCAAGGACGTGGCGCGGCGGCCGAGCGTTGGTCGCGGCGAATGGTGGCGGTGGCTCTCCTGGTGCTGGCCACGGTGGCCTTCGCCGGGGCCACGTCTCGGCTGGATCGTCCGTCGCTGCTCGCAGCTTCCCTGGTGCTCGGCACCGGGTCTCTGCTGCTCGGATGGCGGCGGGGCAACCGCTTCCCCCGCCGGAGCGAGGAAGCGGAGAGCTGGGCCGACGTTCGAGTTTCTCCGGAGCCACGAATTCCCTGGATCGCCACCGGTGCCGTTCTCGCGCTCGATCTCCTGGTGTTCTGGCCCGCCCCACCGATCGACTGGGATGCCATGACCTACCACCTCTACCTGCCGGCCCGCTGGTTGCAGGAAGGGAGCTGGCACCACGTACCGACGGTCTTCGGCGACAACGCGGCGGCCTTTGCGCCCCAGAACGGAGCCCTGGTCTTCACCTGGGTGCTGGCCCTCACCGCCAGCGACGCGGCCACGAACGTGGTGCAAGGAGGGGCCCTGGTCTTTCTCGGGCTCGCCCTCTACCGCGGCGCCAGGGCCCTGGGTGTCGGCGTCACGGCGGCCGGCCTCGCGGGTCTCGTGGTCTGCTGGCTGCAGCCCCTGCGCGACCTCGCCTACTCGGCCAATGTCGATCTCTGGTTGCTCGCCGCCTGGTTCGGTTCCCTGGCCTGGATCCTCCGCTATCGGCGCACCGGGGAGAAGGCGTCTCTTACCTGGGGAGGCGCGGCGGCGGGGCTGGCCGCGGGAACCAAGGTCGTGGGTCTGCCGTTGGCAGGTTTCCTCGCGATCATTCTGCTCCCGGCTCTCCGGGCGCGACGGAGAACGCTCGACGCCGTCTTCTTCCTGTTTCCCGCGGTGGGCCTCGGGGGCGCCTGGTATGTGTGGAATCTCTGGCAATTCGGCAATCCCCTCTTCCCGCTGCATCTCGATCTCGGTTGGTGGAGCTGGCCGGGTGCGTATGACACTGCGGCCGTTCGAGCGGGGGAATTCCACCTCGATACCCTTCCGGAGGTGGCGGCCTCTGCGTTTCGCGGCCTGGGCCCGGGTCCCTGGCTCTGGGCGTCGATCGGGTGGCTGGCGCTTGTCGTCTCGAAAGGGCGGACCGGCCGGAAGATGCGGCCGGCTCTGTGGCTCCTGGCCTTCGCCTGGGGCGCCTACTTCGCGATGGGTATTCCCCACAACAATCAGGCGCGGTTCCTCCTGCCTTCGTTTCTCGTCGCGGGTCTGGGCTGGGGGCTGGCCTTCGAACGGCTCCGGTTCCGCGGCTGGGCCGTGGCGCTCGGGGGCTGGGGCCTGGCCGTCGCTCTGGCGAGCGGAGGGGTGCCGATGATCGAGCAGTGGGCCGCGGTGCTCTCGGCATTGCGCGCGGGGGGTGTCTCTCCCTGGCAGTGGCTGGTGCCCGTCGGGCTGTGCCTGGGGCTCGCGGTGTGGGGCTCGGTCCGTCTGCGTTCCGCCCGCAGCTGGATTGCCGCGGCCGTGGTCGTGGTGGCCATGCCCCTGGCCGCTCTTGCTGCCGACCAGAGCCGCGCCGCCTTCTTCGCCCGCAGCGATTTCCGGGCCTGGGCGCCGGGCGTTCGACCCTTCAGCGATCCCGAGGCCCCGGGCCTGCGCATCGCTTACACCGGCGCCAACTTTCCCTATGCCCTGACCGGGGGCGGTCGTCGGCATCGGGTGGTCTACGTGAACACCCAGGGCAACCCCGGAGATGGTTTCTACGATCACTGGAGCCGGAGCCCACGGCGCTACGACTACCACAAACCCGGCATTCATCGCGGTGAGGACAACCAAGCACGCTGGCTCGAGAACCTGCGTCGCGAAGAAATCGAGCTGCTGGTGATCTTCCGCCTGCATCGTTCCGAGGCCAGCTACTTGTGGACCGATACCCGAGGGTTCCCGATCGAGAGCTCATGGGCCCGTGGCCGTCCTGATCTCTTCGAGCCGGTGGCCATCCATCCGGTGGTCGAGATCTATCGATGGAAGGGCGAATCCGCTCTTCGACGGTGAGGTAGGTCGAGAGGCTCTGATGTGGTTTCACCCGGTTGAAGGCAGATTCCGGGGGGAACGGGGTTTGCCAGGGCTTCAATGCCTGCGCTGGATATACAAGCTTCCGCCAGGGTTCTTGGCACACAAGGGCATCTTCTCCGAGATGAGCTCGCCGTACATGTGGTGAACATATGTATTGAAGAACCGAATCGTCCACTCGGAGTTGTAGGAAAGAAACGCGCGGAGAAAGTAGTTTTCGTTCCAGTATCTTCCTTCCGACAACCAGTGGGGCGGGTAGTCGAATGGGTAGAAGACATCATGGAAATGTACGAATACTCCCGGCTTCAGATGTGGCGCGACTTCGAACAGAAGGAATTGCAGATCACTGCCGCATTTTACGACGTGACTCGAATCGATGAACAAGAGGTCGCCTGCTTCGAGGCGAGTCAGCAAGTCGAGAGGGACATCTTGGACTCGCCTCTCGATCACTTCGATCCTGTCCTTGTCCTCTCCTCGAAGTAGGGTGAAGAGGCGGTCGGGATCAGGCTCTATGCATGAGATCTCGGGGTCGAGGCCGGGAGTGGCTTCGATGGTGTCCAGAATCGCTGCCGAAGAAAAGCCGGACCCGACTTCCACGATTCGTTTGGGCTCGAATCTCTGCAGGAAACAGAAGAGGAAGATGGCGTCCGAGTAGCTGAACCAATCGTTCTGGTAGAAGAAGCGATGGCTCTCGCTGGGTGTCTCTGGAAATCGTAGGTTCGAGTACAGGGGAAAGAACTCGGAGAGCAGCTCGAGCTGGGCCTCTTCGTTCAGGTCGATGCCCGGCACCCGGCTTCCCGGAGGTGGTCTCGAATCGACATACGCTCGCACTTCGTCTCGGGTCGGAATCGGAGAGTAATAATGCCCTGCAGGAAAGATACCCTGCTTTTGCACCTGTGCTTCGAGATCTCTGACGAGAGGGGTCTTCTCGAGGAGCCGGTTGATCAGCGCTTTCATGGTCTTCCCCTGTTCGGCCGTCAGGACCATGACCGGGTAGCAGCCGAATCCTGGCGAGCCTGCCGGGCCGCGTCGCGAAGGCCACGGAAGAGCAGGCGCTGGTTGCGGTCGCGAGGCCTCCACTCCGGGTGCCACTGGACCCCGAGACGCCAGGGTTCGGGCTCTTCGGACTCGATGGCCTCGATCACGCCGTCGGGTGCGGTGGCGGCGACCCGCAGGCCGCTGCCCGCGCGGTCGACGGCATGGGCGTGATAGGTCGACACGGAGAAGGTGCCTCGGGCCTCGGGAAACATGGCGGCGAGGCGAGAGCCTTCTTGCAGGTGGACCGGGTGGTCCTGGCGCCGACGGTGGGTGCGGAGCAGGAGGGGGTCGGGGCGCAGGCTGCGATTGATTCCCTTGCGGTGGATATTCATCAGCTGGGCGCCTCGGCAGATGCCGAGCACGGGCAGGGCTCGGCGGTCGGCGTGGTCGAGAAGAGCGAGCTCGAGGTGGTCGCGCTGGGGATCGACGCCGCGATGGAACCGATCGTCGGCACCGTAGAGGGAGGCGGAGACATCCCCCCCACCGCTGAGCAGGAGCCCGTCGATGCCGGAGAGCAGCCGCTCGAAGTCGATGGCCTCGACGCTGCCGGCACGGGTCACGGCCTCCCGGAAGCGAAGGCTCCTGGTTTCACAACCGGCGCGGCGCAGCATCCGGCCGTAGGTGAAGCGGCTGAGGCGCAGCCGGTTCCACCAGGAAGAGTCGAGCGAGAGCAGGATCCTGGGGCGTTTCACGAGCCCGGGTCCTCGACGGCGGAGCCGTGCAGCAGGGTGCCGTCGATCTTGCCGTGTTTCATGAAGATCGCCATCGGATAGAGAAGCCCGAGGGCGGCGGTGGGGTCTTCCTCGAACATGAGCTGGGAGATGTTCTCTTCGTTCTGGTCGAGAAGGTCTTGGAGCTTGTGCCACCGATCTTCGGGATCGAGAATGTCGGCAGCCCGGCCGAAAAACGTTCCCAGCCGGTGCGAGAGGCTCCGGTCGGGTTGGTCCCTCGTGGTCTTCCAGGCGTCGGAGAGCTGTTCGAGCAGGCTTTCGTCTTCCCCGTCACGGGTCAGCTCCCGGAGGATGCCGAGCAGTCCGACGAACGGGGTCTCCGTGCGCACGCCGAGCTCCGGCTCCTGGGACGGCGGTAAGGGTTTGCCGGCGGCCAGGCAGAAGAGCAGCCAGGGGATGTCGATCCCCGAGGCGACGTTCTGGAACAGGCCACCGAAGAGCCGCGGATTGATCTCGATCAAGGTGGGCTCGGATTTCCCGTCCCAGAGAAAGTCGACCTGGGCCACCCCGTGCCAGCCGAGCTCGCCGAGCAGCTTCCGGGCCGCGTCCTCGGCCTCGGGTGCGGCGATGGTCTCCCGTACGGAGCCCGGAGCGGAGGCGCTCGGTTTGTGCCGGTTCTGGTAGGTCATGATCGAGTGCACCTCACCGTGGTGGCATACCGCCGAGACGCAGAGATCCTCCCCCTCGGAAATTCCCTGGATCAGGGGCAGGCTGCCGTGGGTCTCGTGCAGGTGGGCGAAGACCCGAGGCAGCTCTTCGGCGCTCTCGACCCTCTCGATGCCCGTGCCGCCCGCCCCTCGCGGGATCTTGACGATCACGGGCATCGAAATCTCGGCGAGCTCCTCGTCGGTGGGGGCCTGCTCGAACGTCCAGGTGGGAGGTATCCGCAGACCGATCTCTTCGGCGAATCGCGCCAGGTGGCCCTTGTCCCGGACCTTGTGAATCAGGTCCCGCGGCGGCAGAGCGAGGCCGATATGGTCTTCGAAGCGCTCGCGGTGGTCAGAGATCAGATACGTCTCCTGCTGCACCGGCAAGAGCACGTAGGGCACTCCCTCGGGTGGACGATGGCTCTCGATCTCCTGTTCGAGGGTGGCGAGAAAACCCTCGGCGTCGTCGGCCGGATCGGGGTAGGTGAAGGAGGCCACCGAATCTTTGGACAGGGCGCCCACGGTGAGCCCGTAGACATCGGCACTGATCACCTCGATGCCGCGAGCGGCCAGGCTCCGGACCACGGCCAGGGAGTGCCAGCTGCGGCCGAAGGTGACGATGGCCCGGCCCTTGGGGTGATCGGGGAGCGATGGATCTCTGGTCATGATGCGGTTTTCTCCTTCGAGGCTCGTTCCCGGCCGTGGGAGCCCTCGTCGCCGGAGAGGGTCCGATCGAGGAGATCTTTGGCGCGTTTGCCGAGCAAGAACATGCCGATCGCGGTAGCGAGCAGACTCGTGGCGAGAAGCGCCCATTCACCGGCGCTTCTCGAGCTCGCGGCTCCTGCCATTCCCGCGGTGTCTCCGGCGGCGACGAAGAGCCAGGTGTTCGGAAGAATGGCGACGCTCGCCAGCAGGTAGTGGCGCCAGGGGAGCCCGGAGGCCCCCAGGCCGTAGTTGATCGTCCATGCGGGTAGAGCCGAGAAACGGAGCAATAGCGCTCCGGTGAGACCCTCCTGCTGCACCGCCGCCCGCACCAGGGCCAACTTGGACTCTCGCGGATCCCGTTCCTGCGCCCGCGCCGTGAAGAGACGGCGGGAAATACCGAAAGAGGCCGCTCCGGCCAGCACGTTGACGGTTGCGGCCAGGACCAGCCCGTGGCCGAGCCCCCAGACCGCGCCGGCCGACAGGAAGACCACCGAAGCGGGCAGCAGGGCGACCATCCAGATCGAGCCCAGAGCAACGAAGCCCAGGGCCCCCAGCCACCCTCTCTGCTCGAGGCTCCGGGCCTGCTGGCTCAGGAAATCCGAGAGCTCGGCTCCGTGGCGCCAGGCCAGCACTGAAAGCCCGATCACCACGATCCCGAGAATGCCCGGGAGCCAGCGGCGCAGGACCGGGCGCCATTGGAAGGTCGCGGCGGCGGTCTCGGGTTCTGCGGCCTCCCCGTTCTCCGGGCGGTCGAGCCGGGACGTGGTGAGCTCATGGGCGGCGGTTTCGCAGCTGGGCATCAGGGGTGCTCCTGGGTCGTGGGGGGCGGGGACAGGTCGGGGTCGCCCTCCTCGATGATCTCGAAGGTCTCCTGCAAATCTCCGGGCTCGAGCAACGGCGCCTGTTGCTCGAGCGGTGCCAGGGATTCGAGCTGGAGATGAGCGAAGATGGGGAAGTGGTCGCTGCCGACGGGCTGCAGGCGGTCGAGGGAGACGAGCTTGAAGTGGTCGCTGTGGAACACATGATCGAGTGGCCAGCGGAGCAGCGGATTCTCGGCGTGGAACGTGGAGTACAGACCGCGGCCGATCCTCGGGTCGAGCAGAGCGCTGACCCGCTGGAACAGACGGGTGGTGTGGGACCAGGCCACGTCGTTCAGATCTCCGGCGACGATCGTGGGCTCGCCGTTCGAGCCCACTTCCCGGCCGACGATCAGGATCTCCGCGTCCCTCGGCTTGGTCTCGAGGCTCTCGGTCGGAAACGGAGGCCGGGGATGCAGGAAGTGGAGCCGAACGCGTCGTCCGGTCTTCGGCTCGACCTCCAGGTGGAAGCTGGGCACGTCGTCTTCGATCAAGAACCGGACCTTGGGCTCGAAGATCTCGAAGCGAGAGAACAGGGCCATCCCGTATGTGTTGTCGAGGGGCTCGAGCATCTGGTAGGGATACCGCTCGCGGAGGACGGATAGCTCTCGCACCCACCACTCGTCGGTTTCCGCGGCAAACAAGAGATCCGGATCCTTCTCGCGCACCAGAGCGAGCAGAGGCTCGGCGTTGCGATTGTCCATCAGAACGTTGGAGATCATCAAGGAGAGGGAGCCACCGGGCCGGGAAGAATCCGCGGCCAGGGATTGGACCCGGGCCAGCGGCGTGTAGGGGAAGATGCGCCAGAGCTGAAAGAGCAGGCTCGCGGTGAGCAGGCCCAGGAGTGCGCGCTGAGGCAGGTTCTCGACCGGCCCCAGCAGAGTGCGGGTGGCGAGGGCCACGACAGCGAGACCGGCGATCTGGGCTCGTGGGAAGTCCCACGCTCGAACCCACCAGGTGTCGTTCTGCCACAGCGGTAGCAGAGTGCAGAGCACCACCAGGGCGGCGATCAGGGTCCAGAGGGCCATTGTGGCTTTGGAAACGAAAGAAGAGCGGCGGGGAGAGGCTCGACCAGGGGCCGTAGCCTCTTGCAGACCGTCGCTCCTCAGATGGTCCTGTGACGGTGAGGGATCATGGAACCCGTCAGCAGAAGAGGGCACGGTGGTCTCAGCGCCTCATCCTTCACCGTCGATCGAGTCCTGGACGTCGTCGGCCGCATCCTCGATCTCGTCGCCAATGTCTTCGAGCTTGTCTCCGGTGTCTTCGATGGCATCGTCGATTTTCTCTCCGGCTTTTTCCATCGGTCCTTTTTCTTCCACACATCCGATCAGCAGCAGACCGGCGGTGAGCAGACAGGCGATCAGGGTCCAGTGAAGAATCTTTTTCATGAGTAGGCTCCTCGAGCTCGTTTCGATGAAGGTATCGGAGCGCCGACTCGACGATCCGTGTTTTCGATGCAACGAGAGAATAGCAAAGTACGTGCCAGTAGGTTGCGCTGGTGTTTGCCGGTCTTGGCGCCGACGCGGGTCCCGTTCCTTGCAGACCTTGCAAGAAGAATTGGAAGATTTACAGGAAAAGATGGTCTTCGAGGAGACCGAGAGTCGGCCGGGTGGGCCGCAAGAGACGAAATCGGAAGGCGTAAATGAAGTGAGAAAAGGGGTTTGGCGTATAGTCGACCGGGCCCTCGTGGTGGTTTTCACCATGGCCTGGCATGGATGCTGCTCCTTGATCGGCAGACCGCGACACGTGCCGCGGCTCTCACCCGAGATCAACCGCTATGGAGGCCCCGATGAACAGTCGAGAGAAGAACGTAGGTGCACCGAACGTGATGAACCATGGCGGAGCCGGCACGAGAGATGGAGCTACGATCGGGTGGGCGGCCGCTTCTACTCTCGCGCTGGTCCTGCTCCTGGCTGTTCCGTCTTTCGCCCAGGGGCCGAACGGGAATGCGGAGATCGTGCCGGAGAGCCCGGAGCCGGTCTACGTTCGTACCCTCGTCGTGTCGCCGGTGCCCGGAGATCCGATCGCCAGCGGCGTGGGTCTGCTCGAGGCAATGGATTCGGTTTCTCCTACTGCGACCGATCGCTGGCTGATGGTGATCGAGCCCGGGATCTACGATATCGGAACGAATTTCCTGGCCATGAAGCCCTACATGGACATTCAGGGCTCGGGAGTCGAGGTCACGACCATCCGAGGTCTCGGCCAGGACTCCCATACCTTCCACCGAGGTCAAGGAGTGGTGATCGGAGCCGATGACGCCGAGATCCGTTTTCTCACCATCCGCTGCGTACCCGATCCAGCCCGGGATCTCGGGGCCTGCATTGTTCTGGCCAATCCGGAGGTTTCCCCTCGGCTTCGGAACCTCCGCCTGGTCTCCGAAGGCTACGGAACGCACTGGGGAATGCGGAACACCGGCTCCGAACCGCAGGTGGTGGAAGTGTCGATCTCCCTCTCCGGTGGCGACGAGAACTACGGAATCGTGAATGCTGCCGGCTCCCGCCCGGCCATCCGGCGTTCGGTCGTCCGGGTCGACGGGGGGCAGCTCAACAACTTCGGTCTCTACGACCGCGACGGTAGCCTCTCCCGGATCCTTCAAGACACCGAGATCGAGGTTCGAGGGGGAGAACGGGCTATCGGGATGTTCGCCGCCGCGCCCGCGGGCATGTTGGAGGTACAGCTGCTGGGCGTGAAGATGGAAGTCGGCGACGCGGTGGAGAGCTACGGCATTCTCGACGGAGACATCGACCTGCGTCTGCGGGGGACACAGATCACCGCGGAGGCTCCAGGCTCGGCGGTGGACCTGGCCGCGGCGGGCACGGTAGAGATCTTCAACTCGGAGCTCGAAGGCGATGCGGTGGCGGTGCGAGCGCTCGAGATCGAAGTGGGCTCGACCCTCGTACGAGGTGGCGGCGAGGTGACCGGAATCGTCGCAGAGACCTGCGGCGGTCTGGCGGTCTTCGGAAGTGAGAGCCCTTCCTTCTATCCCGATCGTTGTCCTGACCTCACCGCTCTCGAAGGCGTGGGCATGAGCCGGAGCCCGGTAGCCGCCTCGGGGTACCCCACGGAGCTCGCTCGTTGAGCCGTTGGTCCGTTCGTGAAGGTATACACGCCATCGGTCCTCCACGTCCGGCCGGACGCTCGACCCAGCGAGGGGACTTCAGCCCCTCGCTGGGTCATGGTGCTTTCCCGGAATTGCCGCCGCCTCGCGCCTTCTCGATCCAGGTCTCCAAGGTCTCGAGATCGATCGGCTTGGGCAAGAGATCTTCGAAACCGGCCTTCAGGGCTCGTTGTCGGGTCTTGCGATCGGCAAAGCCGCTGACGGCGACGAGTCGGGCCGACGAATCGCGGGCGACGAGCCGGCGGGCGACCTCCAGGCCATCCATGCCCGGAAGCCCGAGATCGCAAAAGACGATCTCGGGTGTGGAACGTTCGAAGGCTTCGAGGGCAGAGGGGCCATCGAGGGCGACCTCGACTTCATGTCCGTCGAGTCGGAGGAGCTCGGAGAGCCCGGTCACCGAAGCTTCGTGGTCGTCCACCAGCAGGACCCGGCAGCGATCCGGCGGATCTTTGCTCGGGTCGGCCTCGCCACCGGGGGTCGCGCGGTCGGTTTCCGGGGGGGGCGGCTCGCTCGTGGGCAGCCGGAGGCGTACGGAGAGTCCGGTGCCCAGACCCTCACTACACGCCTCGACCTCGCCTTCGTGCGCCCGGGTCAGGGCCTGCACGATCGCCAGCCCGAGACCGAGGCCTCCGGTCATCCGTTTCCGGGCGCCCGACGTCTGGGCGAAGGGCTCGAAGATTCGGTGGAGCTGGTCGGGCTCCACCCCACAGCCGCTATCGATCACCTCCAGGGTCGCGAAGTCGTCCGCCCGCTCGACCCGAACGCGGATCGTGCCCCCCGAATCGGTGAACTTTGTCGAGTTCGAGATCAAATTACCCAGAATTTGGGCCAGGCGGGTGCGGTCGGCCGAGATCCAGACCTTGTCTTCGGGGCGGTCCATCTCGAGAGCGATGCCGGAGGTCACCAGGCGTTCGCGCCAGGAAGTGACGATCAGCTCGACCTCGGCTCCCAGCTCTACCGGCTGGCGCTGGACCTCGAGCGTGCCACGTACGATGCGGGAGGCGTCGAGCAGATCGTCGATCAGGCGCTCCAGGTGCACCACCTGGAGCTGGGCGAGGCCTTGCATGCGCTGCCGCAGACCCGCATCGTCGGCCCGGTCGAGCACTTCGAGGGCGGAGCGCAGGGCGTTGAGCAGGTTGCGTAGCTCGTGGCCGAGCATGGCGAGGAAATGGTCTTTGGCCTCCTGGGCGGCCTCGAGCTCGCGGTTGGCGGTGGCCAGCTGGCTCTGGGCCTGGAGCAGCTCCTGGTTCTGCTGCAATACCTCGCCGAACGGATTGCCGGGAGAGGTGCGAGTCAGGGTGTCGACCACCTCCAGCAGATCCTGGCGATCTACCGCCGCCGCCGGGAGGTCGATCCCCATGACGACCTCGGTACCGCTGTCTTCGAGGGTGTTGATCTCGAAGTAGTCCACGAGCCGGCGAGCACCCATCAGGCCTTTGCCCAGGCCGGTTTCCGAGCGATAGCGACCCTCCAGGATGTTGTCGAGCTGGGCGATTCCCGGGCCCGCGTCGGAGATCCGAATCAGGAATCGCGGTTTCGGTGTCTTCTCGATCAGAAACTCGACTCGCCCCCCCTGGGCATATTGGTAGGCGTTGCGAGAGATCTCCGAGACGGCGGTGGCCAGGCGGGTCTGTTCGGTCGCTCCGACCCCGAGCTGCTCGGCGAGCTGACGGGTACGTTGCCGTACCAGCACCAGGTCGTGCTCCGCTTCGATGGACACGGTGAGGAGAACGAGGGTCATGAACGTCGGCTCCTGCGGATCGCGACGACGGTGGTGTCGTCGCGGTCTTCGCCGTGGTCGCGGTAGAGAACCCCGGCGATGGCGGCGGGATGGCGAAATCGCAGCCCGGCGTGGTCCGCGAGGTCACAGCCGGAAGAGATCCCGTCGGTGAAGACGATCAGGATACCTCCTTCGGGCCACGGATGCTCGAACTCCTGGATTCGAGCCCGACCGAAGCCGAGCGTGCCGTCGAGACTGACGAGGCCGGTCCGGCGTCCCGGCCCGTACAGAGTTCCCTCCAGATTTCCGAGCCCGGCATAGATCAGCGTGTTGTTGGCGGGTCGGAGCTCGACCGCGACGGCCGCGGCCCCGCGGGTGCTCGCGAGACCGGACTGCAGGGTCTGGAGGAGATGCCTCGGCGTCGGCCGGGCCGAGGCCGCGAGGGTCTCGAGGGACTCTTCCGCCGCCTCGGCCGCGGGCTCTCCGTGCCCGAGGCCATCGACCACCAGGAGCAGGCCGCCGCCGTGCTCGAGATGGCGATAACCCCAGGCATCTCCGCACGCGCGATGCCCACGTTTCGGCCGGCAGACGGCGCCCAGCTCGATCTCGCCGCGGCCGGCGAGGGGCTCGGGGGGATGATCGTAGATCCGGCTCGCGACACAGGTCCCGGCTCCCGGCGGAGCGTAGATCTCGAATAGGTCGGAGAGCCGGCGAATGGCGCCCAGACCTTCGCCGAGCCCACCCGCGGAGGACGAGCCGCCGTGCAGCGCGTCTCCGAGCCGGAGGATGCCGGGCCCGTGGTCGAGGGCGAGGACGTCGATCCAGCGACGGTCGGAGGTCCGGGCAGCGCTCAACAGGAGCTCGCCGCCACCGGCGTGTACGAGAAGATTGTTCACCGCCTCGGTCACCACCAGCTCGAGACGCCCCATGGCGTCTTCGGGGAGACCCTGCCTGCGCCCGAGACGTCGGGCCTGCAGCCGAGACGCCGCCAGATCGGCTCGTCGGCGGACGGTGAGGGCGCGACAGAGATCGCAACGTTCGATCATGGAGGAATCTGCTGTCGCCAGGACGTGATGGTCACGAGGGTGCCACCGTCGTCGGGTTCCTCGACTTCGAACTGGTCCACGAGTCGACGGGCGCCACCGAGACCCAGGCCGAGGCCGTTGCCCGAGGAATAGCCGTCCGACAACGCCTGATCCAGATCCTCGATACCCGGACCCCGGTCGCGGAAATGTGCGCGCAGGCCGAGGCGTGTCTCGTCGCGCAGGCCTTCCAGGCTCACCTCGCCACCACCGCCGTAGACCAGCAGGTTTCGGGCGAGCTCGCTGGCGGCCGTCACCAGGCGGGTGCGGGCGAGAGTTCGAAAGGCGAGCTGCCGAGACTCGCGGGCCACCGCGCGGCGGACCCTGGCGATGTCTCGGTCGTCTCGGACCTCTACGGTTTGCAGAGGGGTCACAATCACGGGTACCTCGGGTCGGGGGCTCTCAAGCCTTGGCTCTGCTCAACATGGCCAGCCCACGTTCCACGTCGAGGGCCGTGTGCACACCTTCGAGGGTGAGCCCCAACTCGACCAGGGTCATCGCCACCGCGGGTCGCATCCCCACCAGGACGGTTTCGGCACCGAGGAGCCTGGCCATGGAGCCGATCCCCGCGAGCACTCTGGCGATGAAGGTGTCGAGCGTATCGAGGCTCGAAATGTCGAGAAGAACACCGCTGGCTTGGGTTTCCACCAGCTTCTCGCCCAGATCTTCGCGCAGGGCGAGAGCCAGCTTGTCGTGCATGTCGACCTGGATGGTCACCAGCAGGCAGTTGTTGATCCTGGCGATGGCGATCCGTTCCATCATTCGGATCCGACCAGCTTCAGCCCGGCCTGGCGAAAGGCGGACTTGAGCGCCGCGGCCAGGGTGGCCTCGGTCTTGATGTCACCGAGCTGGATCTTGAGATGCACGATGGTCTGGGCGATCTGGGGGCGGATGCCGCTCAAGATGCAGCTGGCTCCCATCAGCCGCGCGGCCGCCACCGTTCGGATGAGGTGTTGGGCCATCCGGGTATCGATGGCCGGTACGCCGGTGAGGTCGATGATGGCGATCTCCGAGCCGCTCGCGGCGATGGCATCGAGCAGAGATTCGGTCACCATCTGGCTGCGGCGGGTGTCGAGGGTTCCCACCAGGGGCAGAGCGAGGATGCCGTCCCAGACCTTCACCACCGGAGTGGAGAGCTCTTCCATTTCCTCTTGCTGCTGGCGAATCGTGGCTTCCCGGCGCTTCTGATAGACCTCCGTGGTGTAGAGGCCCAGCCAGTCGAGAGTGTTCTTGAGATTCCAGACCTTCTCCTCCAGGGAACCTTGGCTCTCGTAGTCCCGAGTCAGCCGCATCACGAGCGGATGTTTCAGGGAGAGCACGAAGGTGGCGGTTTCAGTCGGCGAAAAGCCCGCCTCGTCCCGAGCCCTCGAGAGCTCGTCCAGGATCGCCTGGACCGGCTCCCAAGGAGAGGTCTCGCGATCATCGGCGTTGCCCAGGGCGGTGAGGAACACCGCGAGGAACTCTTTCGATTCCTGGCGCAATGCCATCTCGTCGATCAGGTCGAGCCGGGTTCGGGGCGAGGCCAGCAGCTCTGTCATCCAGTCGTCGAGAATCTGGGTCTGGTGTCGCTGGATCCAGCTGACCAGATCAGCTGGCAGGGGACGGGGCGTATCGGGCATGGGCAGCTCCTGAGTCGGAAGGTTCCGCGGGCGATCGATTCATTGTCGACGAGAGTCTAGCTCGGAAAACCCGCTAGCGTCCGCTGGGAGCTGGGTCGTGATCGAGCTCCGCAGCTCGGCGACCTTTCGTCTCTCGGTGGACGGCAGATCTGTCGACTTCGCATCGTGCCACTGGAGCTACGAACCTCGGGCTCAGCGTTCCTCGACTCGCAGGCGATCCTTCACGTCCCGCACCCCCTTCACTCCGCGGGCCAGGTGCAGAGCCTCCTCCGCCACCTCGCGGCTCGGGACGGTGCCGCTCAGGGTGACCACGTGAGCGTCTACGTCCACGTCGATCCGAAACGAGTTGATCTCCGGGTCGGCGGTCAGGCGAGCCTTGACTTTGGCGGTCAGGGCCGAGTCGTCGATCCGCTCGCCGAGCGTCTGCTTGCCGATTTCGATGTCGTTCACCACGCCGCGGACCCCCTTGGTGCCGGTCGCGAGGCTGACGGCCTCCGAGCGAGCGCGCTCGTCGTCCACGATGCCGCTCAGGCGGACCATGCCGTCGGCAGTGTCGACATCGACGTCGAAGGCGCTGACCTCGGGATCCGCAGCGAGCTTGGCCTCGATGGTGGAAGTGATGACGGCGTCGTCGATGCGCTCGCCGACGGTTCGGTTGCCCGAGCAGCCCACGGAGAGCAGGGTCGCGGCACAGAGCGCGAGCAGACCGAGGGTTCGGCTCGAGGATTGGTAGGTTTGTTTCGAGAGCATGGGATTCTCCTTCAGAGATGTCGATGGGTCGAGGTCGGTAGTGGGGAAAAGCTTCGGTCGGGACTTCGCGGAATCAGACCCTGGGTTTTCGCAGGCCTCCGGTCACCAGGGCGGCCACGAAGAGCACCAGGAAGACGAAGAACAGGATCTTGGCGATGTCGGTGGCGGCGGCGGCGATTCCACCGAAGCCGAAGATAGCGGCGATGACGGCGAAGAGGAGAAATCCGAGGGCCCATCTCAACATGATCTATTTCCTTTCTAAGGGTTGCTCAGGGAGTGTCGCCACGGGAGGCGGTGCGGGAATTCAATGTGCCTTGGGCTCGCTCTCGGTCGTTTCCGAACGGGCTTCCATGGGGGGCGAATCGGTGTCGGCCCACATCTGGCTCAGGGGCTGGCCGCCCTGGATGCCGAAATCGAGGGTCCGGATCGGGAACGGAATCGTGATGCCATGGGTATCGAAGGCTTTCTTGATCGCGATCACCGCCTCGCTCGTCGCTCGGTGGATGTCGGCGGGACGCTGGAAGGGGATCCAGAACCGGGCCACGAAGTCGATCGAGCTACCGCCGAAGCTGCGAAAGAAGATCTCCACCTCGCGGTTCCGATCTCGGGACTCGACGCCGGAGATGGCTTCGCGGGCGACGGACTGGACCTCGTCGAGATCTTCGGCGTACGAGACGCCCACCTCGAGCTCGACGCGACGCTTTCCGGTGCGCGAGAGGTTTTCCAGCTTGTTCTCGAAGACCTCCTTGTTCGGGATCAGGATCAAGCGTCCATCGGTAGATTTGATGACGGTCGTCCGAGGATCGATCGCGTCGACCAGTCCGGTGACGCCATTGGTCTCGATCAGCTCGCCGATGCGGAAGGGACGCTGGAACGAGAGGTAGACGCCGGCGATCAGGTTGGCGGCCAGATCTTGGAAGGCGAAGGCCAGAGCCAGCCCGATCACTCCGGCTCCGGCGAGGAGCGACGTGACGGTCTTGTCGAGCTGCAACACTCCGAGAGCGATGAAGATTCCGATGGCGATCACCGCGATCCCGGCGAGGGTGGCGAGCAACCGTGCGATGGCCTGGCGTCCGGAGAATCGGTCGAGGAAGCGGTAGGAGACCTTTCGAACCAGGCGCGAGAGAAGCCCGAAGACGATCACCACGAGGAGCGCTACCACCAGGTTCGGAAGGTTGGCGACGGCGATTTCGAGCCACCCTTCGAGCTTGGTCTGCACCAGGCCGAAAGAGACCTGCACTTCTTCGATCGGTTCGTCGAGCATGGATTTTTCGGCCGTCGTGGCTTGATCGGTATTCATTGCCTCACCTCCGACTCAGCGGCGGTTGCCGCGCTGCAGGAGCCCGAGGACGGCCACGAAGAGGGCGCCTCCGAGGATCGACCAGACGATCGGGAACGAGGTTCCGCCGGTCTCGATGGTGAACAGAGCCGGAAGCTCGAGCAGACGGGCCATCCAGGTGCCGATCAGAGCACCGACGAAGCCGACCGCGATCGAGCCGAGGCATCCGCCGCGGGAGGTGCCGGTCAGGGCTTGCCCCGCGGCTCCGCTGAGGCCGGCGACGAGGAGAAGAAGAAAGAGCTCGAACAGGGTCATGGGATCTCCGGGTCTGGGCTCTGGGCCCGGTGGACGATAGAATGACGGAAGCTGTTGGGGATGCCGGCCATGAGACGTTTGTGCTCGGCACCCGAGAGAAGGTACAGCAGGTTGCATGCCAGGCCGCTCGGCGGCCAAAGAGCAGAGCTTCATTCCCCATCTAACGTATTGAATAGTAGCCATTTACGGAGCCGGATCCGGTTCCTGGCCAGGCCGTTGGCAGCCCTCGGGGCCTTGCTTTTTTGCAAGATCTACAAGCCGGTTGTGAATCTTGCGCCAGGGGCCCGGAGGGTCGACGGGATTGACATCCGCGAACCGGTATTCGAAGCTTGGCGTACTCTCTGTCTCCAATAGAGCTGCCGGAACCGGGGCGAGCAACCGGTCTTCGAGCCTTGACCCCGATGAGGAGAAACCCATCGAACAGAGCACCACATCCCAGAACGACGTTTCGGCATCCCGAGACGCCGAGATCTCGCGTCTTCGCCGAGAGGGCGCCCTGGCATTGGGCCTGGACGGGATCCGGAGCCAGCTGGCTCACGACCTGCGGGAGCCCATGCAGGCCATTTCCCTACATCTCGCTCTGCTGCGTCGGGCGGTGCGAGGGGAGCTGGCGACGATGGAAGGTTTGCAGCAGAAGCAGGAAGAGTGGCTGGGAGAGGTGGAGAACGGGCTGGAGCAGCTGAAGGCCCGGGCCGAGCGTTGGACCCGACTGCAGGGCACTGCCGACGACGAGCCCCGGCGTTTCGATCTGCGCGTCTGCCTGGAGCGGATCGAAGAAGGAATGGAGGCGGTGGCCCGCCGCCACGAGGTCGATCTGGAGCTCCACCTGCCGGACGGAGAGCTGCCGATCCGCGGCGTGGAGCGCGCCCTCGAGCGCCTTCTGATGGCCCTGATCGGTCTGTCCTTGCAACGGCTGGAAGCCGGCGGACGCCTGCGGATCGACACCGTGGTCGAAGCTTCCCGGGTCGAGCTGCAGAGCAAGCCCACCGGGGAGAAGGAAGCGGAGCCCGACGAAGAATCGGCGGCACTCCTCTCGCTGGGAGAGGAGCTCGCCACTCTGGGAGCGGAGCTGGAGGTCCGTGACGCCGGGTGGCGGGTGATCTGGACCCTGGCGGAGCCCGACGGAGAGGGTGATGGAAGATAGAGACTCGGCCTCCTTGGCCCTGATCGTCGAAGACGACCCATCGACCCTCAATGCCCTGTCGACCCTGGTGGAGCTCGAAGGGTTCCGAGTGCGGACGGCCCGCGGCCTGGCCGAGGCCAGGCGGGTGCTCGAGGCCCACCAGCCCCAGGTCGTGCTCAGCGATCTCATGCTTCCCGACGGCAAGGGCACCGAGCTGCTCGGCGAATACGCCGATCGCGAGGCGGAGTTCATCCTCGTCACCGGCGAGGCCTCGTTGGAGACCGCGGTGGAGGCTCTGCGCCTCGGGGCCCACGACTACCTCACCAAGCCGGTGGACGAAGCCCGCCTCAAGACGCTCCTGGCCAACGTGGTGCGGACCCGGGAGCTCAAGGACGAGATCTCGGGCCTCCGCAACGAGCTCAAGTCCATGGGGCGTTTCGGTCGGATGATCGGGACCTCGCGGGCCATGCAGAAGGTCTACTCCCTGCTCGAGAAGGTCGCGCCCACCGAGGCCTCCGTTTTCGTGGCGGGGGAGAGCGGAACCGGCAAGGAGCTGGCCGCGGAGACCGTGCACCAGCTCAGCCGCCGCCGCCGCGCCTCGTTCGTGGCGGTGAATTGTGGTGCCGTGTCGCCCACTCTGATCGAGAGTGAGCTCTTCGGCCACGAGCGCGGCGCCTTCACC
>CAZMEL010000087.1:0-25726 GCA_964565225.1 uncultured Thermoanaerobaculia bacterium | reverse complement strand
CACCCCGAACTTCGCCGATCTCGACGACGACGGCTGTCCCGACCTGTTGATCGCAGGAGACTTCGGCACCAGCAGGGTCTTCCGCAACCTCGGGGACGGCACCTTCGCAAACCTCACCGATCCGGTGATCAGCGACGAAAACGGTATGGGCGCCGCGGTGGGAGACTACGACGGCGACGGCGACTTCGACTGGTTCGTTTCCAGCGTCTGGGATCCGGACGGCACGGCCGAGGGGAACTGGGGGGTCTCCGGGAACCGCCTCTACCAGAACCGGGGAGACGGAACCTTCGAGGACGCCACCGAGCCCGCGGGCGTCCGCGAGGGATTCTGGGGATGGGGAAGCTGTTTCGGTGACTTCGACAACGACGGCGACCTCGACCTCTTCCACACCAACGGCTTCCCTCTCACCGGGGCCGAAGCCTTCCACCAGGACCCGTCCCGGCTCTTCGTCCAGCAGGAGCCCGGTGCAGTTCCCGTCTTCGAAGAACGCTCCGCCGATCTCGGCATCGACGACACGGGCCAGGGCCGTGGGGTGGTCTGTTTCGACTACGATCGCGACGGCGATCTCGATCTGCTCATCGCCCAATCCGAAGGGCCGCCGCGCCTCTACCGCAACGAGCTCGAGCCGACCGGCTACCTCACCGTCCGCGTGGAGGACTCCGAAGGCCGGGTAGCCATCGGTACGAGGCTCGAGCTGATTACGGCCAATGGCGTCCAGGTCCGCGAGATCCGCGGGGGCAGCAACTATGTTTCCCAGAATCCGCCGGAAGCCCATTTCGGCCTGGGCAAGAGCCCGGCCGTTTCCGAGCTCCACATTCGCTGGCCCGACGGCGAGGAATGGGTGCTCACCGATCCACCGCTCGACCGCCTGCTTCTCGTGCGCCCGGATCAGCTCTCCCCGGTGACGATCCCGACCCTACCTCCCATCGGGCTGCTCCTGCTCGCCGTTCTCCTGAGTTGGGCCGGCTGCCGAGCCAGCCGCCGCCGAACCCGGCGCTGAGAAGCCTCCAAACCCTGCCTGTCAAGAGGTCGAGCACGTGTCCAGATCACTGGACACGTCGCTACTTTCACCTCCCGAGGGCCTGTTTCGGCTCGAAACCTCGTGGATCCCGGAGCCCTTGCGTTCGAAAGCAGAATCTTTTGACAACCCCTCCCTGACCCATCCCGATGAAAGAGTGGCAAGCTCAATGATTTCAACACTTCCATCGTTTTTCGAAACCTGGCACGGCGCTTGATATGTCTCCTCCTCGACAACAACGACCCAAAGGAGGGAAGCCCAGGAGACAAGCAAGGAACAGGAAGACGAAACGCCGCCAGAGCGGCACCAAAGACAAAAAAAGAAATCGAAGACAAACATCCATTCTGATCGATCCCGACCTCGATCGATCCAAACGTAGGAGCTCAATCATGAAAAAGATCAATCAACTCGTCACTCTCGCCCTCGTGCTCGCCATGTCCCTCACCGTTCTTCCGGCCTTCGCCCAGGAAACATCGCAAGTGGTCAACATCAACGAAGCCGATGCCAGTCAGCTGTCTCTCCTGCCGCGAGTCGGCCCGGCCCTGGCACAACGAATCATCGACTTCCGCGAAGGTTTCGGCCCCTTCCGCAGCGCCGAGGATCTCCTGCTGGTGCAGGGCATCGGTGAGAAGACCTTCGCGCTGATGAAGGACTACGTGGTAGTCGAGGGAAACACCACCCTGGTCGAGAAAGTTCGAGTCGAGCGCCCCGAGCGCGCCACCCGAGAAGCCGATTCCGCCCTCGAGGAATAAGGGTCGATCTTCGAACCCGATCGATCACAAGAACGAGAGCTCGGAGTGGGTTGCAAGGCCCGCTCCGGGCTCTGCCCGTTTCATCGATGAACGTTTTTTTCTATCCTTTGCGCGTCGTCTACCAAGACAAGCTTTCTTTATCGTTGTTCGAGGAGGATCTGATGCGTCTTGTTTCGATGTCCCCTGTCCCTTGTTTGTTGGCAATCGCTCTTCTCCCTCCCCCACCACCAGCTCTCGAGCCCTTTCCGAGCACCCGAGAGAACCCTTCTCTCGAGACCCGTTCTTCAGCGGCCGTCTCCCCGGGCTCCCCTCGGGAAGAGCTCGACCCTTCCCCCGTCTTCGAGAAACCATTCCTGCTCGAGCTACGGCGGGAGCTGGAGCCGGGCTCGTCGCTGATCGTCTACGAGGTCGGCGAGCGATCCCTCACCTCGTCACTGATCCGGCCAGATTTCGAGCCGAAGCAATCTTCCGTCGAGATCGGGCAGAAGCAGCTGCAACGAGACGTCAGGCGCCTTCGGTACAAAATCCAGCAGATGCGGAGGCGCTGGTCGCCGATCAAGCCCTTGCCCTGGCGGCAGACCCACCAGACCGCAGCGGAGCTCTACGACCTGCTGCTGAGACCCTTCGAAGCCGAGCTCGCGACTAGCCAACGTCTGCTCCTGGTTCCCGACGGTCCCTTGCACTACCTCCCCTGGGGAGCTCTGGTTCGCAGCTCCATCGGCACCTACCACAACTCCCCCGAGTATCTGGTGTACTGGAAACCCTTCTCGATCTGGTCGGCCGACACAATTCTCGAAGATCTGCATCGTCAGCGAGGCCCGGCTTCGAACGAGCCATTGGCGCTCGCCGCCTTCGGTACGTCGGCCCCCACTCCCGACATCCGCAGCTCACCACTACCGGTCCGGACCCGCCGCGGCGCCCATCCTCTCGCGGCGAACCGGCGCTTGCGGATCTCGAGCCAACGACCGCTACCCGCGATCCGAGGAGAGATCGAAGACATCCTGGCTCGGGTCCCCGGCCCCAAGCTGAGCTTCCTCGACGAACGAGCCACCGAGGCCGCGGTTCGAGCCTTCGCGCCCCGAGCCCGAATCCTGCACTTCGCCACTCATTCGACTTTCCGTCCCGGGCAGAGCGCGACCCTGATTCTGGCGCCTCCGGTCGGGTACCGCTCCCACGCCAACAACGGACGGCTGATGGATCGCGAGATCTCGGCGAGTCTTCGGCTCGATGCCGATCTCGTGGTGCTCTCCTCCTGCGACTCCGGACGTGGCCCCGGGTTGGCGGACTCGAAGATCCTGGGCCTGGCCCGCGCGTTCCAGCTCGCGGGAGCTCGCAGCGTGGTGGCGTCTCTCTGGCCCGTGGACGACCGCGCCACCTCGCTGCTCATGCCGCTTTTCTACCGCTTTCTCATGGACGGCTTGCCCAAGGACCGAGCGCTGCAAGCCGCCCAGCTGGCCTTGATCGAACATGTGGCGATCGAAGGCCCGGAGGCGTGCCCCTCGCGGAGGTATAGGCACTCTCTGCCGATCTTCTGGGCTCCGTTCCAGGTCTACGGGCATTGGAGCTGAAGGGTGTCCGAGCGATCCTCCGAGCGGCGAGGTCAGAGGCCGTGGTCGAGCCGATCCACGAGCGCCCGAGCCTCCAGCACGCGCCGGTGCTCCGGAGGGAGCCGCGCCTCCAGGATGGCGAGAGCCTCCCGGGCCTTCTCGAGGGCTCCCGCGCGGTGGCCCTCTTCGGCATCGAGCCCGGCCAAATGGTAGAGCAGAGCCCCTCGCTGCGGGTGCTCGGAGTCGTAGACTTCCTCGTAGAGGGTCCGCGCGGATTCCAGGTCTTTCCGAGCGGCTTCGAGGTTTCCCAGCTCCCACGCCAGAAGGGCTCTCTCCACCTGGCATGCGGCGGTATTGGGATGGGGATTTTCCCCATAGTGCTCGACACTGCGCTGGACACACTCTTCGAGCATCCAGGTTGCGGACTCGAGATCTCCTCGCTGTCGCCGCAGGCCACCGAGCCGGCGCAGGGTGACGATCGGGTTGTGCTTCGCCGCCGCTCCCAGAGCCCGCAGGGTATCTAGCGCCTCGCGGTACAGTTCTTCTGCCGCGTCCAGGTCTCCGAGACCCTGCAGCCCCGCTCCGAGGTTGACCCGCGCGGCCTCCACCTTCCGCGCCCGATCTGCGGCATCTTCCGGTCCCGCATCGGCCGAAGCCGCCTCGGCCAGGCGCTCCTTCATCTCGAGGGCCTGCCGGAGGAGGTCGACTGCCTCCTCGAACCGGCCCTGCTCCCGGAGGGTGAATCCGAGATTGCCGAGAGTGCTCGCCAGACCCTCGTGATCCTTCCCTGCTGCCTGCTCGAGATCGACCTCCAGAACCTTGCGCAGCAGCTCTTCCGCCTCGCCGTACCTTCCCTGGGAGTTGCGCAGGGCCGCGAGGTTGTTGCGGCTCGTGGCCACGAGCCGATGGTCCCCCGACAGCCCTTCGAGGCGTATCGCCAGGCTTCTCGACAACAGCTCCTCCGCGATGTCGGGGATCCCCGCTCGTCGATACACGATGCCCATGGAGCCCAGGAACGCCGCCTGGATGAGGGGCTCCGCTTCCAGCCTCTCGATCTCCGCCCGCGCCTGCTCCAGCACCCGGCTCCAGGCTTCGCCTTCGGCGCCGGGGGCACGAGGGTTCGCCCCCTGGAACATACCCACCAGGAACTGGCTCATGCCCTCGGAAAGCCGATTCTGGCGCTCCAGCTCCAGCCGCCGGACCTCGGCCAGGGCCAACACGGTCGTCAGGCCGAGGGCCGCCAGGACCAACAGCAGCCGCCCGGCATTGCGACGCACGAACTTCGTCGCCCGGTACATGGTGGAGCCCTGGCGGGCCGTTACCGGCAGACCCGCGCGGTAACACTCCAGGTCGGAGATCAGTGGATCGACCGAGGCGTAGCGCAGGTCTTCTTCGTAGCGCAGAGCCTTGAGCACGATGGCGTCGAGATCCGGCGGGATCCGGCCGACGTCCGGCACGGTGACGTCCCCCCTTTCGCCCGCCTCCGCCCGGCGACGAACGATCTGACTCGGCCTCGTGAGCGCCTGCTCCCGGGCCGCCGTCACCAGTGCATCGGTCGAGCCTTCCTGCTGCCGGTAGGGGCGCTGGCCGGTCAACAGCTCGTAGAGGATGATCCCCAGGGAGTAGACATCGGTCCGAGTGGTGATCGAGCCACCTTCGAGCTGCTCCGGGCTGGCGTACTCCCGGGTGAAAGGGCGAAGCAGGCGGGTCTCGGGAGCGTCCGCCGCCGATCCCAGGAGCTTGGCGATTCCGAAATCCACCAGCTTGGGGATCCCTTCCCGGGTGACCAGGATGTTCCCCGGCTTGAGATCGCGGTGCACCACCAGGTTCTGGTGGGCAAAACCCACCGCCCGACAGACGTCGAGAAAGAGCGCCAGCCTCGCTTCGAGAGACAACGACCGATTCTTCACATAGCGATGGAGCGGCTCGCCATCCACGAGCTCCATCACGAAGTACGGCTGCCCGCTCGTGCTCGTTCCTCCATCGTGCAGGCGGGCGATGTTGGGATGGACCAGGTTCGCGAGAATCTGCCGTTCGTGCCGAAACCGACCGAGGATCTCGTCGGAATCCATACCCCTCTTGATCAGCTTGATCGCGACTTTCTGCTCGAATTCCTCGCTGCGCTCGGCCAGGTACACCGTACCCATCCCGCCGCGGCCGAGGGCCTCGACCAGCCGGTAGGGTCCGATCTCCCCACCCTCCGGTAGCTCCCCCTCCTTTTCGCGTGGAATCACCGGCTCTTCGATGAAGGCGTCGGCCGAGGTCTCGTAGGCGAGCATCGAGTCGACCTCGGCCCGCAGGCCCGGATCATCGCCACAGGCTTCGGCCAGGAATTTTTCGCGGTCGACCCCCGAGCGCTCCAGGGCCTCCGCCAGGATCGTATTGACCCGGCGGTGTCTCGCGATCCTGGCGGCCTCGTCGGTCTTCTTCTGCTTCTGCGGCCGACGAGCGGTCGATCGACCACGCGAGGTCGACCGGCGATTCCTCTTTCTTGCCATCCCCGAGCTCTCTCCCGATGTCTACCCGGAGAGCTCGCTCCCCGGATGATTTGGATCAGTACGTCGTCTTCAAATGGTACGTCTCCAGGACTTCTCTTCCAAGGGAGCTCTCGAGATGGAGACGAAACTCGTCCGCCTCGGCCAGGAGGGTCGTGGGAATCGCCACCAGGGCCCCGTCTTCGGTCCAGTCCACCGGGAGGACCGCCAGAGGGGCCGAGGCCTCCCCACGTCCCGCCGGAACCAGCAGCACACGATCGCTGGTTTCCGGAGCATCGACGAGCAGCAGGTAGAGCTGCGAAGCGTCGGTCGGCACCACACTCGCCGGCTCACCCGTGCCCGCCCCACGGGTCACGAGAACCGGCGCCAACACGCGAAATCGCGGCGCTGGCACCGAACGCAGGATCTCCGTCGGATCTCCATCGGCCGAGAGCTCCGCGGCCGCACGAGCCTTCGCGGCCACCAGTTGTGCCTGTCGTCGATAGAGATCGGGCAGCGAGGCTCTCTGGAGCAGAGAGGCCAGCCAGCCACCGAGGGCGAGGAGCACCAGGGTCGCCGCCAGCGCCAGGGATCCCCTCCAGCGCCGGATCGGCCCGGCGTCTACCGGCGCCAGCGATTCCAGCCCGTCCTCATGACCCGCAGGCGGCCTCCGGGCCAGCCGCTGGCTCGCCGCCTCGACCTCTTCCCGCCAGGCCCGATACTCTTGGTCGAGATCTGCTTCCTCTGCCAGCACGGAAGGCGCGGCTCGCCGAGCGACCCAGCGTGCCCGAGCCACGAGCACCCGTTCGAGGTCCTCGGGTGCCAGCTGCAGAGCGACCGATTCTCGCCCGAGCCGGTGTGCGGGAACCCAGCGCGCGAGATCCAGGCGCAGGAACAGAGGGCCGAGCTCCGGAGACGAGAGCTCGAGATCCCGGCTTCCGGCCATGGGAAAGGTATCGACCGGAACGAGACGTAGGCCCGACCAGGGGTCCACCTCCAGGACCAGCCATTCGATCCCCTCCTCCGACGTCTCCGGGAGGGTATGGATCTGCCCTTCCTCGACGACCACCGGACCCTCGCCGGGACGAGGTCCGCTCGCCGCCGCGCGAGAGGCCGTCGCCGCCAGGAGCCGGTCCCGCAGCTCCGATCGCTCCATCCGAGAATCCTCCGCCGGCTCGGACACCTTCCCGGCCCGGGCCGAGTTCGCCTGCATGGCTCGTAGGCAACCGCTCAGCTCTTCTTTGATCGTTTCATAGAGCTCGCGAAAGCGCTCCCTCGGAATGCCCAGGATCCGAGCCAGCTCGCGAAAGGAAGGCAGCTCCTCGGGAAACTCGTCCACTTCCCAGCTGAAGCGATGCAGGTACCGCCAGAGGTGGAGACGGTGGTTTCGGGTTCGCCGCTGCCCGGGCAGCTGCGCCAGCCGGTGCTCGACACAGCGGGAGAGCTTGGCGAAACGATCTCGGTCTTCCAGTCGTTGCGGGGTGGTGCTGGCCGAGACCGGAGGCTCTTCGAGCCCCACCACCTCGTTCCAATGCCGAGCATCGGCACTCAGAATCGCGGCCCAGCGACAACGGGCATCTCGTTTGAGCGGAGTGATCAGGTCGCCGAAGGTGAAGGCGTGAACCCCTTCCTCCTCGAGGCTGGCGAGGCGATCGGCGAGCTCTACGACGAGCTGCGTACGGTGCTTTCCGTTCGCCGTCATCATCGGTTCCAGGAGCTCGTCGTTCCAGGCCTTCGTGAGCTCGACCAGCCGCTCGTCGACCCCGGGCTGCTCGGCGGCTCCGTTCCGAGTGCCGAGCAATGTGTCGTTCGCGATTTTCGCCCCCCCTGCCAGCAGGTGGAGAGTCTCGCGCTCGAGCGCCAGCTCCACCCCGGACTTGACGATGGCGAAGATCCGCGTGCCCAGGGGATCGTGGCGCCGCTGGGTCTCGTAGATGAAATTGCGCACGTTGCGCCGTACCAGGCCCTCGATCTCGCCCTTTGCCTCGAGATGCCGCCGGAGTGCGGCGAGACGGTCGATGAAGATGAACTGGTAAGCGCCACTGGCCAGCTCGTCCAGCGCTTCCAGGGAACGGCCCCGCAACGAGCCGCCCACCGGCTCCTCCTGCCAGCGAGCCATGCCGACGACCCCGAGGATCGAAGGCGAGAGCTCCCACAACCGCCGACGCCGCAGCTCACGCCGCAGCTCACGACACAGCTCCTCCCACATCGGCTGCCACAGACCGAGATCCCGGGGCTCGTTTCTTCCATGGAACGTCTTCAGGAAATCAGAGAATACCCTCCGCATGACCATCCTCCATGCAGTGCATGATCCAAATCTTCGAGATGCCCCTGTCACCACGATTCGCAGCGACCCCCCGGGGCGAAGTGTCGATTGCCGGTAGGCAATTTTCGAAAGATTACATCATATTTCCCCAAACCCATCCAATCGACCACACCTTTCCCGTTAGTTGAACATCGGAAGCCCCGAAAGGCAGCCCCGCGGAACGCAACGTTGCGAAGGCATCGAGAGAGATGCCTGTGTGATTTGAAGGTTTCTGATTGAAACGAGAGCCGATCTCTATCAATCAGCGACCCGTATCTTTCAACGATTCTTCGAGGTAGAAATGCAACGTTTTTTTTCTTCTCTGTTTGGGAAATCTCTGTCCGCCCTGCTTCTTCTCGCCGCCACGTTCTCTACTCCCGCCCCGGGCTCGGAATCGACACAGGAAGACTGCCAGGGCACACTGGCGACATCGCTCGACGGTTGGTCGGAAGCCACCTTTCCGAGCCAGGAACCTGCGGTCACCTTTACATTCCATGTACCCGAGACCGGAACCCTCGGCCTCGAGACGACTTCGTTCACCAGCTCCGTGAGCGGCCAGCTCTCCCTTCTCGACGACAGCTGCGCACCGGTGCTCTCGGCAATTTCCTGGGCCCCGTCCCACCTGGTCGACGTGCTGCCTGCGGGCACATATCACGCGGTGGTGACCGGCCTCGATCCGGGCAGCGGCTTCCGCCTGCAGTCGGCCTTTGCTCCTCTGCCGGAGGGGCAAGAAGCTGCGGCTCCACCCGAGGAGCCCCGGGACGAGAACGATGGTCTGGGCGCTCCGTCCGGAGGAGGTAGCGGAATCCCTTGCCCGCCGCTCTCCGGTACGGACATCGGCGAGACCACTCTCTGTGCCCGGGCGACCGTGCTCGGAGGTCAGCTCGAGGGCTCGTTCGAGAATCACTCGGTCACCGACCACGACGCCTACCGATTCGAGGTGCAGAGCCCGGTGACCCTGATCCTCTGGGGCGACGGTCCCAGCGATCTGCGCGGCCGGGTGCTCGATGCTTCCAACCATCCCCTCGCCACCGGAGCCCTCGGTCCCACGTCGACTCAGGAGCTCCGGACGACCCTTCCAGCAGGTACCTACACTCTCCTGCTGGAGAGCGCCAGCGGCACCGAGGGTGCGTATCGAGTTTTCAGTCTCTTGGCACCGGAGTCCTGGCAAGGCTCCAGCTTCTGATCCTTTCTGTTTTCTGGGCTCTGTGCCCGAGGCTTTCCGCCGTGTGGCGGAAAGCCTTTTTTTCGTACTTTGAGCCCCCGAGGCCTGATACCGCGCGTTTTCTAGCAGCCTGTGGTGAAAGTCAGCCGCTGGCGAGAGCGAGCAATTCTTCGGCAGATCGAGGCGCAAAACCGCAGGAATATCGGTGATCTCTCGAGTTCTTGCAACGCTGAGCTGCCGGAAATGGGCCGCTCGCAGCGCGGCCCGAGTTTCACCGAGGGCTGCTATCGACAGAAACCCTTTCTCTCGTTCTGAGGATGATGGGAGCGGACATGAAACCCGAGCACTGGCAACGTGTCAAGCGCGTCGTTGCAGACGCCCTCGAACAAGACCGCGGAACCTGGCCGGAATGGTTGGCAAAGACCTGTGGCGACGATGTAGAGATCTTCCTCGAGGTATCGACTCTGCTGGCGGCCACCCGCGGGCTGGGCTCGATGTTCGAATGCCCCGCACCCGTCCTGCTGGGAATCGTTCCCGACCGGCGGCGCAAAGTCACCCCCTGCTGATCGGCCCACCTCGCCTTCCCCCGACCGGGGCTTCGTGCGACAATTCCTCGACGTCGCCTTTCGCAGGCCCGCTGGCCATCGGCGGGACAGAGCCGCAACGCAGCGGCTCCGGGAATCTCTGCGAGAGGTCGTGGTGGAATGTCCGATCCGAAGACCAGAGTCACACGCCTGCTGCTCGATTGGAGCCGGGGCAATGCCGATGCCCTGGCCGATCTGGTACCACTGATCTGTGACGAGCTCAGGATCCAGGCGCGGCGCTACCTGAGCCGCGAAGCCGGCGGACACACCCTCGAGACCAACGACCTCGTGCAAGAGGTTCTCATGCATCTACACGGGCGCGACTCGGTCGCTTTCAAGAATCGTTCCCAGTTCTTCGGCGTGGCGGCGCAGGCGATGCGCCGAATCCTGGTCGACCACGCCCGACGGCGGCACCGGGCCAAACGTGGCCGTGGGGTTCGTCCGGTCCAGCTCGACCAGGTCGGCGAGATCTCGGCCTCGACGGCCGCATCTCTCGACCTACCGGCACTCTCCGAGGCCCTCGAGAACCTGCAGAAGCTCGACCCTCGCCAGGCCAAGATCGTGGACCTCCGCTTCTTCGTTGGGCTCACCGTAGAGGAAACCAGCGCCGCCCTGGAGATCTCGCCCGCAACGGTCAAACGCGAATGGAAGCTGGCCAAGCTCTGGCTCTATCGCGAGCTCCGCGGTACCTGACCTGTTCGCCCTCTTGCCCCGGCCCGGGACCACCGCCGCCCGGGTCGGATGTTGTACTATCGCTTCGGATCATGTTCCTATTCGACCTCCCCCATCTCTCCCGGAGAGCGCCTCTGATCCCCACCTCCATCGGTCGCCCGGAACCGAGCTCTGGCGGGCTTTTGTGCTGAAGATCCGCCTCTTCCACCGCCGCACCCTCCGTGCCAAGGCGTTCACCATGGTGGTGGGGATCCTGATCCTGGCCCTGGGCTTCACCGCCCTGTCGTCGATCCGGCGGACCAACCAGTTCATCGCCGAAGCCGAGCAGCGCCGGGCCGATGCGATCGCCCACGGCCTGGCCCAGGCCTGCCAGCTGCCCCTGACCCTCGGCGAAACCGACGAGCTGGAGCGCCTGGCGCGAACCTTCTTCGACGACTCGCAGCTCCTGTTCCTGGCGATCTACGACGATCGTTCCCGCCTTCTGGCCTCGGCCGTGCGCAACCTCGAAGCGTGGGAGAGCTATCGCCGCTCGGGAGAGGCCGACGAAGGTTTCTTCCTCGGAGAGTCCGACATCGAGGCGTCCGACTGGAGCAGCGACCTCGCCGTGAGCCCACCGGAGAACGAGGTCGCTCCGGAGCAGGATCCGACGACCCCCGGAACCGACGACTCCATCGACCTGCAGCGGCAACCGACCATCGGGCACGTCGTCGCCGGGCTCTCGACCGCCTCGCAGGAGCAGGCGCAGGCGATCCAGCAGCGCGAGACCCTGCAGATGATGGCCCTCGCCGTCACCCTGACCCTGCTGGTGATCTACCCCATCGTGGGCCGCTGGTCCCGGCGCCTGGAGAGCCTCGTCCGCGCCAGCCGCGACATGTCGAGAGGAGAGTTCAGCCGCCCGATCTCCGACTTCGGTACCGACGAGATCGGCCTTCTCGCCTCGGCTCACGAGCACCTGCGGCGAAAGCTCCTGGAGCGGGATCAACAGCTGCGCCAGCTCAACGAGAGCCTCCAGGAACGGGTCGAGGCGCGCACCCGCGACCTGGCCAAGGCCAAGGAGGCGGCGGAAGCCGCGAACCAGGCGAAGAGCGAGTTCCTGGCGAACATGAGCCACGAGATCCGCACCCCGATGAACGGAGTCGTGGGCACTGCCGAGCTGCTCGACCGTTCGGACCTCACCGAGGACCAGAAGAAGCTGGTGCACACGATCGTCGCCTCGGCCGAATCCCTCCTGGGAATCATCGACGACATCCTCGACTTCTCGCGGATCGAGGCCGGGCGCCTGGAGACGGTGTCCGCACCCTTCGACCCCGGCGAGATCGCCCGCCAGGTAGTGGAGCTGATGGCACCCAAGGCCGACCAGAAGGCGATCGCCCTGGAGCTGGAGTTCGCCGAGGATCTCCCCCGAGCGGTGCTCAGCGACTCCGCCCGTCTGCGGCAAGTGCTGGTCAACCTGGTCTCCAACGCCATCAAGTACACCGACCATGGACGGGTCGTGGTCGAGGTCGCTTCCCACCGCGAGGCGAGCTCCCTGATCCTCAGTTATTCGGTCGAAGATACCGGGATCGGCATCGAGCCCGAGGTGCTCGACACGATCTTCGATGCCTTCACCCAGGCCGATTCCTCGTCGACCCGCAGCTTCGGTGGCACCGGCCTCGGCCTGGCGATCTGCGAGCGCCTGATCGGGCTCCTGGGTGGGACGATCTCGGTAGAATCCAAACCCGGAAAAGGCTCCGCCTTCCGCTTCCAGGTACCTGTGGAGCTCGCTTCCGAGTCCCAGTTGAAGACCGACGACGACTCGCAGCAGGCGGATCGAGACACGACCCTCGAAAATCGCAAGCGGTACCGGATCCTGGTGGCGGAAGACAACCAGATCAACTCGATCGTCGCTCTCGGTCAGCTGAACGAGCTCGGGTTCTCCTGCGAGGCGGTGAAGAATGGCCAGCAAGTTCTCGAGAAGCTGCGCGGTGAGACCTTCGATCTGGTGCTGATGGACTGCCAGATGCCGGTGATGGACGGATACGAGGCGACCCGGCGGATTCGCAAGCGGGAGAGCCCGAACCAGCGGATCCCGATCATCGCGGTCACGGCTCACGCGATGAAGGGAGACCGCGAGAAGTGCCTCGCCGCCGGCATGGACGACTACCTGGCCAAACCCTTCCGGTCCGATGACCTCGAGTCTCTGCTCACCCGCTGGCTTCCCCTGGGGGACACCGATCCGGACCCGATCACTCGCCCCGAGGGCAACTCGCGCCGACGGGCCGTGCCGTTCGACTCGACTCTCGACCTGGCGCCGCTCACCTCTCTCAAGGAGCTGGGCGAGTCCACCGGCGAAGACGTCGTCGGGCGGGTTCTGCAGACCTTCCTGGAGAGCGCGGAAGAGCAGCTGGGTCTGCTGAAGGCCCACCTCGAGGCCGAACGTTTCGACGACGTATCCGCCGTGTCCCACACCCTCAAGGGAAGCGCCGCGAGCATCGGTGCCGTGCAGCTGGCGAAGATCCTGGCGGAAGCCGAGATTGCAGCGGCCGAAGGCCGGGCGGTGGCGTACGACAGCCTGGAGGAAGCCTTCGAACGCCTGCGTTCCCGGCTCCTGGCAATCCTCGGCACCCAGTCGATCCCGACTTCCCTCGAGTCGGTCTCGACGAGCTCGGAGAAGGCGGGATGAGCTCTACACCTTTCACCGTGCTGATGGTCGACGACAGCGCCGTGATCACCGAGATGTACTCGGCCTATCTGCGGCACGCGGGGTACCGGGTCGAGATCGCGGAAGATGGCCTGCAGGCGCTGGAGAAGCTCGCCCAGGAGCCGATCGACCTGATCCTCCTCGACATCGTCATGCCGAAGCTCGACGGATACGGAGTCTTGCAGAGAGTCCGGGCCGAGCACCCCGCGGCCGTGCTGCCGATCATCATGGCGACCTCCCTCAGCGAGTCCGAGGACATGGTGAAGGCGTTCGATCTGGGAGCCAACGACTACGTGACGAAACCCATCGACAAGGAGATCCTGCTCGCCCGGATGCAGGCCCAGCTCCGATCCCGGGTCCCGACCCGCCAGGCTACCGAGAGCCTTGCGGAAGAGATCCGCCCGGGTGTGGTGCTGGAAGGCAAGTACCGGCTGGACTCTCTCATCGACAAGGGGAGCTTCGGCTCGGTGTACCGCGGCGCCCATCTCGGCCTCGAGCGGCCGGTGGCCATCAAGCTGCTCGCGGCGAGGATCCGACGAGATCCCGCCAACCTCGCGCGATTCCAGCAGGAAGGGGTTTCCGCCTGTCAGGTTCGGCATCCCAACGCGGTCGAGGTGCACGACTTCAGCGTCAGCGACGAAGGGATTCCCTACCTGGTGATGGAGCTCCTCGAAGGCCGGACCCTGGAAGAGGAAATCCATCGCCACGGAACCCTCGAGGTGCGGCGCCTGGCAGAGATCCTCTTCCCGGTCTGCCAGGTGCTGGCAGAGGCCCACGCCCTGGGCATCGTCCACCGGGACATCAAGCCGCAGAACATCTTCCTGCACCGAGGGCGCCACGGTGAGTGGGTGAAGGTGCTCGACTTCGGGATCGCCAAGATGTTGGGGGAGGTGTCGTTGAGCCAGAAGATCACACAGGAAGGAAGCCTGGTGGGCACCCCGGCCTACATGGCTCCCGAACGACTGGCGGATCAGCCCTACGGAGGCGCTTCCGACATCTACAGTGTCGGCGTGATCCTCTACGAAGCCCTGGCCGGCCGCAGACCCTTCGCCGCGGACAGTGGGATCGACATCCTCGAAGCCATCCAGGTCGAGCGCAGACCCCCTCCAGCCCTCTCCGATCGGGTCCCCGGGCTCCCCATCGAGATCGAGCAGCTGGTCGACGAGGCCCTGGCCCCGAACCCCGGGGACCGCCCGTCGGCGAGCCGCCTGGCAGAGAGGTACCTCGCTGCCCTGGGGTTGGATCCGGAAACGCTTCGAGCCGGGCGAACCCACCCCGAAGAACCCGGCGACACCGGCTCGGCAGCGGCAGAGGATCCGCGCGACGAGCCCGATGGCTGGATTGCGACACAGCCGGACCTTTCCGAGGAGTGATCGGAGCCGGACTCCGCCAGGCCATGCCCGACACCAAGAAATCACGCGCCGAGCTCGAGCGCGAGGTCGCGGCCCTCCGCACCCGACTCTCCCAGCTGGAGCAAGAGCCTGCCGCACGCAGATTCCGGAGCCTCTTCGACGAAGCACCGGTGATGTACGTGATCACCGAAGCCCTCGATGGAGCTCCCTTCATCCTCGATTGCAACCGACGGTTCTGTGAGACCCTGGGCTACGAGCCCTCCGAGTTGATCGGCCGTGCGATGGGCGACTTCTATACGGACTCCTCGCGCGCCGATCTGCTGGACCAGGGCGGCTACCGCCGAGCCCTGGAAGGCAACTTCACGGTCGCCGAACGGCAACTGGTGCAACGCGACGGAACGGTGGTCGACACACTCCTCCAGGCCGTTCCCCAGCTCGGAGCCGGCGGCGAGATCATCGGCACCCGGGCGATGTTCGTCGACATCACGCAGCGCAAACGCCTCGAAGCCGCCCAGGATCGATTCATGTCGATCCTCGGCGCCACCACCGACTTCGTCGCCATTACCGACCGCGAGGGCAAGATCCAATACCTCAACCGGGCCGGCCGGGCCATGGTGGGTGTCGACGAGGACGAAGATCTCTCGAGCCGCGATCTGCAGGACTTCCACCCTCCCGACATCGGCCAGCTGATTCTGCGGGCCGGGTTTCCGGCCGCCGTTCGCTCCGGGGTCTGGACCGGCGAAACGATCATTCGCCACCGAACCGGGAAAGAGCTACGCACCTCCCAGGTCGTTCTGGCGCACCGTTCCCCCGGTGGGGAGGTCGACTACTTCTCCACCATCGCCCGGGACATCACCGACCAGAAGCGGGTCGAAGAAGCCCTACGCCGCAGCCAGCAACACCTGCACCTCGCCCTGACAGCAGCCCGGATCGGAACCTGGGAGTGGGACCTGGATTCCGGCAGTCTGGTGTGGTCGGAGGGAATCGAGGAGATCCTCGGCCTCGAGCCGGGCACCCTGGGGCCGACTCCCGATGCCTATCTGGCCCTCACCCATCCCGTCGACCGCGAGACGATCCGGAAGGCCATTCGCACCGCGCTGGAGACGCGCGGTCCCTACCGGGTCGAGCACCGCCTCCGGACCTCGAAAGACGCTCCCGAGCTCTGGGTGGTCAGCGAGGGCCGAGCCTTCCACGATGTCGAAGGCAAGCCGATCCGAATGGCCGGCACCGTCGCCAACATCACCGACCGCAAACGCTCCGAGGACGAGCTGCGCTACCGGATCGCTCTCGACGAGCTGGTGAACTCGATCTCGGCACAGGTGATCAGCACTCCTCTTCCCGAGACCGACGACGGGATCCAGCAGGTGCTACGAAATGTCGGAGAATTTCTCGGAGTCGATCGCGGGCAGCTCTTCCAGACCTCCGGCGACGGCCAGTACGAGTCCAGCACCCACGAATGGTGTGCTCCCGGCGTGTCGTCTCGGCGCGAGCAGCTGCAGGACATCGAGTGCGCCCGTTTTCCCTGGTTCACCCAGACCATCCGCCGCCCCGAAGCCCTGCGCTTCTCGCACCTCGAGGAGCTGCCGGCGGAAGCCGGGGCCGAGGCCGAGGCCTTCCGCGCCGAGGGGATCCGCTCGATGGTCGCGGTGCCGATCCTCTCTCTCGACGCGACCATCGGCTACCTCTCTTTCGTCACGACCTCCCACACGCGGGTGTGGACGAACGACCAGATCGCTCTGCTGAAGATCGTCGGCGAGATCATCAGCGGCGCCCTGGAACGTCGCCGCGCGGCCACGCTGCAGAAGGCCAAGGATGCGGCGGAGGCAGCCAGCGAGGCCAAGAGCTCGTTTCTCGCGCATATGAGCCACGAGATCCGCACACCGATGAATGCGATCATCGGCATGGCCGGACTGCTCCTCGACACCGATCTCTCTGCACCCCAGAGACGCCACGCCGCAATTCTCAAGGATTCGGCCGAGGGTCTGCTGCAGCTGGTCGACGACATCCTCGACTTCTCCAAGATCGAGGCCGGAAAGCTCTCTTTGGAGCTCGTCGACTTTCGACTGCGCAGCATCGTCCGAGCCGCGGTCGAATCCCTGATCCCCAGAGCCACCGCCAAGGGCCTCGAGATCCGCGTCGAGGTGACCGACGAGTTCCCGACCCATCTACGAGGCGACTCCCAACGGATCCGCCAGATCCTGATCAACCTGGTGGCCAACGCCATCAAGTTCACCGAAAATGGCTTCATCGCCGTCAGCGCCACCCAGATCCGCTTCGACGACGCCGGAGCCCTGATGCGCTTCTCGGTGCAGGACACGGGAATAGGAATCGCCAAGGACGTCCAGAAACGCCTCTTCGACTCCTTCACCCAGGCCGACTCCTCGACCTCCCGACGATTCGGCGGCACCGGCCTCGGGCTCGCCATCTGTCAGAAGCTCGTCGATCTGATGGATGGCCGGATCGGGCTCGAGAGTGATCCGGGCAAAGGTTCCTGCTTCTGGTTCGAGGTTCTGCTCCAACCTTCCCTCGCCGGCCTCGGCTCCCGCAAGAAGAGCCGAAGCGCGCGGAGCACGCAACCTCGGGTCGACCCCGCCAGCTGCCGGCTCCTCCTGGCGGAAGACAACGAGGTCAACCAGATCGTGGCTCTGAGCCAGCTGGAGGCTCTCGGCTACCCGATCGAGGCGGTGAGCAACGGTTTCGAGGTTCTGGCAGCCTTGGAGACCCGGGCCTTCGACCTGATCTTGATGGACTGCCAGATGCCGGAGCTCGACGGCTACGAGACCACCCGTCGGATTCGCGCAACCGAGGCCGCGTACCGGGAGATCCCCGTCATCGCCGTCACCGCCCACGCGATGAAGGGGGACCGGGAGAAATGTCTCGAGGCCGGGATGAACGACTACATCTCCAAACCCTTCCAGCAGAAGGAGCTGGTCTCGGCCCTCAACCGCTGGCTCGCCCCGGCCGACGACCCTCCGGCAACCGACTCGGAAGCCGAATAGAGCCTCGGCCGCGGCTCCTTCCTCAGGGCGAGGTGATCGACCAGATCGAGGTGTTGCCGCTCTCGAAACCGTCGGCGAAGATCTCGCCGAGCTGGGTGAAGGCGAGGCAGCTGGGGTCGGCTCCCGCCCGCGAGACCACGTGTGCGTTCATCCGGGTGGGAACCCGCTCCGGCTGTACGCCCCAGAGGTGCCCCTGGCCGAATGTCATGGAGATGTTCGCCAGACCACCGCTCAGGAAATGGCAGTAGCTCATGATCGTGCCGCAACCGGCGCCGGTGGTGCCACACGGCAGGCTCGCCTCACCGCAGTAACAACCCGACTGTCCACACTGCCCGGAGAAACAGTTGTCCACCGCGGCGGAGCTGCCTCCCAGACCTTCGTAACAGTGGGTGTGGGGCGAGTTGAAATTGTGACCGACCTCGTGGGCCACGCCGACGATGTCCCAGATCACCAGGGGATTGCCGATGTCGAAGTTCCCGTCGATCCCGCCGGTGTAGCCGTAGTCGCCCCCGTAGTTGTCGACATTCGGGGAGAGGCCCGGGCAACTACCCTGGTGATCGGTATTGAAGGCGCCATTGCACAACACGCCGACCCACGCGACCCCGGCATTGGTGTTCTTGCCGCTCAACATATGCGCGATCGTGCGATCGACCCCACTCCGATTGTCGTTCCAGTACCGCCCGAACTCGAACAGACCGCAGGTTCCCGGTGACTCGGCGTAGGGGTCCCCGGCGTTGTCCCAGACACTGACCGACGACACCAGCAGGCTGGTGTCGACCTCGGCCGCGTAGATCGTCGAGGCGAAACCGAAGAGATCGCCGATGTAGTCGATCATCTCGGATTCGGTATCGAACTGCTGGTAGAGCTCGAAGTCCGTTTCCACCGCGACGCGGGCAGTGAAACCGGGCTGGCCCTCGCCTTCGACCGGGAGAGCTCTCGTGTCGTGAGCGGATGCCGGAATCAGCGCCGCGGCGGGCAGGGTGAGCCGATCCGCGGGTGGCAAGAGGTCGCTCTCGCAACCGAAGGTGCCCGTCTTCTCGGCCAGCTCGGTTGCTACGTCGACCTCGCGAAAGGCCGGCAGCTCTCCGCCCTCGAGGGAAGAAGCGGCCGACGCGAGCAGCCAGTACCGCCCCCCTTCGGTCACCACTCCGCGCACCTCGCCACTCTCCCGCACCGAGACCAGAGCCCGGGAGCCGGGGCGCCCGGCGACGTGCCCCTGGAAGTAGTCGGTGCGCGGCAGAAGCAGACGCTCCTCGCCATCGCGGCGGAACACGGTCACTCGGGCATCGGCGGCGAACACTTCGAACGGGCGGAGCTCGAGGATCCCGGAGGTATCGACCTCCAGGGGTACCTCCAGGCGGAGCGCCACCTCGTCGCGTGCGGCGGCCTGCAGGGAAGATGCGAGGTCCGGATCTTCGAGCTGCAGAGGGCTCGCCGCTCCGACAACCGGCCCCGTGCCTGCGGCGAGCATCACTGCCAGAATCCATCGAGAGGGGTTTGTGAGCATCGTCGAACCTCCTGAGCGTGCTGCCGATCAGCTGCGTTTGAACTTGGCCTTCAGATAGTCGCGGTTCATGCGGGCGATGAAATCGACGCTGATCTCCTTCGGGCAGACCGCCTCACACTCACGATGATTGGTGCAGGAGCCGAAGGCCTCTTCTTCCATCTGCGCCACCATCTGGTCGACCCGCTGGTACCGTTCGGGCTGCCCCTGAGGCATCAGGCCGAGATGGGAAACCTTGGCGCTGGTGAAGAGCTGGGCCGCTCCGTTGGGGCATTGGGCGACACACGCGCCGCAGCCGATACAGGCCGCCGCCTCGAACGCGAGGTCCGCGTCGGTCTTCGGCACCAGGATCTCGTTGGCGTCACGGGCGCTGCCGGTGTTGACCGAGATGTACCCGCCGGACTGGACGATCCGGTCGAAGGCTCCGCGGTCGACCATCAGATCCTTGAGCACCGGGAAGGCCGCCGAGCGCCAGGGCTCGATGGTAATCGTGGCGCCGTCCTCGAAGCTCCGCATGTGCAGCTGGCAGGTGGTGGTGCCCGGCTGCGGACCGTGAGCCACGCCGTTGATCATCATTCCACAGGCGCCGCAGATCCCCTCGCGACAGTCGTGATCGAAGGTGATGGGCTCTTCGCCCTTCTCGATCAGCTCCTCGTTCAAGACGTCGAGCATCTCGAGAAACGACATGTCCGGGCTGACGTTCTTCGCCTCGTAACGAACCATCTGCCCTTCGGCCCGGGGGCCGTCCTGGCGCCATACGTGCAGCGTGAGATCCATTATTTATAACTCCTCTGCGTGAGCTTCACGTATTCGAATTCGAGATCTTCCTTGTGCAGCTTCCAGTCGCCGTTCTGCTTCTCCCAGGCGGAGACGTGGCAGAACTCCTCGTCGTTCCGTAGGGCCTCTCCCTCCGGGGTCTGGTGCTCTTCTCGGAAGTGACCGCCACACGATTCGTCGCGATCGAGGGCGTCCTTGCACATGAGCTCCGCAAGCTCGAAGAAGTCGGCCACCCGGCCCGCTTTCTCCAGGCTCTGGTTGATCGAGTCTCCGCTGCCCGGCACTCGTACGTCTTTCCAGAACTGCTCCTTGAGCTCGGGAATCTGCTGCAGGGCCTCTCGCAGCCCGGCGGCGTTGCGCGCCATGCCGCAGTTCTCCCACACGATCTTGCCGAGCTCGCGATGGAACGAATCCACCGTTCGGCTGCCCCTGTTGCCGAGCAGCTTCTCCGTCTGCTCCTTCACCACGTTCTCGGCGTCGGTGAAGGCCGCGTGATCGGTAGAAACCTTCTCGCCCATGTGTTGCGCCAGGTAGTCACCAATGGTGTAGGGCAATACGAAGTAGCCGTCGGCCAGGCCCTGCATGAGGGCGCTCGCACCCAGCCGATTGGCGCCGTGATCCGAGAAGTTGGCCTCGCCGATGGCGTAGAGGCCTGGCACCGTGGTCATGAGGTTGTAGTCGACCCACAAGCCACCCATGGTGTAGTGCACCGCCGGGAAGATCCGCATCGGCACCTCGTAGGGATTTTCGCCGGTGATCTTCTCGTACATGTGGAAGAGATTGCCGTAGCGGGCGCTGACCACGTCTTTGCCCAGGCGCTGGATCGAATCCGCGAAATCCAGATAGACACCGAGGCCCCCGGGACCCACTCCCCGCCCTTCGTCGCACACGTCCTTGGCGTTGCGCGACGCGACGTCGCGCGGCACGAGGTTGCCGAAGCTCGGGTACTTCCGCTCGAGGTAGTAGTCGCGCTCGTTTTCGGGAATCTGCCCCGGGGCCCGGTGGTCGTCCTTCTTCTCCGGTACCCAGATCCGGCCATCGTTGCGCAGGGACTCACTCATCAGGGTGAGCTTCGACTGGTGGTCTCCACTCACCGGAATGCAGGTCGGATGGATCTGGGTGTAACAAGGGTTGGCGAAGTAGGCACCGCGACGGTGTGCTCGCCAGGCGGCCGTGACGTTGGAGCCCTTGGCGTTGGTCGAGAGGAAAAAGACGTTGCCGTACCCTCCCGTGGCCAGCACCACGGCGTCTCCCGCGTGGCTCGAGATCTTGCCGGTCTTCAGGTCGCGAACCACGATTCCCCGGGCGTGGCCGTCGACCAGCACCACGTCGAGCATCTCGGTCCGCGGATACATCTTCACCTTGCCGGTGTGGATCTGGCGAGCCAGGGCCTGGTAGGCGCCGAGCAGTAGCTGCTGTCCGGTCTGCCCGCGAGCGTAGAAGGTACGCGAAACCTGGGCGCCACCGAAAGAGCGGTTGTCGAGCAGGCCACCGTACTCCCGGGCGAAGGGAACACCCTGCGCGGCGCACTGGTCGATGATGTTCACGCTGACCTG
Organism: uncultured Thermoanaerobaculia bacterium; assembly: GCA_964565225.1. Lineage (GTDB taxonomy): Bacteria > Acidobacteriota > Thermoanaerobaculia > Multivoradales > J023 > CAZMEL01. The sequence continues at coordinate 4,341 of CAZMEL010000087.1, read as the reverse complement.
GGCCAGCCGGTAGACGTTGGCTTCTCGGGAGCGGAAGTCGCCCCCTTTCACCGTGTCGTAGAACAGGCGAAAAATGCTGTCGCCGTCGTTCTGGTAATTCTTGGCGGCGTTGATTCCGCCCTGGGCGGCAATCGAGTGGGCCCGGCGAGGGCTGTCCTGGAAGCAGAACGCCTTCACGTCGTACCCCAGCTCGGCCATGGTCGCGGCGGCAGAGGCACCGGCCAGGCCGGTGCCGACCACGATCACCTCGAATTTGCGCTTGTTGGCCGGGTTGACCAGCCGCATATCGAATCGGTGGTCATCCCACTTCTTCTCGATCGGTCCACTTGGGATCTTGGACTGCAGAACCATGGGAAGGCTCCTATTGGATGATGCCCGAAAGGACGGCCACCGGGAAGGAAATGTTGCCAACGGTGATCAGAAGGGCGAAGGCCACCGCGAATTGCTTTCTGAAGTCGTTGAAGCGCTTGCCGTTGAGGCCCAGGGACTGGAACAGGCTCCACAGACCGTGGTAGAGGTGCATTCCCAACGCCAGCTGGGCGAGGATGTAGAAACCGCTCACCAAGGGATTGGAGAAGCCGCTGACCACGTTGTGGAAGACCTCGCCGGGCCGAAAATCGGAGTGCACGTCGGGAGCGCCGAAGGTCAGGTGCAGCAAGTGGTAGCCCACGAAGAGAAGCAGGATCACCCCACCCCACCGCATGGTTCTGGAAGCGTAGGTCGAAGATGTGTAAGACATCGACTCGTAACCGCGGGGCCGGGCCCTGCGGTTGATCTGGGTGAGCTGGAAGGCACTGAGGATGTGCAGGCCGACCGCCGCCAGAAGGCCGAAGCGCGCAATCCACAGGAACTCTCCATGCCCGAGGACGGGTGCGCCGAGCTCTCGGAGCCCTTCGGCGTAGACGTCGATCTTGTATTCTCCGGCATGTTCGCCGGTCTCGTATTTGCCCTGGTACAGCTTCAGGTTGCCCCCCATGTGACCGAGGACGAACCCGAAGAGCATCAGGCCGGTCACCGCCATGACCATTTTCTTGAACACGGCGGAACGGTAGATATCGATGAGCCAGGTCATTGGCGAACCTCTCGAAATACTGGGCTCACGGCCCGGAAAGGTAGCTTCGTTCAGAGACATCCACGGCGGACACGGCCGCAATGGATCCACGGGCGAGCGCTTCCGTCCGCCACACGGACAGTACGGTGAAATCTCTTCCCCGGATGGAAGGCTGCCGATCCTATCAGCCTCGGCTGTACGGAAAGCTCCGCGAACGGCGACTCCAACCATGGATTTTGCCGCCGGGCCGGGGGTCGACCCGCGCGCCGCGCAGACAACCGAGGGAGGGAAGATCTGCGGCGCAACGAGCTCAGCGCCGACGGCGGCGACGCCTCGGCCGACGACGCCGCTTGGTCTCGACTGCCGGCTGGGGTCGCCGCGGCCGCTGGCGGCGGGCAGCCTGCCAATGCTCGAGGGCATCGTGCCCGTCGCCGGTCGCCCGCACCAGGATCTCGAAGAGAGCCAGGGCGTCGTCGAAGTAGCTCTTGCTGGCGAAACGCACTCGCTGGCCCGGAGTCCAGCGCTGATCGCAGAGGCGATGGAATCCTTCCAGGGCCTGGATCAAGAGCGCCCGCTTGTAGTTCGCCAGAGAGAAACGCTCGAGGAAGGGCTCCACGGTCTCGTCGACCACCTTGCGGAACGTCTGCAGATCCATGAGCCGACCGACGGGGCGCTCGTACTCGTAGCGTTTGAGCATGATCTGGGGCAGCAGGATCGCCCCCAGGAGCACCACGTCCGGCAGCTCCCGCCCATCGCCACTCATGCGATCGAGGGTCGGCAGGATGCCGCTGAAATTGCCGGCACCCCGTTCCCCCGCCCGGATCATGGCCAGGGCTTCGGGCAACAACACCTCGACAAGCCCGAGATCCAGCATCCACTGCATCGCGGCGCCGGCATGGGCACACTTCAGCAGCTGCAGGAGCTCCTCGGCAAGGCGCGGTGGCGCCGCCTTGAGCACCTCCTGGCCACAGCTCTGGATCGCTTCCTGGGTCTTTGGCTCGATCCCGAACCCGAGCCGACCCGCGAACTCACACGCCCGCAACATCCGCACCGGGTCTTCCTGAAAGCGGAGCTCCGGGTCGCCGATCACCCGCACGAGCCGATTGCGCAGGTCGTCGATCCCTCCCACGTAGTCGATCACCGAGAAGTCGGCGATGTTGTAGAAGAGCGCATTGATCGTGAAGTCGCGGCGAAAGGCGTCTTCCCGCGGGGTCCCGAAAGTGTTGTCGCTGGTGATCAGCAACTCTCCCTCTTCCCGCTTCTGCTCTTCGGGATCGGGCGTCCGGCGGAACGTCGAGACTTCCACGATGCCATCGTGGAAGATCACGTGGGCGAGCCGGAACCGCCGACCGATGATCCTCGCATTGCGAAACAGGCGGCGGAGCTGGTCGGGCTGGGCGTCGGTGCAGACGTCGAAATCCTTCGGCTGGCCACCCAGCATCAGGTCGCGCACCGCACCGCCACAGAGGTAGGCGCGGTACCGAGAGTTCTTCAGGCGATAGAGCACCTTCAGAGCTCCCGAGGCGAGCAGCTTGCGTGACACCGGATGCTCCGAGCGCGCCAGAATGCGGGGCGGCTTCTCCGGCAGGTTGGTCACATCCGTGGATTCCTCGTCGGGCCAATACTCGAGAGGTCGCACGAACATGGTCGTGCTCTCTTCCGGACCGTCGAATCTCATGTTCGATCCCCCGTCTTCTCTTGGGTCGAGATGAAGGTCTCCGAGGTGAGAGTGCGGTGGACCGGGCAACGGTCGGCGATTTCCATGAGGCGCTGACGCTGATCCGGATCGAGATCCCCCACGAGCTCGATCGTGCGGTCGATACGGTCGACCTTGCCTTCCGCGTTCTCACATTCGGAGCAGTCCCGGGCGTGGATCTTCTGATGCCGCAACCGGACCTCGACCGCCTCCAGCGGCCAGTCCTTGCGGTTGGCATACATGCGAAGAGTCATGCTCACACAGGCTCCGAGAGCCGTCAGCAGAAAGTCGTAGGGGTTGGGCCCCCGACCGCTGCCGCCGACACTCTCCGGCTCGTCGGCAACCAGCCGATGCCCACCCGCCCGGATGTCTTGCACGAAGCTTCGGCCGCCGCGAACCACCACCTCACCGGGCTCGTCCGAAACCGACATCGGGGCGTCCGGTTCCGGCGCTTCCTCGAGGTCCAGAAAACGCGAGGCCCACGCCGCCAGAACCTCGGCCACGTACCTTGCGTCGGCCGGATCTCGCAGCAGCAGATGGTCGGCGGAATCGAGAGAGACGAAGCTCTTGGGATGTTTGGCCACCTCGTAGATTCGCCGCGCATGATCGATGTCGACCACTTCGTCGACCGGGGAGTGCATGATCAGAAGGGCACGGCCGAGCTCGGCCACCGAGGATTCGACCCGGTCCTTGCCGAGGTCTTCGATCAACTGCTTCTGCAGCTGGAATCGCCGACCCGCCAGGACCACCGTCGTACCCTCGTCGGCCTCGGCCAGCTGAGGATTCGAGTCCAGGAGGCTGCGCTGGAGATGGCGGGTGCTGCTCGGTGCGCCGATCGTCGCCACGGCCTTGCATTCCGGGATCTCGCTCGCCCCCACCAGGGCCGCCGCACCTCCCAGGCTGTGGCCGATCAGGAGCGCAGGGGCTCCGTGGCCACGGCGCAAATACTCCGCAGCCGACAGCAGGTCTTCGATATTCGAGGTGAAATTGGTTTCGCCGAACTCGCCCTCACTCTCCCCCAGGCCGGTGAAATCGAAGCGAAGGACTCCGATCCCCCGGTCCACGAGCGCTCGGCTGATCCGCCGGACCGCTTTCAGATCCTTGGAGCAGGTAAAGCAGTGGGCGAAAAGGGCAACCGCCCGGGGTGGCGTGGAACCGCAGTCCCATCGTGCCGCCAGCTCATGTCCGCGGGTGCTGGAGAAAGACACCAATTTGCTGTTCACGTCGAGCGCACCTTCGCGTTGTCTTGGCCTGCTCAGAAACGAATCGAAGCTTGGATTCCGGGCCAAATTCCGGAAGCCAGGCTCGTTTCTCACTATAAACCAGAATCCATCGATCGAAAAACCGGTTCGGCGGTTCCGCCCCAGAATGCTTGGCGAAAAACTCTCACCGCCCGCCGGGTTCCCAGTTAAGATGACGGCCCGACCACAACCCAGCGAACCCATTCGAAAGGTGCTCGAGGAGTCGTTTCATGGCCCATCTCCACATCCCTCAGCTCGCCGCCGACCTCGAACGAACCCTGCGCCGGCTCGACCAGGAGGAGATCGTCCGCCGGATCTGGGACCGCGACCACACGGTCTGGAGCCCGGATCCC